>JAVBJX010000037.1:0-2510 GCA_031546705.1 Caryophanales bacterium
AGTAGTCCCGATTATGGCATTGATAAAGACTATGTGGAATTATTAGACAGCAAAATCAGGGAGCATATGGAAGAAGAAATAAGGATTTTATATGTTGCCATGACAAGAGCGAAGCACATGCTAATATTGTCCTGCGAAAAACCATTAGATGCAGTTTCTAAAACAAAGCAGTTCAAAGACTATGCTTCATGGGCTAAATGGTTGTGCGAAATGGAAAGAGGAAACTTCATTAAAGAAATAATATATTCAATATAAATTTTCCTTTACATACTACAATTCAAAAATGGAATTGTCAAATTTATGCTTGCAGTTTTTAATTTTCATAATTAGCTTTTAATCTCATTGCACCAAATTGAAACACCGTTAGGCTCATATAATGCTGATGGGGCTATTTATATTGAAACGAGTTGTACTTTGTTGTAGAAACAGGAAGAAGTACGTGTATATTGGACTTATACAATGAGGAAGAAATGAAAATTCATTGAGTCAAAGAATATTTTAAGATTCTTGATGATGTAGAACTGAAGTTAGCGAGTGGCTGGCGTAATGATAAATTATCGTTTCAGTCGTAAATGTCATCTTAAAGTAGGTGAGGAATTTTTGAGAACAGTAAAAATTAAGTGGTCTTATCCAATGCTATTTGAAAACATTGTGTCAGACATTAGAGTAAATGGAATAGGAGTTTATTACATAACTCGCAAATTTGGTGGGCGTGAGAAATCTTTATATATCGGAAAAACGCATGATAGTTTTTACAAGAGGTTAATTGACCATGAAGAAATTTGGTTTGGTGACAACGACTGTCGTGGCAAAAAGTACATAAGATTAGGAACTATTGTGACCTCAAAAAAGTTAGGTGATGAAGAAATGAATTTATTAATTAAAGATGTTGAAAGTGCATTGATATTTGAGATGGCAGACCTTCTCCCAAAGAATTTTATGGGTAAAAAGACGTACACTTGCCAATGCGATTACCTCTGTAAGATTATCAGCACTGGATTTAGAGGTGAAATAACCCCATTTATAGATATGCGAGAGCATTTATAATTAATATAAAATTACCGCTATTAATAAAATTCTATTGGTTGCAACAGATGAGCAAATCATTTGTTGCAACCATTTTTTGTGGCATTAAAGCGAGATTAAAATATGCTTTTCTCAATCCACTCAATATGCTTACACATTTTCATTACACAGTTCTGTTTTCTAACGTCTTGTTATGATAGGCAACATTGATGAAGATTACACTTAGCGACAGGCGATAAAATAGTTTTGTTATGCAATCCGATGTTTTCATTTTCGCAATTGGAAAAATTTAAAAACTGATTCTCATTAACGCTTTTACCAGAAAAACCAAAGCTAACTTCAATTTTCTGCTTTTCCGATTGCAAGGTTTGCAAATAAGCTTTTTTTTCTTCATTATTTTTTGTAAATTAATTGTTAAAGTGTAAAACTAAGGAGTGTAGTTTGAAAGTTGTTTAACACTTATCAATTAAAAATATTTACTATTATGAGTTTTTTACTTTCTTCATAACTCATTGTTTGTTCTATAAATATTTCTACAACTTCAATGTACACATGACCACCAAAGCAGCAAGTAATAAAAGACATATCATCATTCATTATGTCACCTACTTTATATCACCTGCTTTATCCAAATTGTAGCATAAAAAGTATAACATAAGTATAGGCTGTGTTTCTACTATAAATATGAGTATTGATTCATTTTATGAAGCGATTCTGTCATGTAAACTGTAAGCAATGATTCATGTGGAGGTGTAATTGATGAGAGAAATTAAGCAAATAAATGTAGATGTAGGTAAAAGGGTACGATTATTTAGAGAAGCAAATGGATATACAAGAGAGAAATTCGCAGAAATAACAGGTGTTTCTTCAAGGTTTATATTTCAAGCTGAGTCGGGACAAACTGGACTCTCGCTTACAACTTTAAAAAAATTTTGTGAAGCTTTATCTGTAAGTAGCGATAAAATGTTGTGGGGATTAGATGATAGCCATTTTGAAAGTATGATTAACTTACTGAGTAGACTAAATGAAAAAGACAGTAGGCATGTACAAATTGTCGAAAATATTTTGCGTGAGTATTTAAGTGGCTTGGACTTGACCACTTAAATCTCATTTTATGCTCCTTGAAAGGGGGATATTTAATTATTAATTCAAATCAATATTTATATGATATTAGAGCAAGCCCTTGAACAACCATTGTTCGAGGGCTTGCTCTTTTCAAGTGGAACAATAACAACGAATTAACTAATGTAGATTAATGAGAGATACTTAGTTCTCTAAAAACTAAATGGAGGTTTTTGTATGATTATAGAATTAGGCAGGCTTGTAGGCGAGGTCGAATTAAAAAAAGTTGTTGTGGGAACTGAGGAAAAATCGGTTGTGAACAATCGTTTTGCTATCAAGCACGACAAAGAAAATTCAAGCTTTATTGATGTTACTGCTTGGGGGTCAACTGCCGAAGCAATAGCAAAGTTTTTGAAAAAGGG
>JAVBJX010000021.1:0-4730 GCA_031546705.1 Caryophanales bacterium
TTGTAGTGGTCAAGCATTATTGTAACACAACAACCTAAAATTATTTTAGAAATCGAGCAGCAAAAGGAGTAAGACCATTATTAAAGGAATGCGGTCTGACATGGTTATACCACACGAAAGTAAATTTATTGATTGCATCGTCTAATTCTTTATCAGAGTGAAAATGGTGTAGATAAATCAATTCGTTTTTCAAAGTATTATAGTAGCGTTCCATTGGAGCATTATCATAAGGACACCCAGCTTTACTCATACTTTGCTGAATATTGGAGGTTTCACAAAAGTCAGTAAAATCTATAGATGTAAATTGTGAACCTTGGTCACTATGAAGAATCAATGATTCCTTGAACTTTGGCTGAGTTTGAAGTGCTTTTTTTAATGTATCAATAGCAAGTTCACTCGTGATCTCCTTACCATTTAGACTAGCAATTATACAACGGTCGTATAAATCTATGATGGAACAGTTATAGCGTTTGCTACCGTCTGTTAAAAATAGGTAGGTAAAATCTGTACACCAAACTCTGTTTTTTTCTGTAACTTTAAAGTTTTGGTTAATTAGATTTGGAAATACTTTGTGGATATGCCCTTTTTTATAAGCTGTTTTTCTTTTCCTCACAATTGATTGCAATTGTAAATCTTTGTTCATATATTGATGAACAGTTGTTTTACTTAAATGAATTCCTTTTCGTTCTAAAAATATTTTCACATTACGATGTCCGACGATTCCTGAAGTTTCATGATATATTTTCTTGATTTCTTCCTGTACTGATTGTTTTTTTGCATGATAAGCAGACTTTCTGTTTCTCTGAAAGTTATAGTAAGCATTTGGACTCAGTTCGAATTTTCTCAAGAGCCATCTAAGACCAAATATTTTGTAATTATCTTGAATGAATCGATAAACCATTAATCGATTTCCTTCGCAAAGAATGCCGCTGCTTTTTTTAGAAATAGATTCTCTTTTTCCAATTCTACAAGCTTTTGTCGGAGTTTTCGATTTTCCATCATATAATCATAATCTTTTTTGCTTTCTTGGTTTGATTGGCATTCTTCGCGGTACGCTTTTACCCAGTTGGAGATACTTGCTTTCGATACTTGATATTCTAGGGTTAAACTTTTAATCGTTCGGCCTTCTTCTATATGAAGTCGTACCAACTCTCTTTTGAATTCATTTTCATACGTATTCATTTTTTTCCTCTTCCCTTTTATGTATTATACCTATTAGGTCGAGGTGTTACAACTTTAGTATACCACAACAATACAACGCTGCTTCCTAAAGCATGTAGCGACAATCAATTATTTGTTTATCAGTTTTAGTTCGTATATCTTTAAATTCAGACCATGCAGTCGTTATAATCAACAAATCTGCTTTTTCTATGACAGCATCACAAGTATTTTCACAGCATACACTTAGTTTGTAGTGATTTAAGAATTCTTTTTTTGCTACTGGATCATAAGCAATGATATGATTGTAACCGCGTTTATTTAGCTCAGAAATAATCTTGGCACTTGGCGTATCTCTGACGTCATCAGAACCTGACTTAAATGAGAGACCAAGTATACCTAGCACCTTGGATTTATCATTGCCGACAGCATTTTCTATTTTATTTGCAATAAATGATGGCATTTTGTCATTGGTTGAAATTACATTTTTAAGTATCTGGGGATCAAAACCAATATCATTTGCCAAGGCATAAATTGCATTTGTATCTTTTGGTAAGCAATAACCACCGTAACCACAACCGGGGTATACATAAGAAGTCATACTGCAATTATTCCATCGCTTATCCAAATGTAGAATTTTAAATGCAGATGAAACATCTATTCCACCTACTAAATCAGCCAAAATAGACATTTCATTTGAATAACTAATCAAGGTAGCAAGCAAGGTGTTAGATAAATATTTTATAAATTCACCTGTATTAAGAGATACGCTAAATATTGGCACCCCAGATTTAGCGTAAAGATTTTTAAGCATCTCGTTAGACCGCTCATCCTCTATACCTAAAACAATTCTGTCCGCACTTACAACGTCATCCCAACAATATCCTTCTCGCAAAAATTCAGGATTATTCGATACACCAATCTTAGCACTTTTACCTTTAATATATGGTATTATTTTTTTCGATGTAGTTGATGGGGGTATTGTAGACTTAATCACAACCACTCTGAATTTATCATCTTTAATTGCGGATATAGTCTGGTCAATAGCAGTGTAAAGATAAGTCAAATCTGCTTGTCCATTAGAAGAATATGGTGTTCCTACGCAGTAAAATATAAACTCACTCTCAGCTATTGCTAATTCAATGTTGTTAGTAAGTGTGAAGTTTTTATCTAAATGACGTGATAATGCTTCATCTAATCCAGGTTCAATAAAAGGCAGGTTACCAGTATTAATTAGATCGTATCTTTCTTTATTAGCCTCAACTCCAAAAACCCTGAAGCCTAGCTCTGCAAAATAAAGAGAAGTGGTAAGGCCAACAAAACCTAAGCCAAATACAGTTACCATATGTGTTGATCCTCCTCACTTGTCTTGATAAATTTAAGAAACCGCTCAACACCATCATAAATTTCAATAGTTGGATTATATCCCAACACGCTTACTGCTTTGTTGATATCTGGACATCTACGCTGAGGATTGTTTGTAAGATAATGAATGTCATTCGATTTTGCGTACACAATTTTACCTGTATAATCAAATAGTTTTTTACCCACATCTACATATACTTCAGCAAGCTCAGCTACAGTTATCTCGGGTCTTTCAATTCCAATATTAAAGTAGTCATATTTTCCGTGTAACATTATTTTAATATATCCAGCAATCGAGTCCGCAACATAGCAAAAAGTTCTTGTTGGCAACCCACTTGACAAAATTTCAATGTTTCGATTTTCTTTTATTGCTAATGCAAAATCAGCCGGTACACGTTTGTCGTTAATCCTCATTCCTGGACCAAAATTATTAAATGGTCTTGCCACACCAATTGGCATGCTGAACTTCTGGCTAAACAACATACACATTGTTTCTCCAAACCGCTTTGATTCATCGTAACAAGACCGTGGTCCCGTAGAGCTTACGTAACCATAATATTCTTCTGACGTTGGAATATTATCAGCGTCAGGATTACCATATATTTCACTTGAAGAATAGAATAAAAATCCTTTGATTTTTTTATCAGCATAAAAATCAAAAAGTGCACGAAGCCCCCAAATATTAGCATCTAAAGTTTCAATAGGATATATCCTATAAAAAATAGGGGATGCGATTGACGCCATATGAATAATATAATCAGCTTTATCTGCATTTTCAATCTGATCAATCTTATCTTTTATTATATCAAATTTCTTAATTACAAACTTATCATTATTTTTAAAATCATTTATCCATTTAGGATATCCAAGCATGAAATTGTCTAGAGCTATCACTTGTTTAATCTTTAGTGTTTCAGCATGCGCCTCAAAAAAACGTAAGAAATAATAGCCTAAAAAACCGCCACATCCTGTTATAATAATCCTAGCATTTTCCATTTTGTTTTTTTCTTCAACTGTCAATGCATTCAGTGTATAATCCAAATCTCTCTTTAATTGGTTACTAATCATCCTCTTACCACACTTTCCAAGGGGCTTGTCCGTTTCCCCATAATTCTTCAAGTTTCTGTTTATCTCGTTGGGTGTCCATACACTGCCAAAATCCATCATGATGGTAGGCCATCATTTGCTCATCCTTTGCTAAAACCTCTAAAGGCTGTTTCTCTAAAACGGTTTCATCTCCCTCTATGTAATTAAACACCTGTGGATTAAGCACCATAAAACCGGCGTTAATCATGTTCCTATCTAAATCTGCTTTCTCTCGAAAGGCACTGATTGTTCCATCATTCTTTACATCAATTACACCGAAACGCTGTCCCACATTAACGGTTGTTATTGTAGCACATTTGCCATGAGTTTTATGATAGTTTACTAATTCTTTTAAGTTAACGTCCGATACACCATCCCCATAAGTAAGCATAAACGGTTCATTCCCTATATATGGTTTTATACGTTTTACCCTGCCACCAGTCATGGTATTAACTCCAGTATCGATTATGGTAACTTGCCATGGCTCTGTCGCATTCGAATGGACTTTCATAGTATTTCCATCTCTAAAATCAAAAGTCACATCGCAATTATGCAAATAATAATCTGCAAAATATTCTTTAATAGCATAAGCCTTATATCCGCAACATATGATAAAGTCATTGAACCCATAGTGAGAATATGATTTCATAATATGCCAAAGTATAGGTTTCCCACCTATTTCAATCATAGGTTTAGGCTTTAGGTGAGACTCCTCAGAAATACGAGTACCTAACCCACCGGCCAGCAACACTACTTTCATAATTCTTCCTCCTTGTATAAGGATGACAGAGTTTTTAAGACTCTCTCATCTGTTTTTTTGCACTTCTGATTATTAAAACTACTCAACTTACTACCGGCTAGAAGCCGTTAGGTTGGTTCCCACTGAAGTCGGATAAAGTTTATCGCCAACTGAGAAACTATCAGAACGTTGATTTTCCTCAATGTCTTGGTTCTTACACCAGTTTACAAGTTTGAAATAAAAGAATACAAACTGGATTGGCTTATCATTTTTGGACTGTTTACATGCCAAAATTGAATCGAATTGCCAAAAAAGATGCACCGAATCCCATTGACAATATTTCCAATATCAATGCTATGGAACATATTGTTAGTGCGCTTCG
>JAVBJX010000033.1:0-18185 GCA_031546705.1 Caryophanales bacterium
TTTGTGGTTGACAAATATAAATCTTGTGATTTGTGAATTTAGATGATTGGGGTGAAGGTAAAACTGTAGATGATTTTTCAAAAATCCACCATTAGCATATATAACAATTTTCTGCAACCACAAATTTTGGTGTAGAGCCAAACTTTTATGTGTAGCCCTTTAAAAAAATTTATTCTATAAAATAGAAGTATGTTCTAAATAATAAATATGAAATATATTTATCAGAAATACTATAAGCTTCTTTTCTATCTGATACATGAAATAAACGGAAATGCTCATACTAATTGTAATAAAAAATGAGAGGAGTTTTTTTATGGGTGATGTAGAACTTCCAGAAGAAAAAACAAGCATAGCAAATAATATTGAGCAGTTGGGGCAAACAAATGTCCCACAGTTATCAAATGACTCAAAAATTCACTGTTTAACAATTGTTGGACAAATTGAGGGGCATATTCAATTGCCACCACAAAATAAAACGACAAAATATGAACATCTTATTCCGCAGATGGTGGCGATTGAACAAAATCCAAATATTGAAGGGTTGCTTGTGATTTTGAATACAGTTGGTGGTGATGTGGAAGCTGGGCTGGCGATTTCTGAAATGCTGTCTTCTTTATCAAAGCCAACTGTTTCAATTGTGCTTGGTGGTGGACATTCGATTGGAATTCCTGTGGCAGTTGCTTGTGATTATTCTTTTATTGCGGAAACGGCAACAATGACCATTCATCCAGTTCGGTTGACAGGGCTTGTTATTGGTGTTCCACAAACATTTGAGTATTTGGATAAAATGCAAGATCGGGTCATTAACTTTGTCACAAAACATTCTCATATCTCGGAAGAAAAGTTTAAAGAGTTAATGTTTTCTAAAGGGAATTTAACGAGAGATATTGGAACGAATGTAATAGGAATAGATGCCGTAACAATTGGTTTAATTGATGAAGTCGGTGGTGTAGCACCAGCGATGAAGAAATTGCGAGAGTTAATGGATAATAAGGGAGAGAAGGTACTAATGTAATGATTTTGTATACAATGATGCCCGAAGAATTAATTTTTCCTAGTAGTGATGTGGAGGAAAAATCGGTGACTTATGGTGGTGTGCAGATGATGGTTAGAGGTTCAGGAATAAATGAGTATGAAATTGTTCGTTTAATAAGTAGCGATCCAAATGATTATTTGCAATATACACCCGGAACAAAAATTTCTACAGCACTTCATTTCACATTTTAGTCATTCCCATGATACAATACTTGCTTACTTTACATGAGGAGTGGGATGAATGAAAAAAAGGAGAAAACGGCAACAAAAACAGCCTTCATTTGATTTAAAATCAATATTGTATTTTGAATGTATTGGCTTGGCATTAGCACTATTCTCAATTCTTGCAATTGCCAAGCTTGGGGTTGTTGGGGTAGTTCTTGTTTCGTTTGCACGTTTTTTTCTTGGGGAATGGTACATGATTCTGTTTGTCATGGCGTTTTTGATGGGTATACAGCTTATTTGGAGAAGAAAAATTCCAAATGTAATGAACCAACGGTTGATTGGTGTGTATATTTTAATTGGAACTATTTTGATTTTGAGCCATCAATCGTTGTTTCGCTTAATGACTAATGGAGATATTCGCCCAAGTATTATTCGCTTCACATGGGAATTATTTTGGTTGGATGTAAAAGGCCCTGTACATGATTTAGGTGGAGGATTTGTTGGAGCATTACTCTACACAATTAGTACATATTTATTTGCCGATTTAGGAACAAAGTGGATAGCAATTGCTTTGTTTATTGTTGGAGCAGTGATTATTACAGGGAAAACGCTACAAGGAACTGTTGGGAAGTTTTTTATGCATCTATGGAGCTATGTGTACAATCAGTGGATAGAATTTAAAAACGATGTAACAGTATTTTTAAATCGTAAGCCACAAAATAGAAATAGACGAGTAAGAATTATTCAACCATCACAATCTCCAGAACAAACAATAGAGACTGATGGAGAAGATCACGTTCCACCAATTATTTCTGGTTTTTCTAATCCATTAGATTCAGATGTAGAAGAAGCAGAACAACAAATATCCATTACTTTTGTCGAAGAAGAAAATACATCGTATGAGTTACCACCATATGAACTATTGCATATTCCAAAAATAGTAGACCAATCGAAAGAACGTGAACATATTTATGATAACGCTCGCAAACTCGAAAAAACATTTCAAAGTTTTGGAGTGAAAGCAAAAATTACGCAAGTTCATCTAGGACCTGCCGTAACAAAATATGAAGTGTATCCAGATGTTGGTGTGAAAGTAAGTAAAATAGTTAGTTTATCAGATGATTTAGCATTAGCATTGGCAACAAAATCTATTCGGATTGAAGCACCGATTCCAGGAAAATCAGCAGTTGGTATTGAAGTTCCAAATGAAAAAATTGCGATTGTTTCGCTTAGGGAAGTGTTACAAGATAAAGTTCGTCCAGAATCAAAGTTACTCGTTGCTCTTGGACGAGATATATCAGGACAAGCGGTTGTAGCTGAATTAAATAAAATGCCACACTTACTTATTGCAGGAGCAACAGGTAGCGGAAAAAGTGTATGCGTTAATGGAATCATTACAAGTTTACTTATGCGAACAAAGCCACATGAAGTAAAAATGATGATGATTGACCCAAAAATGGTCGAGCTAAATATTTATAATGGTATTCCGCATTTACTAGCTCCAGTTGTAACTGATCCAAAAAAAGCATCACAAGCATTAAAAAAAGTAGTTAGTGAGATGGAAAGAAGATACGAATTATTTGCGAGTAGTGGTACAAGAAATATTGAAGGATATAATGACCAAATTCGCCGCCATAATGAAAAAGAAGAAAACAAACAATTTACACTTCCTTATATTGTGGTTATTATTGATGAATTAGCAGATTTAATGCTTGTTGCATCAAATGATGTCGAAGATGCAATTATGCGTTTGGCACAAATGGCAAGGGCGGCAGGAATTCATTTAATTATTGCCACACAACGTCCATCTGTTGATGTTATCACAGGTGTAATTAAAGCGAACATTCCATCCCGAATTGCTTTTAGTGTATCGTCACAAATTGATTCACGAACAATTCTTGACATGGGTGGGGCAGAAAAATTACTAGGACGTGGCGATATGCTCTTTTTACCAATTGGTGAATCAAAACCAATCCGTGTCCAAGGTTCATTTTTATCAGATGATGAAGTGGAATCTGTTGTTTCATTTGTAATCAAACAACAAAAAGCACAATACAACGAAGAAATGATTCCAACAGACGTACAACAAACAAGTAAATCAGAAGATGAATTATATAATGAAGCTGTTCAATTAGTAATAACGATGCAATCAGCATCTGTATCATTATTACAACGCCGTTTTCGGATTGGTTACAACCGAGCTGCACGTTTAATTGATGCGATGGAAGAACATGGTATTGTTGGAGGACATGAAGGAAGTAAACCACGAACAGTGCTCTTGTCAAACTATAATGAAAAAACTTCTTAATAAAATTGTTAAGCCTCATAAAGATTTCGCTTTATTTGTTAGAAGAAAAATGCTATAGTAGTGCCGTCAAGTAGTTTTGTTTTATACAAATACATAGGGGGTTGTAAATTTGAAAAAACGTTATGCTTCAGTACTGTCTATCATGCTAGCTTCAAGTGTTGCTTTAACTGGCTGTGGAACAAAAGAGGAAGAAAAACCGAAAGCGGACGCTGGTACTACAACAAATGCAGATAAACCAGCAGAAACAAAAGATGCACAAAAAGAAACAGCATTCACAGTTGGTATGGTAACAGATGTAGGTGGAGTTGACGACAAATCGTTCAACCAATCAGCGTGGGAAGGTTTGCAAAAATTTGGTGCGGATAATAGCTTGCAAAAAGGTAAAGAAGGATTTGATTATCTACAATCTAAAAGTGATGCAGATTACTCTACAAACTTAAACAAAATGGTTCGTGATAAGTACGGTTTAATTTATGGGATTGGGTATATGATGACGGATGCTATTGACAAAATTGCGAAACAACAACCAGATTCAAAATTTGCGATTGTTGATAGTGTTGTAAATCAACCAAACGTAGCAAACATTACATTTAAAGAGCATGAAGGTTCATTCCTTGTAGGTGTTGTTGCAGGTTTAACAACAAAAACAAACAAAATCGGTTTCGTTGGCGGAATGAAAGGTCCACTTATTGGTAAATTTGAAGCAGGTTTTGTTGCTGGGGTAACAGCAGTTAATCCAAAAGCAAAAGTAGAGATTCAATATGCTGGTGCATTTGATAAAGCGGAGCTTGGTAAAACAATTGCTTCAAGTATGTACGCTTCTGGTACAGACATTATTTATCATGCTGCTGGTGGAACTGGTGCGGGTGTATTCTCTGAAGCAAAAGATTTAAAAGAAAAAGATCCAAGTCGTGAACTTTGGGTTATTGGTGTTGACCGTGACCAAGCAGCTGAAGGTCTTGTTAAATCTGGTGGTAATGTAACATTAACATCTATGGTTAAACGTGTAGATGTTGCTGTACAAGACGTATCTAAGAAAACAAAAGAAGGTCAATTCCCAGCTGGAAAAGTAATTGAGTACGGCTTACATGAAGATGGTGTTGGAATTGCTCCAACTCAAGAAAATGTAAAACCAGAAGTTTTAAAAGCAGTAGACGAGTGGAAAGCAAAAATTATTAGTGGTGAAGTGAAAGTTCCTTCAGAGCCTGCAAAAAAATAAGAATCTCTACCTAAATTAGAGAATTTTTTCAATGGATGGTCACATAAACTCTTGATTTTACTGGGTTTTAGCGACCATCCATTTTAATAGAATTAAAGGAGGGAAAATGTTTGGAGTATGTAATTGAAATGCTTAACATTCGGAAAGTGTTCGGAAACTTTGTTGCCAATGATAATATTACCCTTCAACTAAAAAAGGGAGAAATCCATGCTTTGCTTGGTGAAAATGGTGCAGGGAAATCCACACTCATGAATGTTCTTTTTGGACTGTATCAACCAGAAGGTGGAGAAATTCTAGTAAAAGGTAAGAAAGTGAATATTTCTAACCCAAATATTGCTAATGATCTTGGAATTGGTATGGTTCATCAACACTTTATGCTGATTGATACATTTACAGTTGCCGAGAATATTATTCTAGGTAGTGAGCCGCACAAAGGCTTACAAATTGATATGAAAAAGGCAATACAGGATGTAGAAGAAATTTCTAAACGATACGGATTAGAAGTCGATGCAACGGCAAAGATTAGTGAGATTTCTGTTGGAATGCAACAACGTGTAGAAATTTTGAAAACGCTGTATCGTGGTGCAGAGATGCTTATTTTTGACGAACCAACATCTGTCTTAACACCACAAGAGATTAAAGAATTGATTCAAATTATGAAGACACTCATTCAAGAAGGAAAATCTATTATTTTAATTACCCATAAACTAAAAGAAATTATGGAAGTATGTGACCGAGTTACCGTTATTCGCCGTGGTAAAGGTATTGGAACAGTAAATATTCCTGAAACAAATAAAGATGAACTTGCGGCTTTAATGGTTGGGCGTGAAGTAGAATTTACAACGGTTAAAGACGAGCCAAAAGTCGGTCAAGAAGTATTGCGAATTAATAATCTAGTTGTAAAAGATAGTCGTGGTATTACAAGAATTCACGGCTTAAATTTGAATGTAAGATCAGGAGAAATTGTTGGAATTGCTGGTGTAGATGGGAATGGACAATCCGAACTTATTGAAGCAATTACGGGGCTTATCAAAACAGATTCAGGCTCCATTTTACTTAATGGCAATGAGCTTCGTAATTTGTCACCAAGAAAGATTACTGAGTCTGGTGTAGCTCACATTCCTCAAGACCGCCATAAGCATGGACTAGTTTTAGATTTTCCAATTGGTGAAAATATGGCATTACAAACGTACTATAAACCGCCATTTTCTAAAGCTGGTATATTAAATTTTAAAGCAATCTATGACAAGGCACGTGTGCTAATTAAAGATTTCGATGTTCGGACACCAACGGAGCGAACTCCAGCTAGAGCGTTATCGGGTGGAAATCAACAAAAAGCAATTATTGGAAGAGAAGTTGATCGTAATCCAGATTTATTAATTGCTGCCCAGCCAACACGGGGTTTGGATGTTGGAGCGATTGAATCCATTCATCGTAGATTAATTGATCAACGTGACAAAGGAAAAGCCGTACTACTTGTATCTTTTGAGCTTGAAGAAGTAATGAATGTTAGTGACCGAATTGCGGTTATTTATGAAGGGAAAATTGTTGATATTGTTGATCCGAAACAAACAACCGAGCAAGAGTTAGGATTAATGATGGCAGGTAGTGAGAGAACGAAAGAAGGTGCTTCATAATGTCAAGTCGTGTAGTAAATGTGATTGTACCTATTCTTTCTGTTTTACTTGGTGTACTTGTTGGAGCAATTGTAATGATTTCTAGTGGCTATAATCCATTAGAGGGTTATAGTGCACTTATATATGGTTCGTTTGGTAATTTGTATAATATTGGTGAAACAATTAGACAAATGACTCCATATGTTTTAGCTGGTTTAGCAGCTGCTTTTGCTTTTCGAACAGGGTTATTTAATATCGGGGTAGAAGGGCAATTAATTGTTGGTTGGTTAGCGGCTGTTTGGGTGGGGGTATCATTTGAATTACCAATGATTATTCATCTACCATTAGCAATTCTTGCAGCGGCTTTAGCAGGCGGATTGTGGGCGTTTATTCCGGGTATTTTAAAAGCTCGTTTAAAAGTACATGAAGTTATTGTTACAATTATGATGAATTATATTGCTCTTCAAGTATCCAATGAAATTGTTAGTTCTGTTTTGTCGAATCAAGATTATAAATCTGCAACGATTCATGATTCTGCATCATTAGCCTCTCCATTTTTACAAGAATTAACGGAGTTTTCTACGATGCACTGGGGAATTATTATCGCCTTAATCGGTGCATGTATTATGTGGTTTTTACTAGAGAAAACAACAACAGGATATGAGCTTCGTTCTGTTGGATTTAATAAAGATGCTTCCCAGTATGCAGGGATGAATGTTAACCGTAATATTATTTTGGCAATGGTTATTTCGGGAATGTTCGCTGGAATTGCTGGATCTATGGAAGGACTTGGAACATTTGGTTACGTTTCTACAAGAGGCGGTTTTACTGGAATTGGTTTTGATGGAATTGCTGTTGCTCTCTTAGGTGGTAATTCAGCAGTTGGTATTGTACTAGCCGCATTATTGTTTGGAGCATTGAAAGTTGGAGCATTGGAAATGCCGTCTAGTGCAAATATTCCATCAGAAACAGTGGATATTGTTATTGCCTCAATTATTTTCTTTGTTGCTGCAAACTATTTAATTCGTATGGTGCTAGCTCGTTTTGTAAGGGAGGGAAAGTAAGTGGGATTCTATGAAATATTGCAAATAGTTGTTCCTTCTGCCATATTTTTTGCAGCACCGCTTATTTTTACGGCACTTGGTGGTGTATTTAGTGAGCGTTCTGGAGTTGCGAACATTGCTTTAGAAGGGCTTATGGTTATGGGGGCTTTTACTGGGATTGTTTTTAATCTCACATTCGCTGACCAGCTTGGTGGATGGACTCCGTGGCTGTCACTGCTTGCGGCAATGATTGTTGGAGCAATTTTTTCTTTACCACATGCGATTGCTTCAGTCACACTTCGAGCTGACCAAATTGTTAGTGGTGTTGCACTAAATTTTCTAGCAATTGGTTCGGCTTTATTTTTGGTAAAAAAGATTTATGATAAAGGTGAAACAGATAATATTTTAATTGGGTTTGATAAAATTGATATACCTATTTTAAAAAACATTCCTGTTATTGGTTCATTATTCTTCTCCAATGGATATGCCACTTCCTATATTGCGATTGCTTTAGCTTTTGTTGTGTGGTATGTGTTATATAAAACACCATTTGGTTTGCGGTTGCGTTCTGTAGGAGAGAATCCAATGGCGGCAGATACAATGGGGATTAATGTAGCGAAAATGCGTTATACTGGTGTCATGCTAAGTGGGGCATTCGCTGGTGTTGGCGGTGCGGTGTATGCCACAATTATTTCTGGGCATTTTGGTCATGCGACTATTTCCGGACAAGGTTTCATGGCACTTGCGGCAATGATTTTTGGAAAATGGAATCCACTTGGAGCAATGGGAGCTGCGTTGTTCTTTGGTTTTGCTCAAAGTTTGAGTATTGTTGGAGAATCCATTCCGTTATTGCAAAATGTACCTTCTGTGTATTTGTTAATTGCTCCGTATGTGTTAACAATTTTGGCGTTGGCAGGATTTATTGGAAGAGCTGATGCTCCAAAAGCAGTTGGTGTGCCTTATATTAAAGGAAATAGATAAAAATGCAAGACGAAAGGGACTTTTTCCCATTTCGTCTTGCATTTTTAAAGTTACTTTTTGACTACCTCTTTTTCATTACAGGAATCCAAATTTCACTTTTGTATTTGGATACGCTTGTATCTTTGCCTTCGTTCCATAAAATTTCAGGACCTTCCGTAATTTCATAACCTGATGTAGGAAGCCATTCGGAATAAATTCTTCCCCAAACACTTTGCAATTCTTGTGGAAAAGAACCGATTGCGGTAAAAACTGCCCATGTAGAAGCAACAACAGGCAACACTTTCCATTTGTCTGAGCATGACTTTATGGTGGCAACTCCGATGTATTGGTCAAGCTCTGTTCCCTCGTCTCTTCCCTCTGTAAAATTAGCAGAAACGCATAAAATTCCTGTTGGTTCAACGTTTGAAAGCTCTTTAAGCTCAATAAAATCCTCCGTTTTTAAACTCGCCCACATCGAATCCATTTGTGTATTTACACCTTCATAAACAAGTGTAATCCGTTTTTTAATTCCTACAATGTTAAATTTTTTTTTCTCCACTATTCGATAATTCATTAAATTACCCCCTTGAATTTTTAATTGAAAGGTCATAGGCGGAAATGCTTTTAGCTTCACATTGTCTTTTCTTGCTTCAGATGGAGTAACATTGTGCATAATTTGAAAGGCTTTTGTAAAAGCATCTGGTGAATCATATCCTATACTAAGAGCTATATCAATAATTTTTTTATCTCGATTTTTTAGCAATGTAGCCGCAAGCGTAAGCCTTCTTTTGCGGATATACTCGCCCAGTGGTATACCTGAAAGAAAAGAAAATACACGTCTAAATTGATACTCTGAACAACAAGCAATTTTTGAGAGCTTTCCATAATCAATGTCATCAGTTAGATGCTCCTCAACATATTGAATTGCAAGATTCATTTGTTTAAGCGAATCCATTTCTATAACCTCCCTTCAAGAGATAATATATACAAAAATCTACTGTAGTGCCCGTCATTTCTGTTGCATGTTAGGAAGGGTGTAAAATTTCTAACCATCTATCATTTTTTCATGCTAACACAGAAAAAATGTATAAACAATATTGTTAGTAAGTATAATTTGTCGAATTTTATCGTCTAAAAGAGTGATAACTAATTTACTGTTATTTGATAGATAGATATTGACTACAATAATTCCAAATGGAGATTCCCCAAAAAATTCAGGCAGTCTTCATTTATTTTGCATTTCTTTCATCAAAAACGGTATATTGAAAGTAGAAAAAAAGGTCATACTACATATAAATGAAGTTGACCAAGAATAATATAATTAAATGGTTTACTGAAATTGTATAAAGGAGGAAAACGAATGAAAGAAATCACCCACAAAGTAAACGGAATGACCACCCATATCATTCCAACAAAGAAATATAAAACAACTACTCTTGTCTTGCGTTTAAAAGCACCGCTAACAAAAGACAACGTAACCATGAGGGCGTTATTACCCTATGTACTACAAAGCGGAACAACAGGACTTCCAACAACAGCAAAACTCAGAACTTATTTAGATGAACTGTATGGGGCAACTCTACACGTAGATCTATCCAAAAAAGGCTCATATCACATTATGACATTCCGCATGGAAGTAGCGAATGAGAAATTTTTATCAACCAAAAAATCATTGTTGCAAAAAGCAGTTCAACTTTTGCACGATATTATATTTACACCTGTCCTTGAAAATGGTTCGTTTGTAAATAAAATTGTCGAACAGGAAAAACGCTCTTTACAAGCACGAATTTCAGCGGTGTTTGATGATAAAATGCGTTATTCCATCATGCGACTTGTGCAAGAAATGTGCAAAGAGGAGGAATTTTCCCTTCAAGCAAATGGAGAGTTAGCCGATGTTGCGGCCATTACACCACTCTCGTTGTTTTCCTATTACCAGCAAGCATTAGAAGAAGATGAAATAGATTTATATGTTATTGGTGATGTGGAAGAAAAAGACGTAATTCATATAAGCTCTATACTGGATTTTGTTGAGCGTACGCCGCTTGTTTCAAAAGGGAAGAACAGAACAATAGAACCGAAAGAAATTACAGAGAATCAACCGATCAAACAAGGAAAGTTAAATATCGGTTTCCGAACAAATGCAACGTATTCAGACAAAGATTATGGAGCATTACAAGTGTTCAACGGAATATTTGGCGGTTTTTCTCACTCAAAATTATTTATTAATGTGCGTGAAAAAGCGAGCCTTGCTTACTATGCTTCTTCACAAATGGAAAGTCACAAAGGGTTACTATTTGTGATGGCAGGAATTGAAAATAATCGCTACAGCCAAGCAGTAGATATTATTCATGAGCAAATGCAGACAATGAAAAATGGTGATTTTACAGACGATGAAATCACACAAACAAAAGCAATGATTCAAAACCAAGTATTAACAACACAAGATACGGCATATGGAATGATGGAATTACTTTACCATAATGTAATTGCTGAAAATAAAAAATCAATTGAAACACTACTAACAGATATGAATAATGCTACTCGTGAACAAATTATTGAAGTAGCAAACAAAGTTGAGTTAGACACTACTTATTTTTTAACGGAGGCGAAATAATATGGAGAAAATCGTCTACGAACAATTAGGTGAAACGTTGTTTTATGAAAAAATGGCGAATGGTTTAGAAGTGTATGTGTTGCCTAAAGAAGGTTTTAATAAAACATATGCAACTTTTACAACAAAATATGGTTCGATTGATAATCATTTTGTTCCTCGTGGACAAACAGAAATGAAAAGAGTTCCTGATGGGATTGCTCACTTTTTAGAACATAAATTGTTTGAAAAAGAAGATGGTGATGTGTTCCAGTTGTTTAGTAAACAAGGGGCATCTGCGAATGCGTTCACTTCATTTACTCGAACGGCTTATTTATTTTCTAGTACATCCAATGTGTTGCAAAATGTAGAAACATTACTTAATTTTGTTCAAGAGCCGTATTTTACGGAACAAACGGTGGAGAAGGAAAAAGGGATTATTAGTCAAGAGATTCATATGTATGAAGACAATCCTGATTGGCGGATTTATTTTGGGACAATTGGTGGTATGTATGACACCCACCCAGTAAAAATTGATATTGCTGGAACGGATGAAACAATTGCAGCGATTACAAAAGATTTACTGTATGAATGTTACGAAACATTTTATCATCCTAGCAATATGATTTTCTTTGTTGTTGGCTCGTTAAATGCAGAAGAAATGATGAACTTTATTAGAGAAAATCAGTCGAAAAAAACATTTTCTGAAGTGAAAACTGTAGAGCGTTTTCATTACGATGAAAAAAAGGAGCGGGCAAAAGAAAAGACAGTATTTCATATGGCAGTACAAACGCCAAAATGTATTGTTGGTGTAAAATCACCTGTGATGACGAATTTAAAAGAGGAACTAGCAATTGGAATTTCCTTAGATTATTTATTTGGCAAAAGTTCGAAGCATTATGAAGAGTTGTACGAGAAGGGATTTATTGATGAAACATTTTCTTATGACTATATGGGTGAGAGAGAATTTTCTTTTGCTTTAATTGGTGGAGATACAAAATTTCCTGATGCGTTGGCGGCAGAAATAAAAATGATTCTACAACAATTTGGGAGTATTGAAGAGGAAGAGTTAGAGAGAGTGAAGAAGAAAAAAATTGGCACGATGTTACGAGCGTTAAATTCTCCTGAATACATCGCTAATCAATTTACTCGCTATACATTTAATCAAATGAGTTTGTTTGATATTGTAAGTACAGTAGAAAAAATTCAAGTGCCTGATATAGTACAAATAACAAAACAACTATTTCAAGAACAGCAAATGACTATTTGTCAAGTTTTACCACAACCATGAAATATGCCTTAATTACTGGAGCAAGTAGTAAAATTGGTCAACAAATTGCCTTAAAATTATCAAATGAGTTTCACATTTATGTACACTACAATAAGCGAAAAGAAATGGTAGAAAGATTACCTAATACCTCTATGGTACAAGCGGATTTATCTGCACCAGATGGAGTTAGACAATTACTTGAACAAATTCACCATCCCATTGACATAATCATTCATAATAGCGGTAATAGCTTCTATGGTTTGATGACTGATATGACGGATGCAGATGTAGAAAAAATGATTCAACTAAATGTCACAAGCCCCTTTCTACTCACAAAAAAATTATTATCTGCGATGATTGCAAAAAAAAGCGGAAGCATTGTTGTGATTTCGTCTATCTGGGGAAGTGTTGGTGCTTCTTGTGAAGTGTTGTACTCGATGGTAAAAGGTGGACAAAATACATTTGTCAAAGCACTAGCAAAAGAATTAGCTCCATGTAATATTCGAGTAAATGCTATTGCTGCTGGTGCAGTAGATAGTGGAATGATGGATGTTTTTACCGAAGAAGAGCGAAAAAATGTGTGTGAAGAAATTCCACTTGGAAGACTTGCCAAACCAGAAGAAATTGCTGATGCTGTTTTCTTCTTAATTTCTGATAAATCAAGCTATATTACAGGACATATTTTATCTGTAAATGGTGGATGGTATTTGTGAATAAAATAATCATTTTAGAGCAAACTATTCTCGAATCATTTACTTAAGGAGGAACATCATGTCAATCTTAGATAATTTTGAGCAGTGGAAAGATTTTTTGGGTACACGTGTAGATCAAGCGGATGATATGGATAACAGTGTCGTTTCTGATCTTGCTTATCAAATTGGTGATTATTTAGCAAAAGAAGTTGACCCAAAAAATGCGGAAGAACGAGTATTGTCAGACCTTTGGAATGTAGCAAACACAGATGAACAACATGCTATTGCGAATGCAATGGTAAAGCTTGTTCAAAAAGGATAATATAAAAGGATGAATCTGGGATTATTTTTCTCTTAGATTCGTCCTTTTTCTTTGCGGTTCTTTCTATATTCGGTATAATATGGAATAGGATAATAAAAAAGGGGTAAGAGGCATGGATAAGAAAGAATGGTATATCGAATATGAAATTCAAGTGAATCGTCCAGGACTTCTAGGTGATGTTGCTTCCTTACTTGGAATGTTATCTATTGACATCGTAACCATTAATGGTGTACAGAGTAAAACACGAGGATTATTATTACGTTGTGAAAGGGATGAGCAAATCGAACGCTTATGTTCCATACTTAGAACAATGGAGCACATAAAAGTAAAAAAAGTTCGTCCACCACGGCTACGTGATCGTCTCGCTATTCGACATGGACGTTATCTTGAAAGAGATGAAGAAGATAAAAAAATATATCGCTTTGTGCGAGAAGACCTTGGGATATTAGTTGATTTTATTGCAGAAATTATTAAACAAGGTGGACACAAAATGATTGGAATTCGAGGGATGCCTCGTGTTGGAAAAACAGAATCTATTGTAGCGGCAAGTGTCTGTGCCAATAAACGATGGTTATTCATTTCATCTACGTTAATTAAGCAGACTGTTAGAACAGAATTATTGTCTGCTGAGTACAGTAATGATAATGTATATATTATTGATGGAGCTGTATCTATACGTCAACAAAATGACCGTCATTGGCAACTGATTCGTGAAGTAATGCGTATTCCAACTCCAAAAATTATTGAACATCCTGATATGTTCGTAAGAGATGCACAATATAAGCTTACTGACTTTGATTATATTATTGAAATTAGAAATCATGATGATGAAGAAATTACATATGAGATAATTGATAAAAATTTGCCTTTTTCTGAAGGTATGTTTGGAATATAATAAAATGGAAGGTGTTCCCATTGAAAGAATTAGGCTATTTACTGAGAAAAGCGAGGGAAGAAAAAAATATCTCGCTAGATGAACTACAAAAAATAACGAAAATTCAAAAAAGATATTTGGTTGAATTAGAAGAAGGAAATTATAGTGCTTTACCAGGAACTTTTTATGTGCGGGCTTTTGTAAAGCAATATGCAGAAACAGTTGGACTTGATGCAGAAGAACTAATGAAGCAGCATGAAGAAGAGATAGGTTCTCCACCTAAAGCACAGGTAGAAGCAGTCGAACAAGTTGGACAAAGAAAGGTATCACGAGCAAGTATTTTTGGACGTAGTAGTAAACGTGGAGAAAAAGTGTTTTCTTTTGTGCCAACTGTTCTCGCTATCATATGTATTGTTGGTATAGCTGTTGCGATGTGGTTTTATTTACAAGGAAAGAAAGACAATCCATCCCCGGCAGAAGTACAAGAGAACGCAGGGGCAACAATAGAGAAATCAGGAGAAAAACCGCCAACAAAGATAGAACCGAAAAAGAACACAAATATAAAGACAACACCAATAGAAACAACACCAGAACCACCAAAAACTATGCAATCTGTAACTGTGTTAGAAACAACAAAAAATACTTCAAAAATTGAGTTAGCAAATACAACTACATTTTCTTTAGAAATTACCTCTGTTGGAAATTCATGGGTGGGAGTAAAAAATGCAAAAAATTATTCATTTTTAGGACGTGAGTTAAAAGCAGGAGAAACGGAAAAGATTGATCTCACAAATGAAACAGAAGTACTTTTGAAGGTTGGAAATGCAACAAATATTAGTTTGAAAATTAATGATCAACCGTTTTCATACCCAATAGATCCAACAAAAGAGGTATTTCAAAAGATTACAATTATGTATAAGAAGTAAAGGTCTACTTGATTTAAGGTAAGATGGTTATTTGCCATACGTTGTATAATGGAGGGTTTTTTGTAATGAATTTGCCTAATCGAATTACAATCGTTCGTATTTTACTTATCCCCCTCTTTCTAGTCTTCATGCTTGTGCCGTTTTCATGGGGGAATATTGAAATAAGTACAAGTAAACTGCCAATACATCATCTTATTGGTACACTTGTTTTTATCATTGCATCAGCTACGGATGGATTGGATGGTTATTACGCACGAAAATATAATTTAGTCACAAACTTAGGGAAATTTCTTGACCCACTTGCGGACAAATTGCTTGTATCTGCGGCACTTATTGCCCTTGTTGAACTTCAGCTTGCTCCTGCATGGATAACGATTATAATCATTAGTCGTGAGTTTGGAGTGACGGGTTTACGTCTTGTTCTGGCTGGAGGCGGAGAAGTAGTTGCCGCTAATATACTTGGAAAGTGGAAAACAGTCATGCAAATTATTGCTATTTCTGCTTTATCCCTACATAATATGCCTTTTTCATTATTGTCATTTCCATTTGCAAATATAGCTCTGTTTGTTGCTGTATTCTTTACCATTTGGTCAGGATGGGATTACTTTGTGAAAAATAAACATGCTTTTAGTTCGTGAGTTTGGATCAGTTGGTGAAAAAACACCCCGATTGACCCAAACTCGTGTAATGAATGGTTGCCAAAATACACTAAAAATCATTCAAAAAAACTTCTTTCGTTGTAGTAGCTATATATGTTATTATGTGTATATAAGGGGGGGCATATTATGACACATAGTAAATCAAAAAAACAAAGAATGAAACAAGTTCGTGAAGGGCGGTTAGATCCGCAAAGTAGTAGAGGAAGTTGGAATGGTGTTTGTCCAATTGAAAGAAAAACACCAACACGTTTAGAAAAATTAAATCGTGCGGAAAAGAAGTACAAAAAGGGAGGTTATCTTTTAAAAGACAATCTCCCTTTTTCTATGCGTATTTATTTACCCATTCTTCTCTCAAAACGCCGAGTTTGACAGAATCATAATATTCGTTTTGATAATACCGTACTTTTCTAATTCTTCCTTCCTCTTGCAGTCCGAGTTTTTTTGCGACTTTTATCATTCTTTCGTTTTTAGACCAAGTAGTTAAGCCAACTCTTTGAATATCAGGAAATCTTTTAAACACATGAGAAATCCATTATATTAGTGCTTCCTTTCCGTAACCGCCATTCCAATATGCTGGATCATAAATAGTAATTCCAACCTCTAACCATTTTGTGCTTTCACATTCCCAATAATAACTTACTGAGCCTATGACGTGACTATTTACTTCAATTATCCATCTATTATCATTATCTTTATGTTTCAGCCATTCTGTTTTAAAATTCTCAAAAGTTTTTGGCTTGATTTCAAAGTAAGGTGCATCCCATTTTTTCCATTCGGGATTTTTGGCATAGATGTAGTTCCATAGAGTTTTTAAATCCGTTTCTTTTATTTTGTACTCTTAATCGAAGCTATTGGTTTGCATCTGGCAACAACATCGGCTAGATTTGCACCCATCACACTATTAATAATTTCATCGACATCTTTATAGGCTTGGGGTGATTCATCAAGAATAGATTGTAATGTTTGATTCACAACAATTTCATCTGGTTTTCCTACTCGTAATGACTGCTCAAATTCAGCAACAGTTACGACTCTTTTTGTTTCTGAACGTGAACGAATTCTTCCTGCTCCATGACAAATAGAGTGATAGTTATCTGCTCCTGCTTGCTGCCCGACCATAATGTAAGAAGAAGTTCCCATTGAACCAGGAATTAAAGCTGGATGACCTGTTTCAATATATGGTTTTGGATTGTGCGGATTGTTGGCTGGTAATGCTTTTGTTGCACCTTTTCTATGGACAAGTTTTGCTTCGCCATTATATTCTTCTTCTAGTGCGTAGTTGTGCATTAAATCATACAAGGTAGACATTTCAAACCCTGTTCCGAATACATCACGGCACGCTTCTCGAATAGCAAAGGCGATTAAATGGCGATTTACGACAGCGTAATTTAAAGCAGAATACATTAAGTTTTTGTATATTTGTGCGGCATCTGTGTCCAATGGAGCAAAAATTAATCCAGGGTCAGAAGTGCCCAGTTCATAACGATTCATTAACTCAATGATATCTTTACGGGATTGCTGGACAACAGAGCCACCCCATGCCCGTGAACCAGAGTGAATCATCACAACAATCTGCCCATCAAACATGCCCCATTTTTCAGCAATTTGGCGATTTTGTTCATTAATTTGAATATGTTGAAACTCCGCAAAGTGATTTCCACCACCAAGCGTTCCAAGTTGACTATGCCCACGATGAAAAGCTTTTTCTGGCATTAAATCTAAAAAAGAATCATCAAAAGAAAATTTTGCTTTTTCTACATGTGTTAATGATGTTGCTTTTTTTGGTGTGTAGCTATCAGGAATGTATTTATTTGGCAGACCATGTAATCCTTTTCTTAAAATATTTTCCAAGCGAATATCAGTAAAATGCCCTCGCTGATTATTCGTGAGTGATAAATATTTCTCAACTCTTTTAATTACTTTTTTGCGTAATTGTACATCTTTCAAATCTTTTTTATGCAAGTTTGTTAAATGAACTCTCATCCCACAACCAATATCACTGCCAACAATAGAAGGGGAAATATAGCCATTACCCGCATGCCAGATTGCAGTTGTCCCAATACAAGTACCAATACCAATGTGAACATCTGGTGTGTAGCCCATATAATTGATGTTTGGAATTTGCAAATTATTATTTGCCATTTCAAACACTTTGTAACTTAAACCATTAAATAAATCTTCGCTTGCATACACGTGTAATTGACCTGCTGGCAAGTCAACTTTACGGTAGAAATCATTTTGTTTTACGTGTGGAATCATTTTGTTTTCTCCTTTTTTTTTACTCACTATGAAAAGGATTTTTTACACAAAAAAAGAGCCATACAGTCACAGCATGGCTCAAACTAAAAAAAGACCATGAGTAACTATAAAATGTACCCTATAGAGTAGACACTTAAAAAAAAGTCTATCTATTAGGGTATTTTTTGTATAATGAAGAAAAATAACGATTGGGGAAAACTAAAATGAGTAAAAAATTATTTACAGAGAAAGAAAAGAAACTACTTTC
>JAVBJX010000003.1:0-112174 GCA_031546705.1 Caryophanales bacterium
TTTTTCAATCATGCGTATTTGTTTTACAATTTGCATATGAGTTCTGACCCTTGCCAAAACTATCGAATTGTTAAATGGTTTGGTGATGTAGTCTACCGCACCAAGAATGAATCCTTTTTCTTCATCCGCTATGCTTGCTAACTTTGTGACAAAAATTACAGGTATATCTCTAGTTTCGCTAGATTCTTTTAGCTCCACAAGCACATCAAACCCAGACATATCAGGCATTATTATATCAAGCAAAATCAAATCAGGTTTATCTTGAATAGCTCTTTTAATCGCTGCTTGTCCTGACTTGGCAATATAAATCTGATACTCTGGTTTCAATATGTGGTCTAAAACATCAAGATTAGACTTCTCGTCATCTACAATTAAAATACTAAACTTTGCTGGTTCATCCATTTTGTGCCTCCAATAATTTTTTAAGCTCTTTTATTGTTTCAAATGCAAGTTCAAACTCATAATCTTCCATTTGTGAAATAGCAGTTTTGCATTGTTCACCAATCGGTGAGAGGGTATCATTTATTTCACCAATGAGTTCTAAGCTTTCAGAATCTCCTACTTGTAATAACGGCTCAAGTTTTTCAATTAAATCCAGAGCATTTTTTCTGTTTAAAATCTTTGTGCTATACTGCTCTTGCTTAGATTCTTCTGCAAGTGGGGCCAATTCTTCTAATACGGCATTCAATTCTTTCTCTAATAGCTGTAGTTGCTCTTCTTTTAAGATTGTTTTTTCTCCTGTAAGAGATCTTTCAATATCAAACGCAGTATCAGCAAGCTTGATAGCACCAATAGTTGCGGCAACACTTTTTAGTGTATGTGCAATTCTGTGTGCAAGTTTTATATCTTCAGCACGAATCGCAGTGTTCAATTCTATGAAGGTAGTTTTATTTGCCTTGAAAAAATCCAAAACCAAGCGATTGTATAATTGTTCATTGCCAGCAGATCTTGAAATTCCAATAGTCCTGTTGATGACAGAGTTTTCATGCATATTTATCACGTTGACATTTGACTCTTTTTGACCTTTATCTATAACGGATATCTCAATAGGAGTTAGGTATCTAAGCAAACAATTCCATAATTCTTGTGTGCTAAATGGTTTGCCTATATAGTCAGACATTCCTTGTTTTAAATAATTTTCTCGATCTTTGGACATAACATTTGCTGTCATAGCAATGATTGGAGTTGTAATGCCAATTTCTTTCAGTTTCTGTGTAGCCTCAAGTCCATCCATAACAGGCATATGTATATCCATGAATATAATATCAAAAGGATTTCTAAGCGTCTGTCGTTTTTTTGCTGTTTCAACACCGAGTTTACCGTTTCCGACAATTGTAGGGGTAATGCCTACTCTGGACAGGTGTTCACATATTACTTGCTGATTGATTATATTGTCTTCACATATTAAGATTTCACCAGAAAAAATTGGCTTATTGTGCCCTGTATATATCTGTTCTTTCTTATCAAAAACTTCAGCAGGTGCATCAATTGTTTCAAAGACTAAATCAAAGCTGAATCTGCTTCCAAGTCCAGGCATGCTTTCTACATGCAGTTCACCGCCCATAAGTTCAATTATATTCTTGGTTATCGCAAGACCAAGTCCGGTTCCGCCATATTTACGGGTTGTACTGTTGTCAGCTTGTGTGAAAGGTTCAAATATTTTCTGAATCTGTTCTTGTGTCATTCCTATGCCACTGTCTTTTACTTCAAAATGAATTTTTATACTGTTGTCATTAGATTCTACTATTGTTGACATGAGCTTAACAATACCGTTGTTTGTAAATTTAATCGCATTTGAGAGCAAGTTAAGCAGTACTTGACGCAGTCTTGTAGGATCTCCGATAAGATTATTTAAAATATCTGGCTCAGCATAAAAATAAAGATGAATCCCTTTTTCCGAAGTTTTTACACTGCTTATTGTTTCGCAGTGTTTAAACACATCGTGCAGACTGAAAATGGTTTTTTCTAATTCTACTTTTCCTGCTTCAATTTTAGATATATCAAGCACATTGTTGATAATTTCCAATAAGCCATCTGCACTAATTTTGATTTTTTTTAAGTAATCTATAGTCTTTTCAGACAGGCTATCATCGTTTAAGGCGAGTTCTGTAAATCCGATAATACCATTCATCGGTGTTCTGATTTCATGACTCATATTGGCAAGAAAAGTTGATTTCATTTTGGAAGCTTCTTCAGCGGCTATCGCCACGTCTTTTAGTGCTTGTTCATGTATTTTTTGTTTTGTTAAATCCATACAATGAACGGCATAAGCCTCCTGTTCCTTGTAAATAAAAGGCTGGGAAACAACTTCTACGTCAATAATAGAACCCCCTAATTTCTTCATACTGCATTTGAAACTTATATCTTCACACAGTTTGTTTAATATATGGTCATTGTCAAATGGATTTCCTGTGTTTTGTTGTATAAGTACCGATGTTATTGAAATGTTGTGTAGTTCGTTATGACTAGTATTACATATATTTGTAAATGCAACATTGTAACCCAAGATTAGTCCACCATCCTTACTAACAACACATATAGGAACTGGAATCTCTTCAAGAATTGCCTCGGTGTCTCGATAAGCTTTTTGAAGTTCTTCCTCTGCTTCTTTTTGTTTCTGTTCCATTTGTTTCTTTTCAGATATATCGTGAAAAATCGCAATGGAACCTGTAATATTTGCATCTTTATCAATGATTGGTGTATAGGATGCAGAACAATCAATTAATCTGCCGTCCTTATGCTTTCTAACAACTTCACGATGCACAATGTGTTCGCCTTTTAGAAGTCTTTTTTCCATAGCATCGATTTCTGCAAAACTTTCTTCTGGCGCATAGGCTCTGGTAGACTTTCCGATTATTTCCTCAGGTGCATAACCAAGTATGTTGTATGCCCCAATATTCCAATCTTGGATAATACCTTCTTTATCCTTTAGGATAATTCCTGCATCAGCAATAGAAATGATAGCGGCTAGGTTTTGTACTTTATTTTTAGCAATTTTTTCTTCAGTTATATCGTGGAAAATTGCGATTGAACCTGTAATATTTGAATTTTTATCAATGATTGGTGTGTATGAAGCAGAACAATCAATCAGCCTGCCATCTTTATGTTTTCTGACGACCTCAACATGCGTTATGTGTTCACCTTTTAAGAGTCTTTCTTCTAAACTATCAATTTCTTTAAAACTTTTGGAAGGTGCATAGGATTTAGTTGATTTCCCAATTATTTCCCCTGGAGCATAGCCAAGTATGTTTTGTGCTCCGATATTCCAATCTTGGATGATACCCTCTTTATTCTTTAAAATAATCCCTGCATCAGCGGTTGAAATGATAGCAGCTAAATCCAGAGCCTTTTTTTCGGTGATTTTTTTTTCAGTTACATCGTGGAAGATAGCAATGGAACCTGTAATGTTTGATTCTTTGTCATAAATTGGTGTATAGGATACGGAACAGTCAATTAGTCTGCCATCTTTGTGTTTTCTGGAAACCTCAATACATGTGAAATGCTCACCTTTTAAAAGCCTTGCATTAATATCATTTATTTCTGTATAACTGTTAGATGGTGCATATGATATAGTCGTTTCTCCAATCATTTCCTCACGTGTGTAACCAAGTATGTTTTGTGCTCCGATATTCCAATCTTGTATGACTCCATTTGTATCCTTTAAAATAATTCCTGCATCGGCAGTAGAAAAAATTGCTGCCATACTTTGTGCTTTTTGTTCTGCTGTTGTTTCATCCGTAACATCATGGAAAATAATAATGGAGCCAGTTATATTACAATCGGAATCATATATGGGAGAGTAAGCAGTTGAACAAATTACTAACCTACCATTTTTGTGTTTTACTTCATTCCTCTTATAAGAAAGGTATTGACCTTCAGAAATTTTTTTGTTGATATCCCTTACTTCATTGATATAGCGTTTTGGTATGTATACTTCTGAAGTCTGGCCTATCATCTCTTCAGAAGTGTAACCAATTATATTTTGTGCTCCGACATTCCAAGTGGTTATGACTCCTTTCGTATCTTTTATAATGATGCCTGTATCAACAGAAGAAATAGCAGCCGAAAATCTTTGAACATGCTCTTCAAAATTCTTTTTTTCCGTGTAGTCGTTGCAATACGCAATGCTGCCAATAAAGTTTCGGTCTTCGGAGTATATTGGAGATACAATGGCGTTAAACCATGTATACTTTCCGAATTCATTAAGCAGTCTAAACTCAATTAAACTTGGCTCATTCTGTAAGTTCATCTTTTTCATACAAGCGAAAAAAACATCTATATCTTTTTCATGAATAAAATCTGTTGCCGTTCTTTCCAGCTCACTTGTTAAACTTACTCCTCTATATGTGAGCCATTTCTTATTAAAAAAATGAAAATGTAAATCCTTATCTAATAAAAATACTAACTTATTCGATTCGTCTGCTTTCTTATTTAGAGTAATATCGAAAGAAAAATTCATAGTAATCTCCAATTCTATTAATATTGTACGCATTTAATATTAAAAATAATGGTAACATAGTTATAAAATGTTTTCTAATCATTTCACTAAAAATTTTTCGAAAATACTTCTTATACGAAAACATCCATTTTCATTCTCAATGGTGAGCATTAGCCTATAGAAACTTGTTCTATCCTCTGTTAGAAATACTTATTAAGGAAATAAAGTATCAAAAAAAATGAGGATGGGGCAATCGGTGAAAAAAATCCCGATTACCCCATCCTTGTGAATTGAATGGTTGCCAGAATTTCGTAAAATCAAATGTTTTAGTAAACCATTCATTTCACTAAAATCCTGCGGACATAATTCTGTCCCACTCTCATTTTCTTTATTTTATAAGCTCTCCACTCCGAAGCAGCCTAACCAAATCCTCACTAGGCGTGACATAAATTGTTTGTTGTTGTTCGTAAGTCACAAACCCTGGCTTTGCTCCACTTACTTTTTTTACATGACGAATGAGTGTGTAGTCAACGGGAACAGAACTGGATTGTCTTGCTTTGCTAAAATATGCGGCAAGGTGGGCAGCTTCTTGAATCGTTTGTTCGGATGGTGTCTTGCTGCGAATAATAACGTGTGAACCAGGAATATCTTTTGTGTGTAACCAAAGTTCATCACGAGCGGCTAATTTGTTTGTAAGAAAATCATTTTGTTTATTATTTTTGCCAACGAGAATTTCTGTTTGATCGGTAGATAGATAACGTTCAATGGTCATCTTTGTTTGTTTCTTTTTTGATGGACGATGGCGAATGTAACCTTCCTCCATTAGTTCTTCTCGAATTCCTTCTATATCTTTCGCTGAAGCCGATTCCATTTGTTGAAGCAAGTGGTCAAAGTACTTGATTTCTATGTAGGCTTTTTCTATTTGTTCGTTAATAAAAGCAACTGAACTTTTGAGTTTTTGATATTTAAGAAAGTAACTTTGAGCATTTTCAGATGGTGTTTTTTGTGGATTTAAAATGATGGTAGCGGTTGTATCATCATAATAATTCGTCAACGTGGCAAGTTTATCTCCACGTTTTAATGTATATAAATAAGTGGTAAGTAATTCACCATATAATTTGAACTGCTCGGCATTCTCCGCTTCTTTTAATGAAGTTTGGAGTTTTATAATTTTTTTTTCGTTTTTTTGCTTTTCATTTGCCATTAGCCGCTCTAAATCGTATGATTGTTGTTTCACTCTATCACGATCTGCTTTGCTAAAATAAAAACGGTCAAGTAGTTCGCCAAGTGTCGGAAATGTTCGAGCAACTCCTTGCATATGAGTAAGTGGTAGCATATAAAAAATTTCTTTTCCATCTTTCTGGATAAGTTGTGGTGTAATATGGTGGGTACGAATATCTTGAATCATAGATAAAAAATGTCCCTTGCTTGCTTCACGAGCAAACAGTGGAGAAATTCCAGCGAATTCGGATACAAGTTGTTCAGCTGTGTAATGTTCTTTTGCTTCATCAAATGGGTTTTTCTTTTCTTGTTCTGGTGGAGCAATATATGTACAGCCTGGCAACATTGTGCGATAACGATTGACAGAACTAGAAAGATGTTTGATACAGTCAATAATTGTAGATTTATCATCAATTAATGTAATATTGCTGTGGCGACCCATAATTTCAATGATTAATTGTTTGTAAGATATATCACCAATTTCATTTCTACTTTTAATTTTAAAAATCACAATACGATCTACTCCGTGTTGAGAAATGGATTCGATTATGCCACCTTCTAAATGTTTGCGTAAAATCATGCAAAATAGTGGGGCTTCTTTTGGATTATCATATGTTTCATTTGTTATGTGAAGACGAGCATAGCTTGGATGAGCAGATAATAGCAATTTATTATTACAGCCACTTGTCCGAATTTGAAAAAGAATCTCTTGCTTGGATGGTTGATGAATTTTTGAAATGCGACCGCCGAGAAGGACGTTATTTAATTCATGAACCATTACATGAGTAAACATTCCATCAAAAGACATATCGTTCACTCCTTTCTGTTAATAATTATCGAATTATAACATGTTACTATTGAGGTGTATATGTTATAATGCTTATACGGAATTTTTAGCAGGGATTGTTATGAATTTTTTTTCGGATTTTTCACTATGTATTTAAAAATAAAGAATAATCGCTGCAATTATATACATAAGGTGTGAGGCAAATGGTCATGAGTATGACGGGCTACGGTCGTGGAGTAGCGGAGAATAGTGTAGTAAAAGTGACCGTTGAAATACGGTCAGTGAATCATCGCTTCTCGGAAATTGTTGTAAGGTTACCTCGCCCATTGATGATGGAAGAAAAATTAAAAAAAATCGTGGGTGGATATGTCCACAGAGGAAGAGTAGAAGTATTTGTGAATGTGGATGGTGAAGGATTAGTTACAAGAAAGTTACATACAGATTGGTCACTTGCTGATGGATACATGCAAGTGTTTGAACAAGCAAAAAAAAGGTTTCAAAAGTCAGAGGAACTAACACTAGTTGACCTTCTAAAGTTAGAAGGAGTGACAACTATTGTAGAAGCAAGTGACACATCCAATGATTTGGAGGAGCTGGTTATATGTGCAATGAAAGAAGCTATGGAACAATTGATATTTATGCGTCAAAAAGAAGGAGAAGCACTGTTCAAGGCACTATCTGAACAAATAAATATCGTAGAACAAACGATGGATGAACTTAACAATCATACAAATAAAATCTACACACACTATCATGAAAAAATGTTAAAAAAAGTAAATGAATTTCTTCATGGAAAAGTAGATGAAACAAGAATTCTAACCGAAGTAGCCATATTTGCCGAAAAGGCAGATGTAGAAGAAGAAATTACAAGAATATATAGCCATCTCGAACAGTTTCAAATGACACTGTTAAGTTCTGAGTCTATTGGGCGAAAACTTGATTTTATCGTGCAAGAACTTCAAAGAGAATTAAATACTATCGCTGCAAAAGCATATAGTAGTGAAGTGAAAACTCCTGTTGTGCAGTTAAAAAGTGTTGTAGAAAAAATGAAGGAACAAGTGCAAAATGTCGAGTAATCGGTATATAATGGAATGATATACAAGGAGGAGGGGAATGAATGGAGAAGGAGCGAGGAGTATTAATCGTTTTATCTGGACCAGCTGGTGTTGGTAAAGGGACTGTAAGAAAAACGTTGCTTGCACAGGAAGATGTCAAATTCCAATATTCTATTTCAGCAACAACGAGGGCTCCACGTGAAGGGGAAGTAGATGGTGTTGATTACTTCTTTAAAACACATGATGAGTTTGAAAAAATGGTGTATGCGAATAAATTTTTAGAGTGGGCAGAGTTTGTTGACAATTGTTATGGCACACCGATTGAGTATGTAGAGGAAACGTTGCGAAGTGGGAAAGATGTCATGTTAGAAATTGAAGTGCAAGGAGCAATGAAAGTAAGAGAAATATTCAAAGACGCATTACTTATTTTCTTAGCACCACCAAATCTTGACGAACTATTACAACGAATTCTTAACCGTGGAACAGAAACAGAAGAAGTGATTCATAGGCGAATGAACATGGCAAGAGAAGAAATTGATATGATGAATGTCTATGATTATGTTGTAGAAAATGATGAAGTAACTCTTGCATGTGAGCGAATTAAAATGATTGCTTTTGCTGAACATTTTCGCCGTGAAAGAGTAGAGAATCGCTATAAAAAAATGTTGGAGGTGGATTGATGCTTTATCCTTCTATAGATTCACTCATGGAAAAGTTAGACTCGAAATATACACTGGTTACCGTTTCAGCAAAAAGAGCACGTCAATTACAAGTGAAAAATGATTTAATGATTGAAAAACCAGTATCAGTAAAGAATGTTGGCAGAGCGTTAGAAGAAATTAATTTGCAGTTATTACAATATGAAATTCGTGAAGTAACAGACAATGTAAGTTTAGGAACAGAAGAATAAAAAAAAGAGTTTGGATCAAAAGGGGTAAAAAACACCCCGATTGCCCCATCCTCTTTTTTTTAGTTGTGTTAGAGCTACGGACAATGTAGGATAGAAGAAAATAGATGAAGGGGGTTTTCATAGTTGAAAGGAAAAAATATTTTATTATGTGTAAGTGGTGGCATTGCTGTCTATAAATCAGCTGCACTGACAAGTAAACTTGTTCAGGCTGGAGCAAATGTGAAAGTAATTATGAGTGAATCAGCAACTAAATTTGTCACAACCCTGACCTTTCAATCATTATCTCGCCAAGATGTGTATGTCGATACATTTAATGAAATTGATGCTACAAAAATCGCTCACATTGATTTAGCTAATTGGGCAGACCTTTGTTTAGTTGCTCCAGCTACGGCAAATGCCATCGGTAAATTAGCCAATGGAATTGCCGATAGTATGTTAACAACAACTTTGCTTGCGACACCAAAACCAGTCTGGATTGCTCCAGCTATGAATGTACATATGTATGAAAATGAAGCAGTAAAAAGAAATATAAAACAACTCCACGCAGATGGTTTTCGATTTATTGAACCATCAGAGGGGTACTTAGCTTGCGGTTATGTTGGCAAAGGAAGACTAGAAGAGCCAGAAAAAATTGTCGAGATAATAGCGGAATATTTTTCGCAAACAAAATTATTTGCTGGTGAAAAAATTCTTGTTACCGCAGGAGCAACAAGAGAACGGCTTGATCCTGTTCGTTACTTTACAAATGACTCTTCAGGAAAAATGGGCTATGCCATTGCAGAAATAGCTGCACAACTTGGAGCTGATGTGACACTTATTTCTGGGATAACCTCTTTGCAACATCCAGCAAATGTGACAACCATTCAAGTAGAAAGCGCCACCCAAATGTACGAACAAGTAATTAAACGATTTGAATCACAAGACATTATCATTAAAGCGGCCGCAGTGGCTGATTACCGCCCAAAAAATATTTCTACACAAAAAATCAAAAAAGATTCGGATGATTATGTAGTGGAAATGGAGAAAACAACCGATATTCTCAAAACGTTAGGGCAAGAAAGAACACATCAATTTCTCGTTGGCTTTGCCGCAGAAACAAATGATGTAGAAATGTATGCAAAACAAAAATTGGAGTCGAAAAATTTACATATGGTTGTAGCAAATGATGTCACAAAAGAAGGTGCTGGATTTGGGGTAGATACAAACATTGTGACGATTTATAAACGAGATGGAGCAAGTATAGTTTTATCAAAACAAACAAAAAAAGAAGTAGCCTATACACTCCTGAAAGAAATTGTTGCTTTTAGAGAGGAACAAGAATGATTGCCGAAGTTATCGTTGATGTACCAGCCAAACAAACAGATCGACTGTTTGATTATGAAATTCCGAAAAAATGGGAAACAATGATTCAAGCTGGTATGCGTGTCCTTGTCCCATTTGGTCCACGACTTGTCCAAGGTTTTGTAGTTAGTGTAAAAGAAACAAGTGAGTATGGGCATAAAACGAAACCAATTCACTCTCTACTAGATGTCACACCTGTTTTGAATGAAGAATTACTACAACTTGGCTCATGGCTCACCGAAACAACACTTTGTTTTATGATTTCTGCCTTACAAGCAATGCTCCCGGCCGCTATGCGAGCAAAATATGACAAAGAAATTCAAGTGATAGACAAACAAAAAATAAGCCAATACCCTGAACTACAAACATTTACAAATCAATCATCCATACCGTGGAGTGAAATAGAAAACTCCCCACATTTAAAACTAATTCAACGGCTTATTCAACAAAAAGTATTAGAAGTCGTCTATCTAGCCACAGAAAAAGGGAAAAAGAAAACAGCTAAATATATTGAACTGGCGATACCTATTTCAAAAGCACTCGAGTATTTACAATCATTGCCAAAGCAAGCAAAAAAACAGCAAGAGATGTTACAATTTTTTATTGATCGTCCAGAAAAAATATTACGGGCGGAAATTTTGAGTATGGCAAATGCTAGTAAAGATGCAATAAATTCCTTGCTAAAAAAAGAAATATTGCTTGAAAAAGAATTAGAAGTCTATCGTGATCCATATGAACATCGTTTGTTTCAGCCGACAAATCGTTTAGTTTTAACCGAACAACAACAAGTTGCCTATAAAACAATTGTTCACTCTGTTATCCATAAGGAACACCAGGTTGTATTAATGTATGGTGTCACGGGAAGCGGCAAAACGGAAGTATATATGCAAGCGGCGGATGAGGTGTTAAAACAAGGAAAAGAAGCAATTGTTTTAGTTCCAGAAATTTCTCTCACTCCACAAATGGTTGACCGTTTTAAAGGAAGGTTTGGTTCACAAGTAGCTGTACTTCACAGCCGCCTTTCTACAGGTGAAAAATATGATGAATGGCGAAGAATTCATCGAAAAGAAGTTAAACTGGTTGTTGGGGCAAGGTCAGCTATTTTTGCTCCATTTGAAAATCTTGGTATTGTGATTATTGATGAAGAACATGAAGCGAGTTACAAACAAGAAGAGAACCCACGTTACCATGCGAAAGATGTTGCGATTTTTCGTGGAAAGTTTCACAAGTGTCCAGTTGTACTTGGAAGTGCAACACCATCCTTAGAATCATTTGCACGAGCGAAAAAAAATATTTATACGCTTGTAACACTGAATGAACGCATGAACACATCAGGAATGCCACCAGTTGAAATTGTTGATATGCGTGAAGAACTTCGTGCTGAAAACCGAACAATGTTTTCTAGGGTTTTATTTTCTAAATTACAAGATAGACTAGAAAAAGGCGAGCAGACCGTTTTATTTTTAAATAAGCGAGGATATTCTTCGTTTGTGATGTGTCGAGATTGTGGGTATGTTATAGAATGTCCGCATTGTGATATCTCTTTAACGTATCATCGTGCAGAACAGAAATTAAAATGTCACTATTGTGGATTTGAAGAACCAGTCGTAAAAAAATGCCCATCATGTGATAGTGAACATATTCGTTTTTTTGGTGTCGGAACACAACAAGTGGAAGAGCAATTAAGTCAATTGTTGCCCGAAGCAAGAGTTGTTCGGATGGATGTCGATACAACTGGTCGAAAAGGTTCGCATGAGCGATTGCTTGACCAATTTGGTAGTGGTTCGGCAGATATTTTACTTGGAACGCAAATGATTGCTAAAGGATTAGATTTTCCTAGAGTTACACTTGTGGGGGTTTTGTCTGCTGATACAAGTTTGTATTTACCAGATTTTCGAGCGGCAGAAAAAACATTTCAGTTATTAACACAAGTAAGTGGACGAGCTGGGCGACATGAACTCGCTGGAGAAGTTATTATTCAAACGTACAATCCAGAACATTATAGTATTACACTTGCTTCACAACATGATTATGATACGTTTTATGAACAAGAAATGCGTGTAAGAAAAGCCCATCATTATGTACCGTTCTATTATTTAACATTAATTACCATATCACACCCTGAAGTTACAAGAGCTGTTATGTTGACGGATAAAATTATTTCTCTACTAAAGAGTCAATTATCTAGTGAAGCAATCATTCTTGGACCTGTAGCATCCCCAATTGCAAAGGTGAAGGATAGATATCGTTATCAATGCGTGGTAAAATACAAGCGAGAACCGAATTTTACAACGGTAATTAAATCAGTGCTCGATCATTACCAACAAGAAATGGCACAAGGATTACTATTGATTACAATTGACTTAAATCCATATATGATGATGTAAGGGGAGAAAGATTTGGCAATTTTACCAATTGTTTTATATCCAAATGATATACTAGAAAAAGAATGTATAAAGGTGACCGCATTTGATCACTCACTTGAAAAATTGTTAGATGATATGTATGAAACGATGGTTTTTGCAGATGGTGTTGGATTAGCTGCTCCGCAAATAAGCATAGGTAAACAAATTACGATTGTTGAAGTCGAAGAAAATGAATTAATCGAGTTGATTAATCCAGTTATTGAACAAAAAGATGGCGAAGAAATAGATATAGAAGGTTGTTTGAGTTTTCCTGGGTTGTATGGAGAAGTAATAAGAGCTACTTCTATTAAAGTAACTTTCCAAAATCGTCATGGAAAAAAAGTTATATTAAAAGCAGAAGGATTTCTAGCAAGAGCTATTCAACATGAAATTGACCATTTGCATGGCGTTCTTTTTACAACAAAAGTGCTTAGATACGTTGAATTAGAAGAGGAGGGGTAGGATGACACGAATCGTATTTATGGGAACACCAGATTTTTCTGTTCCTATACTAAGAAAGTTAATAGAAAACTACAATGTTATTGGTGTTGTAACACAACCAGATAAACCAAAAGGACGAAAGAAAATCATCACTGCTCCACCAATAAAAGAAGAAGCATTAAGACATGGCATACGAGTTATTCAACCAACTAAAATTCGAGAGCAAGCTCAGTATGAAGAAGTGCTTGCGTTGAAACCAGATTTAATTGTCACTGCTGCATTTGGACAAATTTTACCAAAAGCACTGCTTGATGCACCAATACATGGTTGTATTAATGTACACGCTTCTTTACTTCCAGAACTTCGTGGTGGTGCACCAATTCACTACGCTATTTTACGAGGAAAAGAAAAAACAGGGATTACTATTATGAATATGGCTGAAAAAATGGATGCAGGTGATATTTTAACGCAAAGTGAAGTAGAGATTACCGAAACAGACACCGTTGGGACACTTCATGACAAGTTAAGCACAATTGGGACTGATTTATTAATGGAAACATTACCACTTCTATTAACAGGAAAAATAACACCAATTAAGCAAGATGAAACAAAAGTGACATTTGCTTACAATATTAAGCGAGAACAAGAACAGATTGATTGGACAAAGTCAGGGGAAGAAATCTATAACCACATTCGAGGATTAAATCCATTTCCCGGAGCATATACAACGGATTGGGATGGTAATTTATTAAAAATATGGGCAAGTGAAAAAGTAACAGATGTTCAAATAGAAACTAGTCAGAAAATAGAACCAGGAACAATACTAAATATTTCTCACACTATGATGTTGATTGCAACAGGCACAGATGTAGCCATTAATATTACCGAGTTACAACTAGCAGGAAAAAAACGAGTAACAATCGAGCAATTTATAAGAACAAACAAAATAGTGGTGGGATGGAAACTAGGTGTAGAAAAATGAATGTAAGAGAAATTGCTTTAGACGTATTAGTTGATATTGAAAAAAACAAAGCATATAGCAATTTAACATTGAATCATGCAATTGAAAAAGAATCATTACACAAAAAAGATATTGGTTTGTTAACAGAAATTGTCTATGGAACGTTGCAAAGACGTGATGCATTAGATTTTATGTTAAGCCGTTTTGTAAAAAGAGATATTGAACAATGGGTCAGAATGTTGCTTCGTCTATCTGCCTATCAACTAGCTTACTTAGATCGTGTACCTGAACATGCTGTGTTATTTGAAGCAGTCGAGATTGCTAAGAAACGTGGTCATCAAGGAATTGCATCGATGGTTAACGGAGTGCTTCGAGCAATGCAACGACAAGGAACTCCTTCATTTGAAGACATCTATGATGATTTGGAACGACTGAGTATTGAAACCAGCCATCCTCGTTGGCTGATTGATGAATGGATGGAACGATTTGGTTATGAAGATACAAAAGCAATGTGTGAAATTAATGTAACTGCTCCAGTCCAAACAGCACGGGTAAATGTGCTAAGAATTTCTGTAGAAGAAGCAATCGAACGCTTGCAGTCAGAAGGAGTAGAAGCAAGTATCAGTGAAGCAAGAGAAGGAATTAGGATTGCACGAGGAAATATTATTAGAACAGAATCATTTAAAGAAGGTTTATTAACGATTCAAGATGAAAGTTCGATGCTTGTTGCCTACGCACTTGGGGCAGAAGAACATGATCGGATTTTGGATAGTTGTGCTGCACCTGGTGGAAAGGCAACCCATATTGCTGAACTACTACGCAATACAGGAGAAGTTGTTGCATTAGATATTCACGACCATAAAATTAAATTAATTGAAAACCATATCAAACGACTTCGTTTGAAAAATGTTCATGCCCAAAAACTAGATGCAAGATTTGCAAATGAACAATATGTAGGGGAAAGTTTTGATAAAATACTAATTGACGCTCCTTGTTCAGGGCTTGGTGTATTGCGAAGAAAACCAGAGGCGAAATATACAAAAACAAAGAACGATATTGCTTCACTTGCAGCACTACAATTAAAGATACTCCAGGCACTTGCTCCGCTCTTAAAAAAAGGTGGAACACTTGTATATAGCACGTGTACCGTAATGAAAGAAGAAAATGAGCAAGTCATTCATAACTTCCTAGAAAAAAATAAAGATTTTTCTCAGGATCATACACTTGTTGATAGAATGCCTGAAGGTGTTAGAAAATACGTCCAAGACGGACAATTACAGTTATTGCCACATTATTTTGGAACGGATGGATTTTTTATTTGTTCGTTAAAAAGGGGAAATTAACATTAAATCAATCTATTCATTAACTTTTCAAGAATTAGAGGAATGGCTCAAAGAACAAAGTGAAAAATCGTTTCGGGCAACGCAAATTTTTGAATGGTTATACAAAAAGCGTATTTCATCTATAGATGAGATGACCAATCTTTCTAAATCACTTAGACAGAAACTAGAAGAGCAGTTTAGTATCACTACATTGAAAACAATTGTCAAACAGCAATCTAGTGATGGAACGATTAAATTTTTATTTGAATTACATGATGGCTACTCCATTGAAACAGTATTAATGCGACATGAATATGGAAATTCTATTTGTGTAACGACTCAAGTTGGTTGCCGAATTGGTTGTACATTTTGTGCTTCCACATTAGGTGGACTAAAGAGAAACCTTGAGGCTGGAGAAATAGTGGCCCAAGTAACAACTGTTCAACAGGCATTAGATGAAGTGGAAGAGCGTATTAGTAGTATTGTAGTGATGGGGATTGGTGAACCGCTTGATAATTATGATGAACTAATTAAGTTTTTAAAAGTAATGAATGATGAAAAAGGTCTACATATCGGAGCAAGGCATATAACTGTGTCAACGAGTGGAATTGTGCCGAAAATTTATCAATTCGCTGATGAAAACTGGCAAATAAACTTTGCAATTTCTCTCCATGCACCAACAACAGAACTTCGTTCAAAGCTTATGCCGATTAATCGGGCATATCCGTTAGAAGAATTAATGGAAGCAGTTCGTTACTACACAGAAAAAACAAAGCGAAGAATTACATTTGAGTATGGCTTATTTGGCGGAGAAAATGATACAGTGACACACGCTGAGCAGTTGGCAACCCTACTTAAAGGAATTAAATGTCATGTCAACTTGATTCCAGTTAATTATGTTCCTGAACGTGATTACAAACGGACACCACGGGATAAAATTTTTGCTTTTGAAAAGTCTTTGACAAGAAATGGAATCAATACGACCATTCGACGAGAACAAGGACATGATATTGATGCTGCTTGTGGGCAACTTCGTGCAAAAGAACGGAAAAATGAAACGAGGTAATACAATGTATGTATTTCAAACAGATGTAGGAAGAGTACGCATGCACAATGAAGATAGTGTAGGTACATTTAGGAGCAGAAATGGAACACGCCTAGTAGCAATTGCCGATGGAATGGGTGGGCATTTAGCAGGTGATGTGGCTAGTAAAATGACCATTGAAAAATTAAAGTGTTGGGAAGAAACGAGTGTATCTTCTCCTAGTGACATTGAAAACTGGTTAGAAGAAACAATCCTTCATATTAATAAGGAAATATTAGAGGAGTCTTTGCAAAATGAAGAGCACCGAGGCATGGGAACAACAATTGTTTGTGTCGTCTGTTCTGAACAATTTGTAACAATTGCTCATATTGGTGACAGCCGTTGCTATATACTACGTGGTGTAGAATTTAAGCAAATGACTGAAGATCATTCTTTTGTGAATGAACTTGTAAAAGCTGGGCAAATTTCTAAAGAAGATGCCGAACATTATCCACGTAAAAATATTTTACTACGGTCTTTAGGCACAGAGGAAACAGTAAAAATAGATATTAGCACATTATCAATTGAAGATGCTGGTATACTACTACTTTGTTCAGATGGTCTATGTAATAAAGTAGAGCATGATGAAATGGGAACTATTTTACAAAGTGATAACACTTTACAAGAAAAAGCAGATACACTTGTGTCTTTAGCAAATGAGCGTGGTGGAGAAGATAATATTACAGTAGCACTAGTTTCATTTCCAATGCAGGAAGTAGGTGAATAACGGTGATAATTGGCAAACGTTTAAATGACCGATATGAAGTGTTGGAATTAATCGGCGGTGGAGGAATGGCAAATGTGTACTTAGCACATGATGTTATTTTGAAACGTGATGTAGCAGTTAAGGTACTACGTTTCGATCATTCAGCTGATGAACAATTCATTAAAAGATTTCGCCGTGAAGCACATTCAGCAACAGCACTAAACCATCCGAATGTGGTGATGGTCTATGATGTTGGAGAAACGGACGATGTGTATTACATTGTCATGGAATATGTGAAAGGTAGCACACTGAAACAATACATTCAAAAAACGCCACACATTTCGCTAGAAACAATGGTTGATATTATGCTACAACTCACATCTGCTATTGCTCATGCTCATGCGTGTGGACTGATTCATCGTGACATAAAACCACAAAATATTTTGGTCAACGAATACGAACAAGTAAAAGTAGCGGATTTCGGAATTGCTTTAGCATCGACATCTACAACTGTCACACAAACAAATTCTGTTCTTGGTTCTGTTCATTATTTATCTCCAGAACAAGCAAGAGGTGGCATTTCTACACAAAAAACAGACATTTACTCACTTGGAATCGTTATGTATGAATTAATTACAGGAAATTTACCATTCTCTGGTGAAACATCTATTTCAGTTGTTTTAAAACAATTACAAGAAGAAACACCATCTATAAGAGAATTTAATGCGTCTATTCCACAAAGTATTGAAAATGTTGTTCTAAAAGCAACAGCAAAGAACCCTTTCTACCGATATAATAGTATGGAAGAAATGGAATCAGACTTGCGGACAGTGTTTGAACCAAACCGCCGAAATGAAACAAAGTTTACAGTTGAAACAGAAAGCGATGAAGAAACAAGAGCTATTCCAATTATTCGACAGTCAATAGAGAAAGAAAAGATTAAAACACAACAAACAAAACTAACTCCACCACCAGTACCAAAGAAAAAGAGTAAGCTCATACCAATACTTATTACGTTGATTGTTGTATTAGCTGGAGCTGGAATAAGTATAGTAACGTGGGTTCCTACTCTTTTTGCGGTGAAAGATATAACGATTCCGGATGTAACAAACAAGTCTTATGATGAAGCAACAAAAGAATTAAAAGATGTCGGTTTAATTGTTGAAAAAACAACAGAAATAACGGATCCATTAATTATCAAAGGAAATGTTATAAAAACAGAACCAGCTGCCAATCAAACGGTTAAAGAAGGATCAAATGTGACGATTTTCAAGAGTCTTGGTAAAGAAGCAGGAACTTTTCAAAGTTATATTGGTGAAGATATTGAACGAATTCGATCAATTCTAACGGAGCAGTCCTTTAAGAACATTAACCAAACAGATGTGGATAGTGAAGAACCGAAAGGAACCATTATTGAACAAGATCCTGCTCCAAACAGTAGTGTTATCCCAGAAGAAACAACCGTTATTTTTAAAGTTAGTAAAGGACCTACTAAAATTGTTTTAAAAGACTTAATGGGTTACACAGAGAAAAGTGTACAAGATTATGGAACAGATACAGGACTTGCAATTAAAATCAAAACAGAGTATTCCGAAACAGTAGTTAAAGGAATGGTTATTTCACAAACGCCAAGAGCAGCTAGTGAGTTAGGTAAAGGGGAGGCTGTTCAAGTAACCATTTCACTCGGTGAAAAGCCACATCCAAATAAAACAGTTATGAAAGTCATTACAATTCCGTATGGAGCAGCGGATGAACCACCTGTAAATGCTCTATTATATATTGAAGATGCAACTCATAATATGACAAAACCCTACCAAACATACAATTTAATCGAAGATGTTCAAGAGCAAGTAACATTTACAATTGAGTATGGTAAGGAAGCTGGCTATCGTATTATAGTAAATGGAAAAGTTGTTAAAGAAGATATTATTGCCTACCCAACATCATAAGGAGAACAGAATGCCCCAAGGGAAAATAACAAAAGCATTAAGCGGATTTTATTATGTATTGACAGAAAATCAAGAAGTAATCCAATGTCGAGGACGGGGTTTGTTTCGCAAGCGAGACATATCTCCGCTCGTTGGAGATTTTGTCACATTTCAAGCTGATAATGAACGTGAAGGATACATTTTATCAATAGAGGAAAGAAAAAATGAACTTGTTCGTCCACCGATTGCCAATGTCGATCAAGCAATTATTGTTTGTTCGGCAAAAGAACCAGACTTCAGTTCTTTGCTCTTAGATAAATTTTTAATAGCAATTGAATCAAAAAGTATTGACCCCTTGATTATTATTAGTAAAATAGAGTTAGGAGATATACAAGAAATAAAAAAATATGTTGACGATTATCGACAAATCGGGTACAACGTAATAGAAGTATCTTCTTTACATGGCCAAGGATTAGATGCATGTTTACCTTTCTTAAAAGGAAAAACATCAGTGATTGCTGGTCAATCAGGAGTAGGGAAATCTTCTTTGCTCAATGCTCTTGATTCTAGTTTAAACTTGTTAACCAATGAAATTTCTACTCATCTAGGTCGTGGAAAACATACGACTAGACACGTTGAGTTGCTAGAGGTTGGAGAAGGGCTTGTTGCAGATACGCCGGGATTTTCACAGCTAGATTTAACAGAAATTAGTAAAATAGCAAGTTGTTTTCCTGAGTTTCGTGTAAGAAGTGAAGAGTGTAAATTCAGGGAATGTTTACATTTGAAAGAACCAAAATGTGCAGTAAAAGAAGCTGTTAACCGAGGCAAAATACCATTATATCGCTATGAACATTATGAGAAATTCATGATGGAAATGAGAGAAAGGAAACCGAGGTACTAATAATGATTAAAATTGCACCCTCTATTTTATCTGCTGATTTTTCAAAACTCGGCCAAGAAGTAAAAGATGTGGAACAAGGAGGAGCGGATTACATTCATATTGATGTGATGGATGGACATTTCGTTCCCAATATTACGATTGGACCACTTATTGTTGAGGCGGTAAAATCAGTCACAAAGTTGCCTCTTGATGTTCACTTAATGATTGAAAATCCAGATTCATATATTGAAAGTTTTGTGAAGGCTGGGGCAGATATTTTAACCGTACATGTGGAAGCATGTACGCATTTACATCGAACACTTCAACTGATTAAAAGTTATGGTATAAAAGCTGGGGTAGCACTCAATCCTCATACTCCCGTAGCGATGATTGCAGAAGTGCTCCAGGATATTGATCTAGTTGTTTTGATGACTGTTAACCCGGGATTTGGTGGACAATCATTTATCCATTCTGTATTACGTAAAATTCGGCAACTAGCAACGATGGTTGAAGAACAAGAATTAGCAACTGAAATTGAAATAGATGGTGGTGTTAATGGGGAAACTGCTCGTTTGTGTATCGAGGCAGGTGCAAACGTATTAGTTGCTGGCTCTGCTATCTATAATAAAAAGGATCGTACGGAAGCGATTCGTAGTATTCGATTCTCCTAAGTAGGTTCAAAAAGGATGCTTTTCTTGAAGAAGAGAGGGAAGAATGTTGATTATTCACATCGTAGCAGGAGGTCCAGTAGCATGTTTGCCTGATTTGATTCAATATCAGGAAGAGGGAGTCTTTTGGGTTGGCGTAGATAATGGAATGATGACGTTATTAGAATGCGGAATAACTCCAGACCATGCAATTGGTGACTTTGACTCAATTGATCCAGAGATTTTAGAGGAATTAAAAGAAATGTTACCAAGTATGACGATTGCGCCGAGGGAAAAAGATGACACAGATACAGCTTTGGCTGTTAAGTGGGCACTTAGTCAGAAACCAAACAAAATTCGTTTGTTTGGATCAACAGGTGGTCGCTTAGATCATTTAATGGGGAATGTATACTTATTGCTTGAAGGAAAAGAAATACCAATTGAAATGGTTGATAATCAGAATATAGCATCTGCCTATTATCCAGGCACACAGACTGTTTCTTGTGATGAAACATATAAATATATTTCATTTCTTCCGTTAAGTACGGTTGTTGAACAACTAACATTAGATAGCTTTAAATACCCACTTGTTAAGCATAATCTTTGGCTTGGTTCGACGATATGTGTCAGTAATGAGCTTATCCAAGATTCTGGTACTTTTTCGTTTGCTAAAGGCATATTAATGATGGTAAGAAGCAAAGATTAGATTAACAGCTTCTGAACGAATAGTATTCATATGAATATACTAATATGCGGAAACGAACTACGTTCTGGAGGGGTAGAGCTATGAGATTTTACACAATAAAATTACCAAAATTTCTCGGTGGAATTGTTCGAGCTATGCTTGGAACAATGAAGAAATAAAAAACTAGGATGACCAATTGGTCATCCTAGTTTTTTATTTGAGGGTGGGACTGCATTTATTGAGCTTGTTCCAACATTGTTTGTGGTTCTTGTACTCTATATTTTACCCACCAAGCACCTAGAACATACAGGAATAATGAGAAACCTAGCATGACCCGGATTCCTACCCATGCACTACTGAATCCGAAAAGAATTGGACCAGCAAATTGCCCGAGAAGCATCGCACTTCCTGTTAATCCATAAATTTGTCCTCGTTGATGTTTCGGAGCAAGAGAGCCTATAAGAGCATTAGCAGTTGGCAAAATTCCTCCAGCAAAAAATCCTAACCCAAATCGTGCAGCAATGAATACAAAAATATTTGTTGCGAGTATTTGTGGTAAATAGAAAATCCCTGCTCCTAAGAAACAAATAATTAATGTATATCGATAGCCAAATTTATCACTTTGTTTTCCGATAAATGGAGCAACAAATAAATTAGCAAAACCAGTAATGGCAATCGCAAAACCTGCAAGTGTTCCGATATAGACAGAGTTTTCACCTATTTGTTTAATAAATAATGGTAAGAGTGGAAAAATCCCCATTCCTGCAAATTGTGTAAGAAACAAGACAACGAACATTGGACGCAACGCTTTTAAATCTCTCACAGCCTGAAACTGCTTTAAGATAGAAGGCTTTTCTTTCTTAGAAGGTGGTTGGAATGTTTCTTTTACAAAGAAAATAGTAATGACTAGAGCCGTAAGAGCAAAAATAGTTGTTAACATAAATAGTAAACGGTAATTGCCGTGAAAATAATCGGAAGCAAATCCACCAAGTAATGGGCCAATTAATGCACCTGCTGTTCCAAATGATTGCATCCATCCAAGGGCGTAACCTAATTTGTTCTCTGGAACAATCGTGCCTGTTAACGTAATTGAAGCGGTTGTATATCCAGTAAATGCCCCCTGAAAAGTCCGAATGATAAATAACACCCAAATATTTGGCGAGAACGCAAGAAGTAAATTAAAAAAGGAAATAGCGGCAATAGAACGAACAACCATTAATTTATAACCCTTCTGATCAGCAAGTGATCCCCAAATTGGAGAAGCAATTGCGGCAGTTAGAGGAGTAATTCCAATAATAATTCCTGTCCAAATATTGATGTGTGTGCCCTCAACCCCAAGTTGTTCTACAAAATACACAGTAAATGGTAGAGAACTAGTAAAAGCAAGACTCATTAAGAACTGCACCATTGTCATAATAAAAAGCGTTCGTTTCCATTTTTCCATTTTATTTCTTCCAATCAAAAGAAGCGGACACTCTCCAGAAAAAACAAGGAGTTGTGACCGCTTCTTAAAAATTTTTGTTACGCACGTTGTACTTTTCCAGAACGAAGTGCACGAGCAGAAACCCAAACACGTTTTGGTGTTCCATCTACTAAAATGCGTACTTTTTGCAAGTTTGGTTTAAAACTACGATTTGTTGCATTAAGTGCATGTGAACGATTGTGACCGAAAGTTTTGCACTTTCCTGTTACGAAACATTTAGCCATTGAAATCTCCTCCTTTATGTATTTCTAACATTATGAGCGTAAAAACACTTCCTTAATTTATCACACATACCTGCTTAATGCAATAGTTCCGCAATAACTTTCAAGAAAATTTCCTTGACAGAGAAATGCTTGCTTGAGTGAATTCACTTTATATAGTACAATTGCGATATTCAAGCAAGGAGGGGATACAGTGACGATTGAATTACAGACATCTTACGGAAGAGTAGACATTTCTAATGATGTTGTCGCAACTGTGGCAGGTGGAGCGGCGATTGATTGTTATGGAATTATTGGCATGGCATCAAAGAGTCAAATTAGGGACGGAATTGCTGAGATTTTACGTCGAGAAAATTTTTCAAGAGGTGTCGTTGTCAGACAAGAGCATGGGAACATCCATATTGATATGTACATTATTGTTAGTTACGGTATAAAAATTTCCGAGGTTTCTTCTAATGTACAGGCGAAAGTGAAATATGTATTAAACCAAACGCTTGGTGTTTCAGCAAAAACGGTTAATATATATATTCAAGGGGTACGAGTAACTACGTAGCATAGGAGGAATTTTTTGGTGGCGGTTATTACCTTAGATGGGGAACATTTGGCAAGAATGATTCTGTATGGTGCAAAGCACTTAGAGAATAATGCACAAATGGTCGATGCATTAAATGTATTTCCTGTTCCAGATGGAGATACAGGAACAAATATGAATTTATCAATGACTTCTGGTGCAAAGGAAGTAAAAGAAAATTTTTCTAAGCATATTGGAAAAGTTGGTATAGCTCTTTCTAAAGGGTTATTAATGGGGGCACGTGGTAATTCTGGCGTTATTTTGTCCCAATTATTTCGTGGGTTTTCCAAATTTATAGAAACAAAGAGTGAAATTACAAGTATAGAATTTGCAGATGCTCTCCAACATGGCGTACAAACAGCCTACCGTGCTGTAATGAAACCAGTTGAAGGAACTATTTTAACAGTTGCTAAAGATGCAGCAAAACGTGGCGTTATATTTGCAAAGAATGAAATAGACATCTGTCTAGTAATGGAAGAAATTGTGAAAGAGGCAAGAGCTTCTCTAAAACGCACACCAGACTTGCTTCCTGTATTAAAAGAAGTCGGGGTAGTAGATAGCGGTGGTCAAGGTCTTCTTTGTGTATATGAAGGTTTTTTAGCGGAATTAAAAGGGGAACAAATTGGTAATGAAGTAATTCAACTTTCGATGACCGAGCTTGTAAGTACAGAGCATCATCGAAGTGTCCAAAGCTTTATGAGTACAGAGGACATTGAATTCGGTTATTGCACAGAGTTTATGGTTCGTTTTGAAGAAGGAAAGCGTCCATTTGTTGAAGAAATATTTCGCAATGAACTCAGCAATTGGGGGGATTCTTTACTGGTCATTGCTGATGATGAACTTGTCAAAGTCCACATTCATGTCGAACAGCCTGGTGATTGCTTAACCTACGGACAACAATATGGTTCATTAATCAATATGAAAATCGAAAATATGCGTCAACAGCATACGAAGATTTTGGAGAAAGAACAACCAGTATCTTTACCAAAAGCAAAAAAAGCAGAGAAGCAAGCTTACGGTATTGTAACTGTCGCACTTGGCAGTGGCATATCCGAGTTATTTGAAAGCCTTGGGGCAAAAAAAGTTATCGAAGGCGGACAAACAATGAATCCAAGTACAGAGGACATTGTGACTGCTATTAATGATGTACATGCTGAAACAGTATTTGTGCTTCCAAATAATAAAAATATTGTCATGACTGCTAATCAAGCGGTATCACTTGCTGACACAAACGTGATTGTTATTCCAACAAAAACAATCCCACAAGGAATGGCAGCTCTGTTGGCATTCAATCCACTAGAACAAGCAGCAACGAATGAAGATAATATGAAAGAAGCAATCGGTAATGTCAAAACAGGGCAAGTCACTTTCGCTGTGAGAGATACACAAATTCAAGAAGTAGAAATTACAAAAGGCGATTATATGGGCATTGTTGAGGGAGATATTATTGTTGCTGAGACTGATCGGATAGATGTAGCGAAAAAACTCTTAACCAATCTTTTGAAAGATGGAGCGGATATATTAACTATTCTTTACGGTGAGGATGTGTATGAAGAAGAAGTTCAGGAGATTACGGATTTTGTAGAAGCGGAATTTCCGAGGTTAGAAGTGGAAATACATAATGGTGGACAACCGCTTTATCCGTTTATTTTTGCGGTGGAGTAAATATGAAAGAAGAGAAGGGTGGAACACTTTGCTTTGTTCTGCCCTCTTTTTTGTTACTCGACATTAAAAATGATTAGTGTGCTGTCCTCGTTAATTTATCTAAAATGGGCAAGAATACTCCCACTTCTAAATAAAGTGAAAGTGGGAGTAGTTCAAGTCGTATAATATATTGTATTCCATCATTATTGAAATAAGAGGTGAATATTTATAAATACGCCACAGATTCATCGTATAAAAAAACAGATTATTTATTTAATAATTTCTTCCATACCCTAATTATTCTGTCTTCCAACCATAAGAGCATATAATGAAAACTAACATGAACCCTCGGAGGAAACTATGAGCACAACTATTAATATAAATGAAAAAGCGGCTCTTATTTGGAGTATAGCTGACAAATTAACAGGTACATACAAGCCACATGAATATGGAGAAGTTATTTTACCTATGACCGTACTTCGGCGTTTTGATTGTGTGCTTGCCGATACAAAAGCGGCTGTTGTTAAGAGAAGTGAACAACTTGGAAATTTAGCGGAAACAGGAAAAGATGCACTATTAAAAAACACCGCAGGACATGATTTCTACAATACAAATAAATATGACTTTAAATCATTATTGACAGACCCTGATTCTATTGAAGCTAATTTTAGAAGTTATATTAATGGATTTTCCCAAAATGCTTTAGATATCATCAAAAATTTTAATTTTGATGTGCATATTAATAGAATGGTAGAAAAGAATTTACTTTACCTTGTGATACAGGAATTTACGACAACTAATGCAGATTTGCACCCAGACAAAGTTTCTAATATTGAAATGGGTTATATCTTTGAAGAAATTACAAGACGTTTCTCTGAATCTCATAATGAAGATGCAGGACAGCACTATACACCAAGAGAAGTGATAGAGTTAATGGTTAATATTTTGTTTATGGAAGAAAATATTAGCACAGAAAAAGGAATTAAAACTGTATATGATCCTGCTTGTGGAACAGGTGGGATGTTGACAGTAGCCTCTGAATATTTGCGTACCATTAATAGTTCATTAAAATTAATTCCTTTTGGACAGGAAATTAATGACCAAACATATGCCATATGTAAAGCGGATATGCTGATTAAAGGCGAGGAAGCGGACAAAATTAAAAATGGTGATACACTAGCAGATGATAAATTTTCACACGAAAGATTTGATTATATTCTTTCTAACCCTCCTTTTGGGCGAGAATGGAAAGTACAAAAAAAAGCGGTAGAAGATGAAGCAAAACTTGGGTTTGCAGGGCGGTTCGGCATGGGGCTTCCTGCTATTCGTGATGGACAAATGTTGTTTCTGCAAGCCGCTATTTCAAAAATGAAACCTCAAGGCTCAAGAATTGCGATCATTCACAACGGCTCACCACTTTTTACAGGCGATGCTGGGGGCGGTGAAAGTAATATTCGCCGTTATATTATGGAGAATGATTTACTAGAAGCTATTGTTGCCTTGCCTAACGATATTTTTTATAACACAGGAATTACAACTTATATTTGGGTGTTGACAAACAAAAAGGACTTAAGACGCAAAGGCAAAGTGCAATTGATTAATGCCAATCATATGTATGAAAAGCGTAGAAAATCTTTAGGGAATAAAAGAAATGACATTCCAGCCCATGCAATTGAAGAAATAACAAAAGTGTATGGAGAGTTTAGAGAAACGGAAATAAGTAAGATTTTTCATAATGAGGAATTTGGCTATAGCAAAATTACGGTTGAGCGACCTATGAAAGACGAAAATGACCAAATTATATGTAAAAAAGGCAAACCACAACCGAACACTTCGTTAAGAGATACAGAAAATGTTCCTCTTACAGAAAATATACAAGCATATTTTGAAAGAGAAGTTCTTCCCTTTACTCCCGATGCGTGGATTGATGAAAGTAAAACAAAAATTAGCTATGAAATTCCATTTACACGCTATTTCTATAAATACGAAGCACCACGTCCAAGTAGTGAGCTTATGAGTGAGATTATGGAGATTGAAGATGAACTTGATGGGGCATTGAAGGAGCTGTTTGGGATATGAGGAAGATGAAAGATAGTGGGATTGAATGGATTGGAGAGATACCAGAGGGATGGGAAGTAAGCCGAATTGGCTCAATATACCTACAAAGAAATACAAAAGTTAGTGATAAAGAATATGAACCATTATCGGTTACTAAATCTGGGATTGTTCCTCAACTTGAAAGTGCAGCTAAGACAATTCATGGTGATGATAGAAAATTAGTGCTTAAAGGTGATTTTGTGATTAATAGTCGTTCAGATAGAAAAGGTTCTTGCGGAATATCTTATTTGAACGGCTCGGTCTCATTAATCAATATTGTAATTATGCCATTTAGGAATATAGAAAATAGGTATTATAATTACTGCTTTAAATCACACACTTTTGCAGAAGAATTTTATAAATATGGGTATGGAATAGTTGATGATTTATGGTCAACCAAGTGGCAACAAATGAAAAAAATGTTAATTCCGTTTCCGAAACTTTCCGAACAAATTATCATCGCTGATTTTCTTGACAATAAATGCAGTAAACTTGACAGCATTATCGAAAAAACACGCCAACAGATTGAAAAACTAAAAACCTACAAACAATCTGTTATTGCAGAATCTGTTACAAAAGGGCTTGACCCTAATGTGAAGATGAAAGATAGTGGAGTTGAGTGGATTGGAGAAGTACCAAAGAGATGGGAAGTTAGGAAACTCAAATATTTAGGAACTCTTGCATCTAGTGGGGTAGATAAAAAGACCGAAGAAGGAGAAAAATTATTTAAAGCTGTTCACTATATGGATGTGTATAGAAATAGTTTAAAAGAAATAGGCAACGATGATTATTTGGTAGTATCCGCAAATGAAAATCAGGCTGAGAAATGTACCTTAAACAAGGGAGATGTTTTATTTACCAACTCATCAGAAACTCCAGAGGATATGGGACATTCGACAATAATACTTGAAACTTTAGAAAATACATTATATGGGTATCATTTAATGAGATTTAGACCATCTATAGAGTTTTCCTTGTATTATCAAAAATATTTATTTGGTTCACATTACTTAAGAAAATGGTTTGAATACCGTTCCAAAGGCATGACAAGGTTTGGTATATCTTATTCTGACTTTGCAGAAGCAAAAATAATATTTCCACCTGTTTCTGAACAAACCGTCATAGCCAACTACCTAGACAAAAAATGCTCTCAAATCGACACAACCATAGCAAAAAAAGAAAAACTAATCGAAAAGCTAAACCAATACAAAAAATCCTTAATCTTTGAAGCCGTCACAGGAAAATTGGAGGTATAGCCCATGAACATAACAGAAAAAAACTTTGAAAATGCCATAGAACATTCACTCATAACAAAAGGTGGCTACACAAAAGATAACGGCAAGGGCTTTAATCGTAGTTTAGGTTTAGATACGGTTATGCTGTTTAACTTTATTAAAAGCAGTCAGCCAAAACAATGGGAAAGATATGTTGGTATACATGACACATATGCCGAGCAAAAGTTTTTGGAACGGCTCACAAAGGAAATAGCTCAAAATGGCATTATTCAAATTATGCGTAAGGGCTATACGGACAGAGGTGTTAAGTTTAAAATTGTATTTTTTAAGCCTGAAACTTCGATGAATCCTGATACGATTGCTTTATATGAAAAAAATATCTTTACGTGTGTTCGCCAGTTACATTATTCCGTTAAAACGGAGAAAAGTTTAGATATAGTGCTGTTTATTAATGGTTTTCCGATTGTAACAATGGAACTAAAAAACCAGTTTACAGGGCAGGACACAGTAAATGCAAGAGTACAGTATATAAAAGACCGTAATCCAAACGAGCCTATTTTTGCCTTTAGAAATAGAAGTATTGTCCATTTTGCTGTAGATTCATTGGATGTGCAAATGACCACACAACTGGAAGGGGAAAAGACATTTTTTCTACCGTTTAATCAAGGTTCAAATGGTGCAGGAAATGTTGGGGGAAAAGGAAATCCTAATAACCCAAATGGTTTTCCTACGGCTTACTTGTGGGAAGATGTTCTAAAGAAAGAACGGTTGCTTGAGATTATTCATAAATATGTACATCTCGATAAAGATAAAAACACAGGTACGGAAAGAATTATTTTTCCACGTTATCATCAATTAGATGTGGTGACCAAGCTGTTAGATGATGTAAAGGTAAATGGCTCTGGCAAAAATTATTTAATCCAACATTCAGCAGGGAGTGGAAAGTCAAATTCTATTGCGTGGCTTTCTCATCGACTTTCAGGGTTGCATGATACAAATGATGACCCTATATTTCATTCTATTATTGTTGTGACGGATAGAAAAGTGCTAGATAATCAGTTACAAGACACAATCTATCAATTTGACCATGTGCTTGGTGTTGTAAAGAAAATTGACGGTTTTTCGGCTCAATTAAGAGATGCTATCAATGATGGAAAGAAAATAATTATAACAACGTTACAGAAATTCCCAGTCATTTTTAAAGAGGTAAATGGAACGAACAAACGATTTGCGATTATTATTGATGAAGCACATTCTAGTCAAACTGGAGAAGCGGCGAAGAAACTGAAAAGAGGATTGGCTGATACTGAAGCGGTTTTGGAAGAATATGCTCGAATGGAACATGATTTTGGGATAAAGGCGAAGGATGACGAAGATAAAATGATGGAAGAGTTACTAGCCCATGGGATGCATTCCAATTTATCTTTCTTTGCTTTTACTGCCACGCCTAAAGATAAAACACTGCAAATGTTTGGAGTAAAAACAGAAGGGAATTTCAGAGCATGTCACATTTATTCTATGCGTCAAGCTATTGAAGAAGGTTTTATTCTTGATGTGTTAAAAAACTATATGACATATTCTATGTATTATAAAATTATCAAGAAAACGACTGATGATCCAGAAGTACCTTCCACAAAGGGAATGAAGGCAATTGCCCGTTTTGAATCGTTGCATCCTCATAATATTAGCCAAAAAACAGCGATTATGATTGAACATTTTCTTGATGTTACCCGAAAGAAAATAAACGGCAAAGCAAAGGCAATGCTTGTAACAGCTTCAAGGCTTCATGCAGTACGTTATCTATTTGAGTTTAGGAAATATATTGAACTACATAACTTGAAACATCTTGATGTGTTGGTTGCTTTTTCAGGAGCAATTACCGATGAGGGTGTGGAGCATAAGGAAGAAAAAATAAATAAAAGAAAAGATGGCTCTACAATCAAAGAAGATCAGTTGAGAGAGGCATTTAAAACAGATGATTTTCATGTGTTAATTGTAGCGGAGAAATATCAGACAGGTTTTGATGAGCCGCTTTTACATACAATGTTTGTGGATAAAAAATTAAGTGGTGTAAAGGCTGTACAAACTCTTTCAAGGTTAAACCGTACATGCAAAAATAAAGAAGATACATTTGTGCTTGATTTTGTAAATAGTGGGGAAGAAATAAAAGCATCATTTCAACCTTACTATGAAACTGCTGTTTTGGAAGAAGAAACCGATCCTAATGTAATTTATGATATTAAGCAAAGATTAGATGATTATCTTATTTATCAACCTATCGAAGTAACAGGACTGGCAGAATTATTTTTCCGAGAGCAAGATATGGAAGACATGGGCAAGTTGTTAAATTATTTGAAACCTGCCATAGATAGATATACTGTAAAAACAGAAGAAGAACAATTAACTTTTAAATCAACGCTGGCATCATTTATCCGAATCTATTCTTTTATTACACAGATTTGTCGAATGTTTGACAAGGAGATGCACCAATTCTTTGTTTATGCCAAGTTATTACAAAAGACATTGCCAAAAGAAAGTTCTGAGAAAGTAGATTTAGATAATGAACTGCTGCTTGAATATTATCGGCTTGAAAAGCAATCTATGGGAAGTATTGTGCTTGAAAGTACAGAAGGAACAATCTACGGTATATCTGGGGAAGTTGGAAGCAGAAAAGATAAAAAAGAAAATTTATCTGAGTTGCTTGATAAAGTTAATGAGCGTTTTGGAACATCATTTACTAGCATGGATAAGGTTATGCAACAAATAGAAGATGATTTTCTCGCTGATGATGAACTAGCATCTTTTGCTAAAAATAACGATGAAGCTACATTTAGGCATATTTTTGAAAAGGAATTTAAAGACATAGCGGCAAACCGTTATAGTGAGAATGACGAATTTTTTAGGAAAATGTTTGAAGATGAAAATTTTATAAACCACATTATGGGCATGATGCTCCCACAGATTTATAAAAAACTGAGGAAGAAAAAGTAATAGAAAAAGGTGGAACAGAAGTATTTCATGAGTGTGGGACGAAAAGGGATAAAACACCCTGATCGCCCCACACTCATGAAATGTATGGTTTACTAAATCTCGTAAAATCAACGTTTTAGTGAACCTCATAAAAACATGTCAAAAGCACTTGAAAAATAATTATGTCCCAAGCTCACCCAACAACATCCATCCAATATAAATAGCAATTCCCCAAATAATAAGAGCAGACACTTTATTAAGAACCGCTAAAAACTTTCCATTCGTATCTATTTTTCCAATAACCTGCCCACTGATCGCAAGACTTAGAAACCAAATCCAAGAAACAATAATGCACGCCAGAGCAAAAGCAAGTCTTTCTCCACCACTGTAACTGAGTGAATTTGTGCCAATTACACCAATGGTATCTAAAATAGCATGGGGGTTCAAAAGCGAGAAAGACATGGTAAAGACAATTTGTTGTTTAACTGTAAGAACTGCCATGGATTTACTTGTATTGCTAGTATTACTATTCCAGATTGACCAACCAATATATAACAAAAAAAGAAACCCAATAGCAAAGAATACAAGTTTTATCCACGAAATAGTAAAAACAATTACGGATACACCTAAAATAGCAAGTGAAACAAGGAGCGTATCACAAATAGAAGCGGTAATAACTGTCGGGGCATATTTTATTAATCTTTTCTGCACTACCCCTTGATTGAAAACAAAAACATTTTGTGGACCTAGAGGAATAATTAATCCAAATGCTAGAATTATTCCATGAATAATTGCTTCTAACATATGTTCACCTTCTTTACTTATCATTTATTTTAATTCTTTTTCTAAGCATTTTCAGCTAGAATGATATTATGTTATAAGTATAACTCAAATAGAAGGGTGTGGGGAGATTGAATATTATTGATTTTCATTGTGATGCTTTATACAAAATGTGGGGGAAACGTGCATCTCAATTTAGTGATGATAAGCGATTAGATACAAACAAAAATTATTTAAAACAAGGTGGGGTAAAGGTTCAGTGCTTTGCGATTTACGTGTTGCCACAAATGAAGTTGGAACAGAAATATGAAGCGGCACTCAATCAAGTACATTATTTTTATGAAGAAATTCTTCGGAAAAATCCTGAGATGAAGCAGATTAAGAATTGGAGTGATTTTGATACATTACAAGAACATGAAATTGGAGCGATGCTGACAATAGAAGGTATTGATCCGATTGGAAATGATTTGCAGAAACTGCAATTTTTCTATGATTTAGGTGTGCGTGCGGTCGGGCTAACTTGGAATCATGCGAATTTAGCAGCAGATGGAGCATTAGAGCCAAGGAATGCTGGGCTTACGGAGTTTGGTCGGGAAATTATTCAGTTTCATAATGAGCGAAAAATAATTACTGATGTTTCACATTTAGGGGAGCGGAGTTTTTGGGATGTATTGGAAATTGCTGATTATCCACTTGCTAGTCACTCTAATGCAAAGGCAATTTGTGATAGTCCACGAAATTTAACGGATGAACAGGCAAAGGCGTTATTTAAAAAAGGTGGAATGATTCATACTGTTTTCTATCCACCATTTGTTAAAGAAGAAAATCCAACGGTTAGTGATGTAATAAAGCATATTGAACACTTTTGTTCACTTGGTGGTGAGAAACTGATTGGCTTTGGTTCTGATTTTGATGGAATTGAAGAGTATGTGGAAGGGCTAGAAAATGCGGGAATGTATCCGAATTTAATCAATGAATTGTTAAAGTTGTATTCAGAGGAGCAAGTTCGGGGATTTGCATCGGAGAATTTCTTAAGAAATCGTCCACAAGATTAAGAAAAAAACATGTAAACGTTCTCTTGTGTTTTTAGCTCCATTCATAATAAAATGTGGATAGTTGTTATTTTTTTAGTTAGGAGAGTACCATGAAATTTAGAAGTGTGTTTGATATTATTGGACCAGTGATGATTGGACCATCTAGTTCACATACAGCAGGAGCGGCTCGAATTGGGCGTGTTGCTAGAAATTTATATGAACGAATGCCGAAGAAGGTTATTGTTTCGTTCTATGGTTCGTTTGCAGAAACGTATAAAGGGCATGGCACAGATGTAGCAATTGTTGGTGGACTGCTTGATTTTGATACATTTGATGAGCGGATTAGAACATCGCTACAACTTGCTAAGAATGCAGGAATGGAAGTTATTTTTCATACAGAACATGCTATTCCACCAGATCATCCGAATACGGTAAGACTTGTACTTAGTGATGAAAAAAGTGAAATGGAACTTGTTGGTATTTCGATTGGTGGCGGAAAAATTGAAATTACAGAGCTGAATGGTTTTCAACTGAGACTTTCAGGCGGGCATCCTACTTTGTTAGTTGTTCATAATGATCGAGCTGGGGTAATTGCTTCTGTTGCCAATGTATTTGCCAAGCATTCAATGAATATTGGACATATGGAAGTGTCAAGACAAGGAAGAGGAAAATTAGCATTGATGTGTATGGAAGTAGATTATCCTATTTCAGATGATATTGTTACAGAAGTTTCCGCACTACCAAATATCGTCCAAGCGACACGGATTTCAGAGTAAAGGGGAACAGACGCATGGATGAAATGTTTAAGAATGTAGCGGAGCTGGTTGAACTAGCAGAACGGGAGCAAATTAAAATTGCCGAAGTGATGATTCGACAAGAAATGAATATAACAGGAAAAAGTCGTGAGCAATTAATTACGCAAATGACATTTCAGTTAAAAGTAATGGAAGATGCAATAGAGCGTGGGCTGAAAGGTGTTCAGTCTACAACTGGTTTAACTGGTGGAGATGCGGTTAAGTTACAAGCATATATTCAGAAGGGAAATTTCTTATCTGGAGAAATTATTTTAGATGCAGTCAGTAAAGCTGTAGCAACCAATGAAGTAAATGCGGCAATGGGGATTATTTGTGCAACACCAACGGCTGGATCAGCGGGAGTTGTTCCAGGTGTATTATTTGCGGTACAACATCGTTTGAATCCGACAAAAGAACAAATGATTGATTTCTTATTTACAGCTGGAGCATTTGGATTTGTTGTGGCAAATAATGCATCTATTTCAGGAGCGGCAGGTGGCTGTCAAGCGGAGATTGGTTCAGCAGCGGGAATGGCAGCCGCCGCCCTTGTGGAAATGGCTGGTGGTACTCCTTCTCAATCTGCGGAAGCAATGGCAATTACGTTAAAAAATATGCTTGGCTTAGTCTGTGATCCCGTAGCTGGGCTTGTTGAAGTTCCGTGTGTAAAAAGAAATGCTATGGGTGCGTCTAATGCGATGATTGCCGCAGATATGGCACTTGCAGGAATCAAAAGCCGTATTCCATGTGATGAAGTAATTGAAGCAATGTATCGAATCGGACAAGTAATGCCAGCTTCTCATAGAGAAACAGGACTTGGTGGATTGGCAATGACTCCGACGGGCAGAAAATTAGCTGAGAAAATTTTTGGAAAAAGCCAATGATAGAAGTTCCAGTTACACAAGTACGAGGAATTGGTGAAGATACTGCAAATGCTTTAAAGGAAATGAGAATTGAAATGGTCGGAGAGCTTCTCGACCATTTCCCTTTTCGTTATGAAGATTACAAACTTCGTGATTTAGGCGAAGTGAAACATGACGAGCGAATTACGGTAGAAGGAAAAATACATAGTGAAATTCTTGTTACATATGGAGCAAAGAAAAAAAATCGTCAAACATTCCGCTTGCTTGTGGATCGTTATTTAGTTACAGTGACTTGTTTTAATCGAGCATATTTAAAAAGTCAGTTAGAGCTATTAGAAACAGTGACTGTCACAGGGAAATGGGATAAACATCGTCAAACCATTACAATGTCCGAGATTGTTAAAGGTCCACACATCTCACGTCAAGAAATTGAAGCGATTTATCCGACAAGTGGATCGGTGACAACAAAAGGAATGCGGCGGTTTATTCGGCTAGCTTTGCATCAATTTGGCGAACAACTTACAGAAACATTACCAGTTTCAATAATGAATATGTACAAATTAATGTCACGTTATGAAGCGGTGCGTGCTATTCATTTACCACTTTCACATGAACAATTAAAGCAAGCAAGACGACGTTTGGTGTATGAGGAATTTTTGATTTTTCAACTAAAAATGCAAGCACTACGTAAATTTCAAAGAGAACAATCACAAGGAATTTCACAGCAATTTTTACAGGAGAAATTAACCGAATTTATTGATAAACTACCATTTATTTTAACCGATGCTCAACAACAAGCGGTGCAGGAAATTTTAGGAGATATGGCTGCTGTGACTCGAATGAATCGGTTGTTGCAAGGAGATGTTGGTTCGGGGAAAACGGTTGTTGCTGTGATTGCTTTGTATGCCACACATTTATCAGGATTTCAAGGGGCATTTATGGCACCGACAGAAATTTTGGCGGAACAACATGTGGAATCCTTAAAAGAATTATTTGAACCGATTGGTGTATGTGTGGAGTTATTAACAGGCTCTATAAAAGGAAAGCGACGCAGAGAATTACTAGAGAAATTAAAGATGGGTGAAATTCATATTTTGATTGGGACACACGCTTTAATTCAAGATGAAGTAGATTTTGCCAATTTGGGGCTAGTAATTACGGATGAACAACATCGTTTTGGTGTGGGACAAAGACGAATTCTTAGAGAAAAAGGAAGTTCTCCTGATGTATTATTTATGACAGCAACACCAATTCCACGAACACTGGCTATTACCGTATTTGGGGAAATGGATGTATCCATTATTAATGAAATGCCTGCAGGAAGAAAAGTAATTTCTACTCACTGGGTCAAACATGAACTACTTGAGCGAGTGATACAATTTATGGGAAAAGAAATAAAAAAAGGCAGACAAGCCTATGTTATTTGTCCGCTAATTGAGGAATCAGATAAGTTAGATGTGCAAAATGCGATTGATGTTCATGCTACACTTGTCCATCATTTTCAATATAAAATGCGTGTTGGTTTAATGCACGGTAGACTTTCATCTGTTGAAAAAGAAATGGTGATGAAAGAGTTTAGTCAAAATAATATTCAAGTGCTTGTATCAACAACAGTTGTGGAAGTTGGTGTGAATGTGCCAAATGCTACGCTGATTGTGATTTATGATGCAGAGAGGTTTGGATTATCTCAACTTCATCAATTACGAGGGCGTGTTGGGCGTGGAACTGAACAAGCGTATTGTATATTGCTTGCCGATCCAAAGTCAGAAAATGGAAAAGAACGAATGCAAATTATGACCGAAACAAATGATGGATTTATTTTATCGGAAAAAGATTTAGAGCTTCGTGGACCGGGAGATTTTTTTGGAACAAAACAAAGTGGTGTTCCTGAATTTAAGTTAGGGGATATTGTCCATGATTATCGAATTTTAGAGACGGCACGCAATGATGCGACCAAACTGATAAATTCCGATTTATTTTGGGCGGACGTAGAATATCGTTATTTACGAGAACAATTAATGGAATCTGGAATTTTAGATGGAGAAAAGCTGGATTAATTAGTTGCATTTTTTTAGATAGATTTATATACTGATGTTAGTACCTAGTTATAGTATCTTGGATGGTGATTATACAGATGAAAAAAAACAAGCGAGATCGGCAACAGTTGCTGACGGAAACAATCGAAAATAATCCATTTATTACAGATGAAGAGTTAGCTGAGAAGTTTTCTGTAAGTATTCAAACGATTCGGTTGGACAGATTAGAAATGTCCATTCCTGAACTTCGTGAAAGGATTAAACATGTCGCAAAGAAATCCCTAGCAGAAGAAGTAAAAGCATTATCTATAGATGAAGTGATTGGTGAAATTATTGATATTGAACTCGATAATCGTGCTATTTCGATATTAGAAATAAAACAAGAACATGTATTCAAACGTAATGGAATTGCTCGTGGGCATCATTTATTTGCCCAAGCAAACTCTCTTGCTGTTGCCGTTATTGATGATTCTCTAGCTTTAACAACAAAAGCAACTGTTTCTTTTATTCGTCAAGTGAAAATAAATGATAAAGTAATTGCTAAAGTAAAAGTAATAGAAAAAAGTCATGAACAGACATGGGTTAATGTAAAAAGTTATGTCGAACAGGAACTTGTTTTTTCTGGAGAATTTATTTTATATCGGCAGACAAAGGAGTGACAAAAATGATTATTCAACTAGCTATTGATGCAATGGGTGGTGACAATGCCCCGAAGGAAGTAATTATGGGTGTGGAGAAAGCAATAAGGAAGTTTCCAGATATTGAAATTACCTTGTTTGGTGATGAAAGACAAATCCAAACACACTTGAGAGAGAAAGAACGAATTAAGATTATCCATACAAGTGAAATAATTGAAGCGACAGATCATCCATTAAAAGCAGTTCGGAGTAAGAAAGATAGTTCTATAGTAAGAATGGCAAATTGTATAGGTAGTGGAGAATTAGATGCTTGCGTTTCAGCTGGAAATACAGGGGCATTGGTTATCGCAGGACTTACGATTGTTGGACGAATGGATGGTCTTGAAAGAATTGCGTTAGCACCTACATTGCCAACAACTGATGGAAAAGGGTTTGTTCTATTGGACGCAGGAGCAAGTATCGATGTAAAACCAGAACATTTATTACAATATGGAATTATGGGTTCCGTCTATGCAAAGAAAGTTCGAGGTTTGGAGAAACCTAGAATAGGGCTTTTAAATATCGGAACTGAAAAATTAAAAGGCAATGAACTTACCAAAAGAGCGTATGAACTTTTAAGTGAAGCGGACATTCATTTTATTGGTAATGTGGAATCAAGAGATTTACTTCGTGGGGTTGTTGATGTTATTGTGACGGATGGATTTACGGGGAATATGACACTAAAATCAATGGAAGGGACAGCTATGGCGGTCATTTCGATGGTTAAAGAAACATTGATGAGTAGTATGACTAGTAAACTAGCAGCTTCTTTGATGAAATCAAAATTAGTTGGAATAAAAAAGAAATTAGATTATGCGGAGTACGGTGGAGGTGTATTATTTGGTTTAAAAGCTCCAGTCATCAAAGCACACGGTTCATCGGATGCCCGTGCGTTCTTTCATGCGATTGGTCAAGCAAGGGAACTTGTGAAGGGTGATGTTACAAATACAATGAAGGTAGAGTTAGATAGAGAAATAAGCAAGAAGTGAAGGGGGAATTAATAGTGGGGAAGAAAGCTTTTATTTTTCCAGGACAAGGCTCACAAGTAGTTGGGATGGGAAAAGAGTTTGCTGATATGGATGAATCAGTGAAAGCTACATTTTTGGAAACGGATGAGTGTCTTGGGTTTTCGTTATCCACACTTATTTTTGAGGGAACACAAAGTGAACTAACGTTAACATATAATGCTCAACCAGCTCTTGTTACAACTAGTATTGCTTTTTTACGGAAATTACAAGATAATATTCAAGCGGATTATGTCGCAGGACATAGTTTAGGAGAATATTCAGCTCTTGTAGCGGCAAATGTTTTGTCATTTAGTGATGCAGTGTATGTTGTTCGTAAACGTGGTGAGTTTATGAACGAAGCAGTACCAGCAGGCGAAGGAGCAATGGCGGCTGTTCTTGGAATGAAGGTCGAGGATTTACAAAAAGTATTAGATGAAGTAATAGAAGGAAACGTTGTTCAGATGGCGAATATAAATAGTCCAGGACAAATTGTTATTTCAGGTACAAAACGTGGTGTAGAATTAGCAAGTGAACGGGCAAAGCTGTATGGAGCAAAACGAGTAATTCCACTTGATGTAAGTGGGCCATTTCACTCGAGTTTAATGAAGCCAGCTGCAGAACGATTACAAGCAGTTCTTTTAGACATTCCCTTTTCTAACGCTTCTGTACCAGTTGTTACGAATGTATCGGCAACAAAAGTTTCAGACAAAAAAAGCCTTCAAGCCTCTCTAGTTGAGCAGTTGTATTCTCCTGTTCAATGGGAGAAATCAGTGGAGAGAATGATTGAAGATGGTGTGGATACATTTATTGAAATTGGTCCGGGAAAAGTCCTTGCTACTCTCGTAAAAAAAATTAATCGTTCTGTTCGAGTGTTCAATGTGTTTGATAAAGCGTCATTGTTAGAAACAATCGAAACATTAAAGGGGGAAAGCTAACTAATGTTGCAAGAAAAAGTAGCACTAGTGACAGGCGGTTCTCGTGGAATTGGACGGGCAATTGCTTTGTTATTTGCAAGAAATGGAGCAAAAGTTGTTGTTAATTATGCTGGAAATGTGGAGAAAGCAAATGAAGTTGTTGCGAAAATAAAAAATTCTGGTGGCGAGGCAATCGCTATTGCTGCTGATGTTGCGAGTAATGAAGCGGTTGCTGAAATGATAAAAGAAGTGATTACGCATTTTGGACGGATTGATATTTTAGTAAATAATGCAGGAATTACTAGAGATAATTTGTTAATACGGATGAAGGAAGAAGAATGGGATGCTGTAATTAATACGAATTTAAAAGGCGTATTTCATACATCAAAAGCAGTCACAAGACAAATGATGAAGCAACGTTTTGGAAAAATCATTAATATAGCTTCAGTTGTTGGAATCAGTGGAAATGCGGGACAAGCAAATTATGTTGCGGCCAAAGCTGGTGTGATTGGTTTAACAAAAACAATTGCGAAAGAACTAGCATCAAGAAATATTACAGCAAATGCGATTGCACCAGGCTTTATTACAACTGATATGACCAAAGAATTAAGTGAAGATGTCCAGAATGAAATGTTAAAACAAATTCCGATCGCTCGTTTTGGTGAACCAGAAGATGTAGCAAGTGTTGCATTGTTTTTAGCATCAGATGCTAGTCGTTATATGACGGGTCAGACACTCCATGTAGATGGTGGTATGATTATGTAATTTATTCAATAGAAAATTATATGATAACTTGAAAGGAGGTGAAAATAAATGTCAGACGTATTAACTCGTGTAACAAAAATTATTACTGGTCGTTTTGATATCGAAGAGTCTAAAGTAACATTAGAAACTTCATTCAAAGATGATTTAGGTGCAGATTCTTTAGAGATTGTTGACTTAGTTATGGAATTTGAAGATGAATTTTCTTTAGAAATAGATGGTGATGAAGCTGAAAATATTACAACTGTTGGTAGTGCAGTTGAATACATACAATCTCATCTGTAAGATTATCCAAAAATAAGCAGTTGTCAAAACCACAAATTATTGGTTTTGTTAACTGCTTATTTTTTCACTATATTGCTTGCGTTCTTTTTGCTTTCAATTACAATAGTAAAGATGATAGAAATAATTGACTTGATAAGGTAGTGTGAAACGGTGATAAGAAAAAGAGAAAGATTTTCAAATGAACAGTGGCGGCAAAAATTGCAAGTATTTCAAGAAAAAATAGGTATTTTTTTTCAAAATGAACAATTACTTATGCAAAGTTTGACTCATTCTTCTTATGTGAATGAGCAACGAAAACGGCCACATGATGATAATGAACGACTGGAATTTCTTGGGGATGCAGTGTTAGAATTAACTGTATCTAATTATTTATTTAAAAAGTATCCAAATATGAGTGAAGGAGAATTAACCAAACTTCGGGCATCTATTGTCTGTGAACCGTCACTCGTAAAATTTGCCAATAACTTATCATTTGGGGAACTTGTGTTGCTTGGTAAAGGGGAAGAATTAACTGGTGGGCGGCAAAGACCAGCACTGTTGGCTGATGCATTTGAAGCATTTATTGGAGCGATTTATTTAGAAAAAGGCTTAGATACAGTGTTTGAATTTTTGGAGGCGACTATTTTTCCGAAAATTAACGAAGGAATTTACTCTAAAGCAACCGATTATAAAAGTCAGTTACAAGAACTAATTCAGCGTGATGTTTCGGGTGTATTGGAATATATAATTGTGGCTGAGCGAGGTCCTGCACATAGTCGTGAATTTGTATCGCAAGTTATGTTAAATAAAGAAGAACTGGGAATTGGAATTGGAAAATCAAAAAAAGAAGCAGAGCAACATGCTGCCAAAAAAGCGTTAGAAAAATTAACACTATGTAAATAAAATAGTAGGGGTATTATATGTTTCTCAAAAGATTAGATATACTTGGCTTTAAATCATTTGCTGAACGCATTTCTATTGATTTCGTCCAAGGAGTGACGGCTGTTGTTGGGCCAAATGGAAGTGGAAAAAGCAATGTAACGGATGCTATTCGTTGGGTACTTGGTGAACAATCCGTTAAATCACTTCGTGGATCAAGAATGGAAGATGTTATTTTTATTGGAAGTGATGCGAAAAAACCGCTTAATATGGCAGAAGTAACATTGACACTTGATAATGAAGATAAAACGTTGCCAATTGAATATCAAGAAGTAAGTGTGACTCGCCGTGTGTATCGTTCTGGTGACAGTGATTTTTTTATTAATAAACAAGCGTGTCGTTTAAAAGATATTGTTGATTTGTTTATGGATTCTGGGCTTGGGCGAGAGGCATTTTCGATTATTAGCCAAGGAAAAGTGGAAGAAATTCTAAGTAGTAAAGCAGAAGACCGCCGCACCATTTTTGAAGAAGCGGCAGGTGTATTGAAATATAAGAACCGTAAGAAAAAAGCAGAAGTAAAGTTAAATGAAGTACAAGAAAATTTGTATCGAATCGAAGATATTTTGCATGAGTTATCACAGCAAGTAGAGCCGTTACGCACACAGGCAGAAGTTGCAGAAGAATACATAGAGAAGAAAATAAAGCTTGAAGAATATGATATTGCTATTACTGTCTACGAAATCGAAACAGCCAATGAAAAATACGAACACTTAACGAAAATACTGGAACATCACAAAAAAGATGAACAGACTATTTCGGAAAAACTAGTATTTGAAGAAGGAGCTGTTGAAAGATTACGATTAGAAGTAGCTACTTTTGATGAATCTATTGACGTTTTGCAACAAACACTATTGCTTGCTAGTGAAGAATTAGAGAAATTAGAAGGAAGAAAAGAAGTATTAAAGGAAAGAAAGAAAAATGCAGAACGTAACAAAAAACAACTGCAAATAACGATTACCGAACTTTCCACACGTTTGGAAAAATTAGTAAATCATGAACGTGCAGAGCGGCAAACGGTATTGCAATTAAAACAACAATTAGAAAATGTACAGGAACAGTTATTAAATCAGCAAACAGTACTAGAAACATTTGATGGAAATGTCGAAGAAAAAATCGAACAACTCAAATCGGAATATATTCAACTTGTTCATGAGCAGGCAACTTATAAAAATGAACGAACAAATGTCGAAGCAATGCTTGCTCGCATGAGTACAAAGCAACAAACACTCTCTCAGAGAAATGAGCAGTTCATTAAAGAAAGAACGCACATTCATGAACAAGTAACACAGTTAACAAAAAGAATGAGCATCTTAGAAATAGCAATTCAACAAGCAGAAAAGGTTTTACAACAAACAAAACAAGAAAATGAACAACAAACAGTTACATATAGTGAACAACTGCTGACTCTTTCAGAAGCAGATCATCACATTAAGCGTCTGCAATCAAAAAAAGAATTACTTCTCGAACTCCAACAAGACTACGCAGGTTTTTTTCAAGGGGTTAAAGAAGTATTAAAAATGAAAAAAGAAATTGGTGGAATTCATGGAGCAGTTGCTGAATTAATTCATGTGCCAACAGAGTTTGAGGGAGCAATAGAGATAGCACTTGGTGGATCATTGCAACATATTGTGACGGATGATGAACAAAGTGCAAGAAAAGCGATTCAATTCTTGAAAGAACGTTCACTAGGACGAGCTACTTTTTTACCATTACAAGTCATTCAGGCAAAGACCATCCAAACAGGAGCATTACGAATCATTGAGGAGCATCCTCAGGTTATTGGTGTGGCATCTGATTTAATTCAATCAGATAAAGAATATACGAAAGTTGTCAAGAATTTACTTGGAACAGTGATTGTGGCAAAAGATTTAAAAGGAGCAAATGAATTAGCAAGAAAGCTCGATTATCGTTACCGAATTGTAACAATTGCAGGTGATGTTGTTAATGTAGGTGGAGCAATGACGGGTGGTGCCTCTAACAAAAAATCATCCTCTTTACTTGCAAGAAATCGTGAATTAGATGAACTAGAAAACAAAATCGCAAATGCTACAGAAAAAATAGAGAATCGAAAGCAACAAGTAGCACAACTAGAAGATGAGCGAAATGAAACGTTAAAGCAAATAGAAACAACAAAAGAACAACTTACAGAGTTAACTAGTCAACTACAAGAAGTAAAAACAGCATTTCGAGAAGTAGAGTTAAAGAAACAAAATGTCAATGAACAATTATCACTGTTCGATGCGGAGCGAGAAATTGATGGAATGGAAGCAAAAGAATGGACGGGTAAAAGGAAAGAAACGGATATAAAGCTCAATTATTTAACCGAACAATTACAAGCGATTGATAAAGAAATAAAACGATTATCCGCACGCAAAGTAACTGAACAAACATCAAAAGAAACCGTAGTATCTACCATCACAGACTTGAAAATTTCAGTGGCTCAACTAGAACAACAATGGAAAAGTGGACAAATGACTTTGCAACGGATTGTCTTGGATAAAAAAGAAACAAACAAAAAATTTTCCGATACAGAAGAAGATTTACAAATGCTTGTAAGTGAAATGGACAATAGCTCTGAAAATCAAGAACAACTAGAACAGTTACGCACAGAAAAGAAACTGATCAAACAAAATACGACGACTCATATTACTAGTCGGCGTGAGCAACGATTGACCACTTATACAGAACTAGAGAAGTTAGAACAACAGGTCAAAGAGCAGACACGTCAACAGAAACAATTAGTCGATACCATTCAAGATGAAGAAATAAAGGTAACTAGACTTGATATGGAACTAGAAAATGCATTAAAGAAACTTAGTGAAGAGCATTCTTTATCATTTGAAGCGGCAAAAGAAAATTATAAGTTACAAACAAGCATTGATGACGCACGCAAGAAATCTCGTTTAATTAAGCGAGCAATTGATGAACTTGGTAACGTAAATCTCGGAGCAATTGAGGAATATGCTCGTGTGTTTGAACGTCACGAATTTTTAAATGGGCAAAAAGTTGATTTAGAACAGGCAAAGGATACGTTACATCAAGTAATTAGTGAAATGGATGAAGAAATGAAGAAGCGTTTTGAAACAGTATTTACGCAAATTCGCTCGCAATTTTCTGGTGTATTTCAACATTTATTTGGTGGTGGTCACGCTGATTTAATTCTCACAAATAAAGAGGATTTATTGAATACTGGTGTAAATATTGTCGCACAACCACCGGGCAAAAAATTACAACAACTCAGCCTACTTTCTGGTGGAGAACGCTCCCTTACAGCAATTGCTTTATTATTTTCGATTTTAAAAGTACGCCCTGTGCCATTTTGTGTATTAGATGAAGTGGAAGCAGCATTAGATGAAGCAAATGTGGCAAGATATGCTCGTTATTTACGAGATTTTAGCAAGGAAACACAGTTTATTGTCATTACCCACCGCAAAGGAACAATGGAAGAAGCGGATGTATTGTATGGTGTGACTATGCAAAAGTCTGGTATTTCTAAATTAGTATCAGTACGTTTGGATGATTAATAATGGCATATCAACTGGGGTAGAAAAAACTCCAATTGATATACTATAGTGAACGGAATAGTTGCCAAAATCCCGTGAAATCAATAGTTTAGTAAATCATTTATTTCACGAAAAAATATTCAAAAAGGCATAGCCTCATTCTAAAAGTTTCTAACACAAAATGAACCTTTGTGAATTGATTTTTATATAAAAGAAAGGAGCAAATTCCATGAGTTTTTTTAAAAAGTTAAAAGAGAGTATTACAAAACAAACGGAAGCGGTTACCGATAAATTTCGTGATGGGCTGTCCAAAACACGTGATTCGTTTTCTAAACAAGTAAATGATTTAATGGGTCGTCATACGATTATTGATGAAGATTTTTATGAGGATTTGGAAGAGTTATTGATTGCTGCTGATGTTGGGGTAACAACGGTGATGGATTTACTAGATGAAGTGCGTCATGAAGTAAAACGCCGCAATTTAAATGAGCCTTCTCGTGTTCGCTATGTTATCTCGGAAAAATTAGCGTTTCTTTATGAATCAGCCGATGATGAATCCAATGAGTTAAATATGCAACAAGGTTTGACAGTTATTTTATTCGTTGGGGTAAATGGCGTTGGCAAAACAACAACGATTGGAAAAATGGCACATAAATTTAAGAATGAAGGTAAGTCGGTGTTACTTGCGGCTGGTGATACATTTCGGGCAGGAGCAATTGAACAGTTAGAAACATGGGGAAATCGAGTTGGTGTGGATGTTATTAAACAATCCGAAGGCTCTGATCCTGCGGCAGTCATGTTTGATGCGATTCGTGCTGCAACATCACGTAATGTGGATGTACTATTATGCGATACAGCAGGACGTTTGCAAAACAAAGTGAATCTAATGAAAGAACTCGAAAAAGTAAAACGAGTGATTGAGCGAGAAGTACCAAATGCTCCGCATGAAGTATTGCTTGTGTTAGATGCAACGACTGGACAAAATGCTCTCGTTCAAGCGAAAGCATTTAAAGAAACAACCGAAGTGACAGGAATTGTTTTAACAAAATTAGATGGAACAGCAAAAGGTGGAATTGTTATTGCTATTCGCAATGAACTACACATTCCCGTGAAATTTGTTGGACTTGGTGAAAAAATGGATGATATGCAACCATTTGATTCTAGCCAATATATGTATGGGTTATTTGCCGATTTGTTTAATGAAGAGTAAAATCGACATAATGAGTCTGGAACAGAAGTTTTTTGAAAGGTTTTTAGTGAAATGAATGGTTTGCTAAAACATTGATTTTACTGGATTTTTGTAACCATTTATTTCACGTGGCTTGGACAATCGGGGTGTTTTTTATCCCTTTTGTCCAAGCCTTAAATTGACATAATGGACTAGAGATTGTATTCTTTAGTTTGTAAAGTTATTTCACTTAACAAGCAAGGAGGGAAAACCATGCTTGAAAAAACAACAAGAATAAATTATCTATACGATTTTTATCAGTCTTTGTTAACAGACAAACAACAAAGTTATATGATTCTTTATTATTTAGAAGATTATTCACTCGGTGAAATTGCCGGAGAATATGAAATAAGCCGACAAGCGGTGTATGATAATATTAAACGAACAGTAGTGATGCTTGAAGGATATGAAAAAAAATTATTGCTTTTTGAGAAATTTCAAAGACGACAAAAGTTATTAAAAGAATTACAAAATCTTTGTCTTGGAACAACAATTGAAAAAGAAATAATGATACTCACAGAGAAATTAGAACAAGAAGAATAGGAGGTGAGAATATGGCATTTGAAGGATTAGGAGATCGTTTGCAAGGCATTATGGAACGAATTCGTGGCAAGGGACTTGTTGACGAAGCCGATGTAAAAGATATGATGAAAGAAGTTCGCATGGCACTACTCGAAGCCGATGTAAACTTTAAAGTTGTAAAAAGTTTTGTCAAACAAGTGAGTGAACGAGCAGTTGGACAAGAAGTAATGAAAAGTTTAACGCCGGGACAACAAGTAATTAAAATCGTTAACGAAGAGTTAACGGCACTTATGGGTGGTGAACAAAGTAAAATTGCCGTTGCTACCCGTCCACCAACCGTGGTTATGATGGTTGGATTACAAGGGGCGGGGAAAACAACGACAACAGGAAAATTAGCCAATTTACTTCGCAAGAAATACAACCGTACACCATTATTAGTTGCTGGTGATATTTATCGTCCAGCGGCTATTAAACAATTAGAAACACTCGGAAAACAACTAAATATGCCAGTATTTTCACTTGGAGATACAGTGAGCCCGGTGGAGATTGCCAAACAAGCAATTGAAAGTGCCAAAACAAATCATCAAGATTATGTTTTTGTCGATACAGCGGGACGGTTACATATTGATGAAACATTAATGGATGAACTGAAAAATATCAAAGAAGCAGTCAAGCCAGATGAAATTTTTCTCGTTGTCGATGCAATGACTGGACAAGATGCGGTCAATGTTGCCGAAAGTTTTCATTCACAACTCGGTGTGACGGGCGTTATTTTAACAAAACTAGATGGAGATACTCGTGGTGGAGCGGCATTATCCATTCGTTCCGTTACGAATATCCCAATTAAGTTTATTGGGATGGGTGAAAAACTAGATGCATTAGAGCCATTTCATCCAGAACGGATGGCTTCCAGAATTCTCGGAATGGGTGATATGTTAACACTCATTGAGAAAGCACAAGCAAACATGGATGAAGAAAAAGCGAAGGAAATGGAGAAAAAACTTCGCACCATGCAATTCACTTTTGAAGATTTTCTCGATCAACTTAGTCAAGTACGATCACTTGGGCCGCTTGATGAAATAATGAACATGATTCCCGGCATGAACAAAGTGAAGGGCATGAAAGATTTAAAAGTAGATGACAAGCAAGTTAACCGAATTGAGGCGATTATTCGTTCAATGACAAAAGATGAACGAAACAATCCAGATATTCTAAATGGTAGTCGAAAAAAAAGAATTGCTAAAGGAAGCGGAACAACAATTACAGATGTTAATCGTTTGTTGAAACAATTTGAGGATATGAAAAAAATGATGAAAATGATGTCCAACACAAAAGGAAAAAAACAAATGGGTTTCCCTAAACTTTGGTAAAAAATAATATTTTTCATCCGTAAAGAGAAAAAGCTTTACAAATGAAAGCTTTATTGATAATATATTATCTTGTGTACTATATATTTGGAGGTGCTAAAAAATGGCAGTTAAAATTCGTTTAAAACGTATGGGTGCAAATAAAGCCCCTTTCTATCGTGTAGTAGTTGCAGATTCTCGTTCACCACGTGACGGTCGTGATATCGAAGTTATTGGAACATACAATCCACTAACAGAACCAGCGATTGTAGAAATTAACGAAGAATTAGCAATGAAATGGTTGAAAGACGGTGCAAAACCATCTGATACAGTGCGTAACCTTTTTTCTAAAAAAGGTATTATGGAGAAATTCCACAATTATCGTTACGGTAAATAATAATGGAATCGTTAATTATAACGATTGCTAAAGCACTTGTCGATTATCCTGACGATGTGTCCGTTCGTCTAGAAGAAGATGAAGATACAGCAGTTTATACGTTGCTCGTTAATAAAGAGGACGCAGGAAAAGTAATTGGCAAACAAGGTCGAACAGCTCAAGCTATTCGAACAGTTGTCTATGCAGCAGCGACGACACATCCAAAGCGAGTGACGTTGAAGATTGATGAACAAGGTTAGAAAAAATTCCCTTTCAACACAAGTTGAAAAGGAATTTTTTTGTGTCTGAGATAAAAGGGGACAAAAAATGTCCCTTCTGTCTCAGACACGTGAAGTGAAGTTCCTAAATTCCAGTAAAATTAATGTTTTGGTGTACCATTTATTTCATGAGTCTGGGGCAATACAGATGTATTTTACTTCTTTTATTTCAGACTCATTTTTTATTTTGACAGTTCCTCTTAGTTTGTTATAATAGTATGGAGTGTCGGGGAGGGGAAACGCAATGGAAGAAACTCGGGTTGAACGAATTAAAGGTCAGTTACATACAGCAGGATATAAATTGACTCCGCAGCGAGAGGCAACGGTTCGGGTGTTGCTTGAGCGTGAGGTCGATCATTTAAGTGCGGAAGATGTATACCTCCTCGTGAAAGAAAAAGCTCCTGAAATAGGTCTTGCGACTGTTTATCGAACATTGGAATTGTTGACAGAACTAAGAGTTGTTGACAAAATTAATTTTGGTGATGGAGTATCACGTTTTGATCTTCGCAAAGAAGGAGCAGCACATTTTCATCATCATTTAGTTTGTACAGAATGTGGTTCTGTAGAAGAAATTGAGGAAGATTTACTTGAAGATGTAGAGAAAGTTGTGGAACGAGATTGGCAATTCAAAGTTAAAGATCACCGTCTAACATTTCACGGCATTTGCCGTCGCTGTCATACTGAGTAATAAAAGAATAGGATGAAACAGAAGTCTTTTTGAAGGATTTTTGGTGAAATGAATGGTTCACCAAGATATTGATTTCATCAGATTTTGGCAACCATTCATTTCGTGAGTCTGGGACAATCGGGGTATATTTTACTCCCTTTTGTTCCAGACTCTTCTTTTATTCCATTTTTTGCATATCTTCTTATTAAAAACGGGAGGATAAAATGAAATTAAAAAGACTTATTTTGTTTACAGTATGCCTCATAGTATTTTACTATAGTATTATGAAGATAAATGAACTGTATGCGTTTTATCATCGCTATGATGAACCAGATGGTGCTGCCATAAAAGTTTCAACCACTTGGCAAAGTGAGAATTCGATATGGGAGCGTCTTCTCTATTTTTATCAAAATGGGGAGTAGAAAAACATGGAAGACCAAATTAAAGATTTCCTGCATTATCTAACGGTTGAAAGAGGATTAGCTAAGAATACGATTGTTTCGTATGAACGTGATTTGAAAAAGTATGTGTTGTTTTTAAAAGAAGATGGAAAAACTTTAAATGATGTAACAAGAACAACAATTGTTCAGTTTCTAAAAACTTTAAAAGATACAGGCAATGCTTCAAAAACAATTGCTCGTCACGTAGCATCTGTCCGTTCTTTTCATCAATTTTTATTGCGTGAAAAAGTAACAAATCAAGACCCATCTGTACATATTGAAACACCACAGACCGAGCGGACTTTACCAAAAGTATTGTCCATGCAAGAAGTGGAAATTCTATTAGAAACACCAAATACAACTACGCCGTTCGGTTTACGTGACAAGGCAATGATTGAACTGTTGTATGCAACTGGAATGCGGGTAAGTGAACTAGTTGGCTTAAATTTAGAGGATGCCCACTTGACTATGGGATTTGTTCGCTGTTTTGGTAAGGGAAATAAGGAAAGAATTATTCCACTTGGCAGTATGGCAAAACAAGCATTGCAAAATTATTTGCAAACTGGACGAGGAAAATTAGCAAATCCTAAAAAAAGAGCAAATGATGCGTTGTTTTTAAATCATCATGGGGAAAGATTAACAAGACAAGGGTTTTGGAAAATTTTAAAGCGGCTTACGATTGAAGCGAAAATTGAAAAAGAATTAACACCGCATACATTACGTCATTCATTTGCCACACATCTGCTCGAAAATGGGGCAGACTTACGAGCCGTTCAAGAGATGCTTGGACATGCTGATATTTCCACTACACAAATCTACACACACGTATCAAAAGCAAGATTAAAAGATGTCTATAATATGTACCATCCAAGAGCGTAAGGAGAGAGACTATGTATAAGCGTATTTTTTTAATTGTATTGGATTCAGTTGGGATTGGTGAAGCACCTGATGCGGATAAGTATAATGACAAGGGAGCAGACACACTAGGGCATATTGCCGAGTTTAAAAGTGGTCTATATATGCCCAATTTAGCAAAGTTAGGGCTTAGTAATATTCGTGAAATAAAAGGAATAGACAAAGCAGAAAAACCACTTGCATATTTTACAAAAATGGAAGAAAAGTCTGTCGGCAAAGATACAATGACTGGACATTGGGAGTTAATGGGACTGTACATTGACACACCATTTCAAGTATTTCCAGAAGGTTTTCCAAAAGAATTAATTGCCGAATTAGAGTCACGCACTGGAAGAAAAGTAATTGCTAATAAACCAGCAAGCGGAACAGAAATTCTTGATGAGCTTGGACAAGAACACATGGAAACAGGAGCAATGATTGTCTATACTTCCGCCGATTCTGTCCTGCAAATTGCTGCTCATGAAGAAATTATTCCACTAGATGAACTATATAAGATTTGTGAAATCGCTCGTGAACTAACATTAGATGAGAAATACATGGTTGGGCGTGTCATTGCTCGTCCGTTTGTTGGCGAGCCAGGAAATTTCGCTCGCACACCAAACCGTCATGATTATGCGTTAAAACCATTTGGAAGAACAACAATGAATGAACTGCAAGATAGTGGGTATGAAGTCATTTCCATTGGGAAAATTGCTGATATTTATGACGGAGAAGGAATTACAAAATCATTGCGAACAAAATCAAATATGGATGGTATGGACAAGTTAGTAGATACCATCCATATGGATTTTACAGGTCTCAGCTTTGTAAATTTAGTTGATTTTGATGCGTTATTTGGTCATCGTCGCAATCCACAAGGATATGGAGATGCTTTAGAGGAATTTGATGTTCGTTTAGCGGAAGTATTGGAGCAGTTAAAAGAAGAAGATTTATTACTCATTACAGCCGACCATGGAAATGATCCAATTCATTATGGTACAGACCATACTCGTGAATACGTTCCACTTCTTGTGTATAGCCCATCTATGACAATCGGAAAACAATTACCAATTAGAAAAACATTCGCTGATGTCGGAGCAACGATTGCTGATAACTTTTCTGTGAAGTTGCCTGAACATGGCACAAGTTTTTTAAATGAATTAAAAGGAGAAAAATAATGAACTACGAACTAATTAAGAAATCTGCGGATTATTTAAAAGAAAAATTTCAAGAAACACCTAGTATTGGGCTCGTATTAGGTTCAGGACTCGGTGTACTTGCCGAGGAAATAGAAAACGCTGTTCATATTCCATACAATGAAATTCCTGAATTTCCTGTGTCTACGGTGGAAGGTCATGCGGGACAACTCGTATTTGGCACATTACAAGGAGTCACTGTTGTCGCTATGCAAGGGCGTTTTCATTATTACGAAGGCTACAGCATGGAGAAAGTTACGTTTCCAATTCGAGTAATGAAAGAGCTTGGTATTACGCAAATGATCGTGACTAATGCGGCAGGTGGAGTAAATGAATCGTTTCAACCGGGTGATTTAATGTTAATCACTGACCACATTAATAACATGGGAACAAATCCGCTGATTGGCAAAAATGATGCTAATTTAGGATTAAGATTTATTGATATGACCGAAGCATATAGCAAACGTCTCCAAACATTAGCAAAAAAAGTTGCAGAGAGCCTTAGAATGAAACTACAAGAAGGTGTATACGTTGGTAATACAGGTCCAACATACGAAACACCAGCGGAAGTTCGTTTGGCAAGAATTATTGGTGGAGATGCGGTTGGTATGTCAACTGTACCAGAAGTAATTGTTGCTCGTCACGCAGGAATAGAAGTGCTTGGTATTTCTTGTATTTCTAATATGGCGGCAGGAATTCTGAATCAACCGTTAGATCATAGTGAAGTCATTGAAACAACAGAACGAATTAAAGAAGATTTTTTACGTTTAGTGAAGAAGATTGTTCAGGAGATGGGTAAATGAGAATCCTTGATTTAATTACAAAGAAAAAAGCAGGACAAGCATTAACTGAGGAAGAAATTCGTTTTGTTGTTGAAGGTTACACAGATGGAACAATTGCTGATTATCAAGTAAGCTCTTTGCTTATGGCAATTATTTTTCAAGGAATGAATGAAGAAGAAACAGCAGCATTAACAATGGCAATGGTTCATTCAGGAGAAGTCATTGATTTATCGGAAATTAACGGAATAAAAGTAGATAAGCATTCTACAGGTGGTGTAGGAGATAAAATTAGTTTGATTGTTGCTCCACTAGTTGCCTCGCTAGGTGTACCAGTTGCGAAGATGTCAGGTAGGGGACTCGGACATACTGGTGGAACACTTGATAAACTAGAATCAATTGCTGGTTTTTCTATTCATTTAACTACAGATGAATTTATCAATCACGTAAATGACTACAAAATCGCTTTAATTGGACAGACAGAAAATTTAGTTCCTGCGGATAAAAAACTGTATGCTTTAAGAGATGTAACAGGTACAGTTGACTCGATTCCGTTAATTGCTTCTTCTATTATGAGCAAAAAAATTGCTATGGGTGCTGATGCCATTGTTTTAGATGTAAAAGTCGGTGATGGAGCATTTATGAAAACGGTGGAGGAAGCAGAAAAATTAGCAAAAACAATGGTGCAGATTGGAAAAAGTTTAAAACGAAATACTGTTGCTTTGTTAACCAATATGAATGAGCCGTTAGGATATGAAATTGGTAACGCCAACGAAATAAAAGAAGTGGTTGAATTTTTAAATGGAAAACATATTGCCGATTTAAAAGAAATTTCTTTTGCGATTGCAACAAGAATGTGCTTGCTTAGTGGTCTATATGACGATGAAGAAGTTATTACTCAAAAATTAAATGAAGCAATTTCTTCTAAAAAAGCGTTGGATAAATTTAAGCAATTTATTTCTGTTCAAGGTGGAGATGTTGCTTGTATTGAAGATGTTAGTTTACTCCCACAAGCAAAAAATCATGTCGATGTATTAGCAGCTGAAGAAGGATATATTCATACGATTGAGGCAGAAAAAATTGGTGTTGCCGCAACTTTGCTTGGAGCTGGGCGACAAAAAAAGAGTGACACGATTGACTATAGTGCAGGTGTAACATTGGTGAAAAAGATTGGGGATTATGTGAAAAAAGCTGAAGTAATTGCTGTTTTACATACGAATAAAACGGATATAGAAGCGGCAAAAGAGAAAATAGCTAGTGCATTTTATGTGCAAACTGGGGAGCCTGATAAGGTGAAATATGTGCACAAGCTAGTGGATTGATAGTTTGAAATGAATAATTTTAGTGTAGGGAAGTGTATGTATACAAACTTCCCTATAAGTTTATACATAGTGAGAAGAAAATGAAAGAATTAATAAGCGATACGATTGTATGGGGAGATGTATGTTATTGTGAGAATGAAAAATGATTTGCATCTGGAGGAAGTAGCTAGAATGTATGAAATATGTGGGTATAAAGTGAAATTAGTTTATTTGGATTGGTATAGATGGGGATATTTTATACAGTGCAGTAAAGGTGAGTAGTGAAAATAGGTCATTTGTTTATTTTACGTGGTTGGGTCAATCGGGATATTTTTTACCCAACCACGTGGTATTTTTTCTTGTTTTTTCGCTACGGATAGGAGCATTTTTATATACAACTTTATTTTTTATTTCACTTTTAACAGACGTAAAGCATTTAAAATAACGATTATAGCAGCTCCGGTATCACTTAATACAGCAAGCCACAAGGTAAGCCAACCAGGGAAAATGAAGGCTAAAGCAGTAAATTTAACAATTAAGGAGAATAAAATATTTTGTTTAATTATCGCTAAAGCTTTTCGGCTTAATTTAACTGTGTGTGGAAGCTTTTCAAGGTTATCTGCCATTAATACGATATCTGCTGTTTCCATTGCTGTATCAGTTCCTACACCACCCATAGCAATTCCTAAATCAGCAGTAGCAAGTGCTGGTGCATCGTTTATTCCGTCTCCGACCATTGCTACTTTATAACCTTCTTTTTGTAGCAGTTTAATGGCATCAACTTTATCTTCTGGTAATAATTCAGCAAAGTAGCGACTAACATTGGTTTCTGATGAAATCATTTTAGCAGTACCTTCATTATCACCAGTTAGCATTACAACTTCACTAATCCCAACTTGCTTCAATCCTTGCAGTGCTTTAACAGTAGTTTTACGAATTGTATCAGAAACAGATATAATTCCTATTATTTCTTGTTCAGAGCCGATAATGACTAACGTTTTTCCACTCTCTTGAATCTCTTTTATTTGAGATTTTATATTGTCCAAAGAAATATTCATTTCTTCAAATAGTTTTAGATTACCAGCATAATGAATTACACCATTAATGGTTGCTTGAACCCCTTTACCGACTATACTCTTAAATAGCTCTCCATTTTTTGCTTTAATCTCTTTTTCTTTTGCAAAATTAACAATGGTTTTGGCAATTGGATGCGTTGAATATTCTTCTAAAGTTAAAGCAATAGATAATAACTCATCTTCTGAAGTGCTAAATGTTTTTATTTCAGCTACTTTTGGCTTCCCTTCAGTTAAAGTGCCAGTTTTATCAAAAGCAATAGCATTAATAGCACCTGCTATTTCTAAGAAAGTTCCACCTTTTATTAAAACACCATTTTTTGCGGCATTTCCTATTGCAGATACAATTGCAACAGGGGTAGATATAACTAATGCACATGGACAAGCAACAACTAATAGTTCAAGTCCTTTATAAAACCATTCGCTCCAAGTGCCGAAGTCAAGAAAAGGGGGCAAAATCATAACAGCTAATGCTAAAATAAATACAACAGGTGTGTAAACACTGGCAAATTTATCTACAAATGCTTCCGTAGGAGCTTTCTGTTCTTGTGCTTCTTCAACCAAGTGAATAATTTTTGCTATTGTTGTATCTTCCACTAACTTAGTGACTTTCATTTCAAGAGAACCATTTTCGTTTATTGTTCCAGCATATACTGTATCGCCAATTATTTTATCTACTGGGATGGATTCTCCTGTAATTGATGATTGATTAACACTAGATTCGCCTTTAATTATTTCTCCATCTAACGGAATTTTATCACCAGGTTTAATGACAACAATTTCACCAACTGAAATATCTTCAACAAGCTTCTTAATTAATTCAGTTCCATCCTTAACCCACGCTTCTTGAGGAGCTAAATCCATTAACGTTCGGATTGAGTTTCTTGTTTTTTCAATTGACTTATTTTGAAGAGTGGTTCCCAAAGAAAATAACCAAATAACCGTTGCCCCTTCTAACCATTCTCCAAGTAGTGCAGCTCCAATAGCCGCTACGGACATTAAAACATTCATATCTAATGAGCGACTTTTAATAGAATAAAAAGCACTTCTCACAAGTTTATATCCACTTATAAACATTGCAACAATATAAAGTATTGTTGACATAAGAGAAGATATATCAGTGTACGAACCGATGAATCCGAGTGCAATTAATACTCCAGAAAAAATAACAGCTCTATTTTCATTATTATTTTTGGCTGTGTGGGTCGTTTTGCTATTCTTAGAAAGCAAAGAAGCTTTAAAGCCAATTTTCGATACTTCAGAAATTATTTCTTCTACACTATTTTCGTGTTCTATTTTCATTTTTCCTGTAGAAAAATTCACGTTCACATTTTTAACAGCTGAAATCATATTTAAATGGTTTTCAATACTTTTAGCACAACTACCGCAATCCATTCCTTCCACATTATACGTTTTTATATGTTTATTTTGTTTAAGTGGTTCAACAGTGTATCCTAATTTTTGAACTTCATTTTCAATTTGATCAAAAGAAGAGCTATCTTTAGCAATTACTTGTAGTTTTGCGGTATTGTAATTTACTTTTACTTCTTCCACATATTTTAACCCACGTAACCCTTTTTCGATAGTTAAAGCACAAGCAGGACAATCCATTCCATGAATTCTGTATTCCATTTTCTCATCTGGAAGTGCATTAGAAATTATTTCTTGTTCATCACTATTACAACAGCTTGATTTCACTGAATTATTATCTTCTTTGTTTGTTGTCTTATTGCTACAGCAACTTCCAGTCTTATTCTCTGTACTTTGGATATCGTTATTTGAGTTCTGACATTTGTCAGCCATTTTAAACCCTCCTAATCTGTAATATGACCCTCGCAACATGCAACATCATCTTGAACATCTTCAAGAACTGTATCAAACATCGTTAATAAATTTCGTATGTGTTGATTACGTAAACTGTAATAACAGTATTTCCCTTCATTTCTCCCTACAATAATTCCACAACCTTTTAAACACGCAAGATGTTGAGAAATATTGGATTGATTCCCATTAATCTCTTCCACGATTTGAGAAACAGTTTTTTCTTGATTTTTTATACTTTCGAGAATTTGAATTCTTGTTTTATTAGAAAATCCATGGATTAATTTAACCTTCAGATCAATAGCAATGGTTTGCAATATAATTCACCTCCGAACATATTCGACAAAACTAATTTGTTTTGTTGTTATCATATTAGCAGTGGCTAATGTGTATGTCAAATAATTAAAAAAATGTTCTCTTCAAATATATTAAACAGAACTGTTTTGTTAGTATCATATTAGCAATGTCTAATGTGTGTGCGGAATAATTAAAAATTAAATACGTATAAGGAGTTGGTGAAATGATAAAAAAAGTTTCACTGTTAATTTTATTATTTGTGTCCATGAAACTATACTATAGCAATTTAACTTATCATACGGAATAGCCAGTGTGATGAAACCAGCCTAAAATATCAGATGGAGAAACCAAATTCAACGCATCCCCAATCACACCAAAAAGGAGATCTGCTGAATGTGCTTTTTCTTTCCTAAGACAGGTTTTCATTTTAGACCACATCATTCCAGATGAAATTGTTAAAAAAAGAGAATACTTTTGGATTAAAATCCTACTAAACTAGAAATTTTTAAAAAACCTATCTTTTTATTGCAGTATGGTATCTATTATTCTTTTAGAGATTAAGTAAATATGTCATGTTTTTTTGTTAATCATAAAAATTCCTTATTTTTATTGACTTTAACGTGCTAAAGTTTTAATATATTGGTTAATCAATACACTAATAAAAATAGGGAGAATTTAAAATGGAGAGAGTTTATAATTTTAGTGCAGGGCCTGCAGTTTTGCCACTTTCTGTATTAGAAAAAGCATCAAGACAACTAGTTAATTATAAAAATACTGGAATGTCTGTAATGGAAATGAGTCACCGTTCAAACATGTATGAAGAAATTATTGGAAACGCTGAAAAACTTTTGCGTGAATTAATGGATATACCCGATAATTATAAAGTTCTTTTTTTGCAAGGTGGAGCTTCATTGCAATTTTCAATGATACCACTCAATTTGTTTACAAACAGTAAAAAAGCAGATTTTGTTCATACTGGAATGTGGGCAAAAAAAGCAATTGCCGAGTGCAAAAAATTTGGCGATGTGAATGTTGTAGCATCAAGTGAGGATAAGGTTTTTAATTACATACCAGAACTAGATTCTGAAAAATTCAATAAAGATGCGGATTATTTTCATATAACTTTAAATAATACAATTTACGGAACAAAATTTGATAAACTTCCAGATACCAACGGCGTTCCACTTGTTGCAGATATGTCGTCATGTATTCTATCAGAGCCGATAGACGTAAGTAAATTCGGATTGATCTATGCTGGAGCTCAAAAAAATATAGGGCCTTCTGGTTTAACGATTGTTATTATAAGAGACGATTTAATAGGTAAAGAATCTGCAAGTGTTCCAACTATGCTAAGTTATAAAACTCATGCCGAAAATGACTCGATGTATAACACACCACCTACTTATGGTATTTATATGGCGATGCTTGTTTTTGAATGGCTTAAAGAACTTGGTGGGCTTTCAGAAATGGCAAAAATAAATGTTGAAAAAGCAAAAATACTTTATGACTTTCTTGATGAGTCATCACTTTTTAATGCAACAGTAAAAGATCCGTTTCGCTCATTAATGAATATGCCATTTATTTTGCCAAATGATGAACTCAATGCGAAGTTTATAAAAGAAGCTTCTGAAAACGGATTTGTAAACTTGAAGGGCCATCGCTCAGTTGGAGGAATGCGGGCTAGTATTTATAATGCCATGCCTACTCAGGGTGTTTTAGAACTTGTTAAATTGATGAAGAAATTTGAAACCAATGAAAAGGCGAAGTGATAACATGTTTAAAATAACAATGCTTAATCAAATATCAGATACAGGACTTGACCATTTATCGAAAGAAAAATTCGATCTTTCAAAAGATGAAAAAAATCCAGAAGGAATCATTTTACGGAGTTTTAAAATGAATGAAGAACTGCTAAACCCAGAGCTTTTGGCTATTGCAAGAGCGGGGGCAGGAGTGAATAATATACCTGTTGATATATGTGCGGAAAAAGGAATAGTTGTCTTTAACACACCTGGGGCAAACGCAAATGCTGTGAAGGAGCTTGTTGTTGCTGGACTGCTTTTATCAACTAGAAAAATTGTTGACGGAATAAACTGGACACAGAATCTTAAAGGAATGAAGGAAATTGAAAAAGAAGTTGAAAGTGGAAAAGCACAGTTCACAGGTCCAGAACTTCATGGCAAGAAAATATGTGTAGTTGGTCTTGGAGCAATAGGTGTTATGGTAGCGAATATTTCCAAGTCTTTAGGAATGGAAGTTTTGGGTTATGATCCGTTTATGAGTGTTGATGCTGCTTGGGGATTATTTCGCTCCGTTAATAAAGCGATAGATTTAAATGCGATTTTGCCAGAATGTGATTTTGTAACATTACATATGCCGCTTACAGAGAAAACGACTGGAATGTTTAATGCAGATATTTTTAAAGTGATGAAAAAGGGTGCAAGACTTTTAAATTTTTCAAGAGCAGAGCTTGTTGATTCTGATAGCCTTAACGATGCTCTCTCAAACGAAACACTTTCATGTTATGTTACCGATTTTCCAACAGAAAAAGTAATTCAGATGCCTAATGTGATAGCTATACCACATCTAGGGGCATCAACGCCAGAGTCTGAAGAAAACTGTGCTGAAATGGCGGCAGTTCAGTTAAGAGGCTATCTTGAAACTGGTACAATTGTCAATTCAGTTAATTTCCCGAATTGTAAACTTCCTGGTTGTTTCAATAAAAGAATTATGGTATTACATAAAAATATTCCTAATATGATTGGGCAAATTACATCGGCGATTTCAAAATACGGGTTAAATATTGAGCATATGGTCAATAAGAGCAAAGGAAGCTACGCTTATACTGTAGTAGATGTTGATGAGTTAAGAGATGAAGAAAATGTTACAAAAGATATAAAAGCAATTAATAGTGTTTCTATTGTGAGAGTTTTATAGAAGGTAGGAGGAGAACAAACAATGGTGAAAATAATTTCTTTTAAGGCACTACGCCCTGAAAAACAGCTTGTAGAGAAAATAGCGGCACTCCCTTATGATGTTTATACAACAGAAGAAGCTAGAGAGCTTACAAAAGATAATCCATATTCTTTTTTGCATGTAGATAAAGCAGAAATAGATTTAGATAGAAATGTTGATTTATATGATGTGAGTGTCTATGAAAAAGCAAAATGGAATTTAAATAAAATGATTCAAGAGGGTTGGCTTTTAAAGGATGAAACTAATAGGTTGTATATTTACAGGCTTGAAGCATCTGGAAGAATACAGACTGGTATAGTAGCACTTACTTCAATTGATGAATACATAAATGGAACAATTAAAGAGCATGAATTGACAAGAGAAGATAAAGAAAACGATCGAATTACACATATGAAATATTGTAAAGCTCATACTGGACCTATTTTGACGACATATAAGTCAAATGGAAAAATAAAAGCTATATTAGATAGTTGGATACAGAAGTCGGCGGCGATTTATAACATTTCTTTTGATGATGGAACGAAAAATATGGTTTGGGCTATTGATGATGAAAGTGTTATTGAAGGAATCGTGCAAGAATTTAAAAGTATAAAAAATCTATTTATTGCAGATGGACATCATAGAAGTGCAGCAGCCGTTAAGGTTGGTCTTGAAAAGAGAAACGAAAATCCTAACTATAGTGGAGAAGAACAGTTTAATCATTATTTGTCTGTTATTTTTCCTGATGATGAACTTTGCATAATGGATTATAACAGGGTTATCAAAGATTTAAATGGGCTTTCAGCTGATGAATTTATTCGTAAGATTTCTTTAACATTTGATGTTTCTCCAAGTGGATTTGAGGTAAAGCCTGAAAAAAGGCATGAGCTTGGAATGTATTTAGAAGGAAAATGGTATAGACTTTGTACAAAGGCAGAGTTTATTGATGAAAATAATGTACTCGAAAGCTTAGATATTTCTATTTTGCAGCGATTAATTATAGAACCAATTTTGGGGATTGCAGATATCAGAATTGATAAGCGGATTGATTTTATTGGTGGAATTAAAGGTCTTTCTGAAATAAGTCGCAGGGTGGATAGTCAGGAAATGAAGATTGGTTTTTCTTTGTATCCAACACAGATGACTGAATTGATGGAGGTTGCTGAAAAGGGTGAAATTATGCCACCAAAATCGACATGGTTTGAGCCTAAGCTAAGAAGTGGGTTGTTTGTGCATGAGATTGAGTAATATGGATAGATGAGTTTGGGACGAAAAGGGACAAGCCCCAATCGTCCCAAACTCATGAAATGCATGGTTACCTAAATACAATAAAATCAACGTTTTGGGAACCATTCATTTTATAAAAATCTCGCCAAAACACTAAAAATAATTATGTCACAGATTTTTCAAGAATCTTAATGGATTAAAAATAAAGGTGCAATAATAATCTGACTAAAATAGATTACTAGGAGGCAAAAAAATGTCAAAAATGCGTGAAACTTCTTTTGTGAAAAAACAGTATGAAACAAACAAAGGTCTTTTGTTTAGAATGGAATTTAACGATAAGTACAAAACAAATCAACAATCGTTTGCTGATTGGGTCTTTGAGCATTATTATTTTTTTGAAGGTTGCAACATATTAGAGCTTGGTTGTGGAACAGGAGCTATATGGGAGAATAAAATTCAACATCTTCCAGTAGATTCAAGCCTGATTCTTTCTGATTTTTCGACTGCTATGGTAGAAGGTGTGAAACAAAAGTATGCTGATTTCGAAAATGTTTCAACGGAACAAGTAGATATACAAGAAATACCATATCCCGATAATTCATTTGATATTGTTATAGCGAACAGTATGCTTTACCATGTTCCTAACTTACAAAAAGCAATAAGTGAAGTGTATCGAGTATTAAAGTCAGGTGGTCGTTTTTATACAACTACAACTGGAATAAATGGTATGGGTGAATATTTGCATAATGTACTAAGAGAATTTAATCCTTCCATTGATGCATTTGGAGAAAATGCTATTTCATTTACATTGGAAAATGGGGCTAGTGTTCTTGGAAGTGAATTTACTGATATACAACTACATGAATATGAAAATGTACTCAAAGTAACAGATGTTAATGATATAGTTGACTATATTTTGTCTACTACAACGATGTCTGGGGTAGATGAAATACAAGTAGAAGGGCTTGATTTATTTTTGGAACAGTGGAAAGATGAGGATGGGGTAATTGTTATTCCAAAGCCAGCAGGGATGTTTGTTGCAGGGAAATGATTAGGAGAGTGCGATGAGGAGAAAATCAATGAATATAAACCTAGAATTAGTAGCTGAAAGTAACTTTACTGATATTTATCATTTTGAAAAAGAAAACAGAGCTTATTTTGAGGAAACACTACCTTTCAGAGGGGATGACTATTATAAACCAGAAGTGTTTCAAGAGATTATGAAAGAAATAATTGCAGAACAAAATCGAGACGAATGTTATATGCATATTATTAGAAATGAAGTTAGAAAAATGGTTGGGAGAGTTAATTTCGTCAATATTAGAAATGATGAAGTGAAGTCTGCTGAACTAGGATATAGAATTGGAAAGAGCGAAAATGGAAAGGGTTATGCAACAGAAGCTGTGCGAATTGCTTTAGAAAAAGGTTTTGGAGATTACAAGTTTGTAAAGGTGGAAGCAGGAACATCTCCAGACAATATTGGCTCTCAGAGAGTATTAGAGAAAAATGGATTTGTGCCGACTAGGAGAATAGAAAAGGATGTAAATATAAATGGTACATGGATAGATAGTTTGTTGTATGAAAAAGTGCATGATGATATAAAATTATAAAGGAGTTGAATATGATTGAACACGATTATATATGATATAGAATCTATAAAGTCCATTCTTATTCCTAAATTTCAGAAATATGGTATTGTACAAGGTGGTCTTATTGGCTCTTATGCTCGTGGAGATGCGATAGCTACAAGCGATATAGATTTGATGTTTAAAATAGACAAACATATGTCACTCTCTGAATGGGAAGCCTTTGAAATAGATATTCGAGATAGTTTGGGTAAAGATGTTGATTTTATTGAGTTTGGTTCATTTTCTCCAAGAGTAGAAAAAGAAATTCAGAAGGAGTTAATAATTATATATGACCAGCAAAGATAAACTAGCTCTTTTGAGTATTTTAGATACAATTGATGAAATGCAAAGCTACTGCCAAAAAGAAGAATGTACAGATTTTGAAAGTTTTTCAGATAATCAGATGCTAAAGCGGGCAACAGCTATGTGTATGATTTCCATTTCAGAAGCAATCATTAAACTTTCAGATGAGTTTAAAAATGAAAATACAGAAATTGATACAAATCAATTTAGGACAGTTAGAAACATAGCTGCTCATAACTATGGGGCTATTAATTTTTCGAAAATCTGGGACGTATTGAATATAGACATTCAAAAATTGAAATCTCAATTGGAGAAAGTTTTAGAAAATGTCATGTTTGAGTAAATTTTTGTGAAGTGCTGCAGTGAATTTTATCAATATAACGATGTGTTTTAATTTTTTTAAAAAAAGATTTGTTGTTTTACGTTTTTATTAGTGAAGAAACAATACATAAAATTTATACAATGTGAGGCAAAGTAGAATGAGAACAGAAGTGGAAATGATGAATCTGATACTTGATACAGCAAAAAATGAAGAACGTATACGTGCAGTTATTTTGAATGGGTCTCGTTCTAATCCGAATAGACCAAAGGATATATTTCAAGATTATGATATTGTATTTATCGTTAAGGATATGAATTTTTTTATGTCAGATAACAACTTTATAGATATCTTTGGAGATCGAATTATGCTTCAAATGCCTAAACTGAATCGTAATCCTATGAATGACGGTCATTTTGATTATTTAATGCTACTTGCTGATGGAAATAGAGTTGACTTGCAATTGATTCCACTTGAAAAAGTCAAAGAGCTGTTAGGAAGCGATAATGAAAGTAAATTACTGATGGATAAAGACAATATTTTCGTAAGTGGTGTAGTGAACCGTAGTGTGAGTAGTGGAGATTTCTAGGGAAAAGGAGAAACGAAAAAGAAAGACGATGTTTTTTGACGGCATCGTCTTTTTTTGAAAATTCGGAAAGAAGTTCAAGGGGAAGAAGCATGTTATTACAAAACAACGTCTACACCATTTCGATGTTGCTAACCTACCCGCTCTAGTCACATCACAGATGGCCCATGAATGTTGTTTTGAATTACCGCCACCAGCCCCCATGTACCGAGTGCTGAAATATGTCGTATCATTTTTCCTATTTTACAACTAAGTCTCTTAATGCCGAACCCAACTCAGGAAAATGAAAAATAAAACCGCTATCTAAAAATCTCTGAGGAATTACATTTCGACCTGATAGAGCTAAATCTGGATCAGCACGCATGATTAGATAAGCACCTAACCATACAAACGTCACAGGTACTGGTGGCGACCAACCCTTTTTTAGTACCATACGTAATGACCTCATAAATTCTTTATTGGTAACTGGATGTGGAGCTGTCGCATTGAAAATACCTGTCATATCTTGATTTTCGATTACAGTAGCAAACATACGACACAAATCTTGCATGTGAATCCAACTGATATACTGCTTACCAGAACCTATTGTCCCACCAAGATAGTATTTTGTTAATTTTACAAGTGGTTCCAAAGCACCACCGTTATGACCTAAAACAAACCCTACTCGTAGTACAACTTGACGTGTAGTAGGCAGTTTTGTAGCAAAGAAGGTTTCTTCCCATTCTTCACAAACTTGTGTCATAAAATCTGAACCGTGTGTCGCACTTTCATCACATACTGACGTTGTATTTCCATAAATACCAATAGCACTTACTTGGATAAAAACCTTTGGAGGATGTATACAGTTCTGCACTGCCTTATGCAAAATCCGAACAGAATCGGAGCGTGAACGAAGAATTTCTTCTTTATTCTTTTTTGTGTAAATACAGTTAATCGATTTGCCTGTTAGATTGATTAACGCCTCACTATTTTCAAGAACCTCTGTCCACACTCCCAATGTTTTTGCATCCCACTCAGTGTATTGAACAGCACCTTCTTTCGGTCTAGGACTCCGAGATAAAATGATGACTTCATATCCAAGCTTGATAAAATGAGCAGAGAGTTCTTTGCCAAGAAAACCTGAACCACCTGCTAAAATGATTTTTCTTTTCATAAAAAATCCTCCTGTTATATTCATATGACAATTCATCCAGTTTAATAAATCATCAAATAATCTTAAAAATTTGTCTATTCCATCCGTAATTATACTTCCAATTATCGAAATTTTTCTGTAATGAAATAAGCATATATCAGCTTTTTTCATTGGATAAGATTATTTCAATTTGATAGGCTATCATAACTTGAATACTGTACTTTATATAATATCAGAATAATTGTTGAAAATGTTATCTATATTTTTCTTAATTTTGTTTCAAAACATAACATGAATCCCCATTATATACAATTACATACTATAATCTTAAATCAAAAACAAAATGAAATGTAGGGAATACAAGGAAAATAGAAAAAATTTCAATGAAGACTGGTAACACAGATACCTGTTATGAAGGAAGCCTTTGTATTAATGACAGAAGGATGTAATCAATCAACTAATGGAAACGAAAGGTGCGTTAGCGATGACTGGAACATTATTGCAAAGCATAAAAAAGATGACATTGAACGAGTAAAATTCCTAGGTAAGTGAAGATATAAAAATGATTTAGAATCGAACATGCACACAGCCTATCGGAATGGAAGGTAGAAGGTAAAGAATAAAAAAATAGAAATAGCAAGAAAAATGGTAGGTGCAAGAATGGAGGTTGAACAAATAGTTACATATACAGGACTTGCTATAGATAAGGTAAAACAATTACAGTCATAAATGTAAACTCATTGTCCATAATCATGTGAGCGACTTTTTTGTGATTTCATAATCCACTCTCCAAACAAATGAAGTTTGATTGGAGATTTTCTGAACACTTTTAAAAAATTTCAGTTACTAAATACTTTTGTAACTGAAATTTTTTCATTTTTATTTCTCACCTCCCACCCCACATGATATAGTATAACTATAAACTAAGAAAAAGAGGTGAGAGCTTCTTCATGAAGCAATGTAGATGAGTACAATGCAAAATATATCATTTAAAAAAGCGACCCGTAACGATTGGGAACAAGAAGTTGAACGGACGTTAAAAAGAACAGTGCAAACATTACATACAAAAACGTATGAAGGAATTGACATTAAACCATTGTATGAGCCATCTGATCTTTCTGAAATAAACAGTAATGAAAGTCAGGAAAGTAACTGGCATGTTAGTCAACGATATGTAGTAAGAAATGTAGAAGAAGCAAATAGTGTACTACGTCATGAATTAGAGCGTGGTGTGACAGAATTAAATTTATTTATTACACATGAAGTAAATAAAGTCGAGCATTTAGAAAAATTATTTCAAGATATTTCCTTAACGGATGTATCTTTACGTTTGCAATTTGAAGATGAATTATTTGGTTATCTACTGCTTATGGCATATGCGGAACGCACTAAATTAGATACATCTTTATTGCATGGAGCATTATTACACGATCCATTTGCTTCATTAGTAAAAAAAGGTAGTTTATATAATACAAATAAAACGTATTTTCATATACTTGCTCAACTAATAAAAGCAAATGAAACAAAACTAAAGTTTGTTCATGTTTCAACAGATACATATCATCAAGGTGGAGCAAATGCAGTACAAGAACTAGCGATTAGTATGGCAACTACGGTGGCATATATTCGAGAGTTAATGAGTCAGGGTATGTCATTTAATGATATTGCAAAACAACTTACGATAAGTGTATCTGTCGGAGCGAATTTTTTTATGGAAATTGCTAAATTGCGAGCAATTAGAGTGATGTGGTCAACGATTGTTTCGGCATTTGGTGGGGATGAAGAAGTAAAGCAATTAGATGTTCATGCTTCTACTTCCTTGTTTACAAAAACGTTGTTTGATCCATATGTCAATATGCTGAGAACAACAACCGAATCATTTTCGGCAATTATTGGTGGAGTGCAGGGATTAAGTGTTGGTGCATTTAATGAATTGACTGGTGAAGATGAATTTTCTCGAAGGATTGCAAGAAACTCTCAACTTATTTTGAAAGAAGAATCATATCTTGGGCAAGTAGCTGATCCAGCTAGAGGTTCTTACTATGTGGAAGCACTAACAAATGAATTAGCCAAAGCAGGGTGGGAACTGTTTCAACAAATCGAAGCAAAAGGTGGAATGTTGAAAGCGTTACAAACTGGATTTATTCAGGAACAAATTAAAGAAGTAGTAGACAAAAGAGTGAAAGATGTCCATACACGTAAACAAAAAATTGTTGGAACAAATATGTATGTGAACACACAAGAAGTACCAACAGAAAAAACAGTAGTAGCTGAAAAATCTAGACATACTTCAAGTAAATATCAAATAAATACAACGGACTTTGTTGACAGTAGTATACAATTATTCGCTAAAGATGCGTCTACACTTGAATTTTACTATATTGTAAATGATGATGAAATAAATGTAGGTACAGATAGTATTTCTGAAATCTCTCCACATCATTTAAGTGCAACATTTGAAGAGTTGCGGATGGAAGCATGTAAAAACCCACGACCAGTGATATTATTAGTCAATCTTGGAACACTTACTGAACATAAGGCACGTACAGATTTTATTAACGGATTTTTTGCTGTAGGAGGATTTAAGATTAAAAGTAGCCCAAGTCTAGAGTCTGTTACGGATGCGATAGATTGGTTAAAAAGCCAAAAAGGTACTCAAGTTGTTTTTTGTAGTACAGATGTGCGATATGAAGCAATGGTTGCAGAGATTATTGAAAAGAGTAGAAAGTTAAAATGGGTTGTTGCAGGAATGCAGAAAGAAGAAATGAAAACAAAACTAGAATCTGCTGGTGTTACGGAGTTTATCCATATAAAATCCAATTGTTATGATGTATTAACACGTTATATGGAAGATGACAAACACATGAATTTAACTTTTAAGGATAATAACAATGAATAATCGCTCATACACGTTTCGTGTATGGCATGTTATATAGAAGAAACGGGGGTACACCTTCATGGTTGATTTTACAAAAGTTTCGTTAGAGAAATCGAAAACTGCTACAGAGACAAAAGCAGAAGTTGCTTTTCAAACAAATGAGCATATTGCTATTCATACACATTACACAAAAGAAGATATAGCTTCATTTGATTTTCTTGATACATATCCCGGAATTGCACCATTTTTACGGGGCCCGTATCCAACAATGTATGTCAATCGTCCGTGGACAGTTCGGCAGTATGCAGGATTTTCAACGGCAGAAGAAAGTAATGCTTTTTATCGCCGCAATTTAGCAATGGGGCAGAAAGGATTGTCTGTTGCCTTTGATTTGGCGACACATCGTGGCTATGATTCCGATCATCCTCGTGTGGTTGGTGATGTTGGAAAAGCGGGAGTGGCAATTGATTCAATTTTGGATATGAAAACATTGTTCGATGGCATTCCACTGGATCAGATGTCGGTATCAATGACAATGAATGGTGCAGTATTGCCAATTATGGCATTTTATATTGTGACCGCTGAAGAACAAGGTGTGACGCAAGATAAACTATCTGGAACAATTCAAAATGATATTTTAAAAGAATATATGGTACGGAACACGTACATTTATCCACCTGAAATGTCAATGAAAATTATTGCTGATATTTTTGAATACACCTCTAAATATATGCCGAAATTTAATAGCATTAGTATTTCAGGCTATCATATGCAAGAAGCAGGGGCATCTGCGGATATTGAACTGGCGTATACATTAGCAGATGGATTGGAATATGTACGTACCGGTTTAAAAGCTGGTATAGACATAGATTCGTTTGCTCCACGTTTGTCATTTTTCTGGGCAATTGGTATGAATTATTTTATGGAAGTTGCAAAGATGCGAGCAGCACGAATGATGTGGGCAAAAATGATGCGTACATTCAATCCGAAAAATGCTAAATCCCTAGCATTACGCACACACTCACAAACTTCTGGCTGGAGTTTAACAGAGCAAGATCCATATAATAACGTGACAAGAACGTGTGTCGAAGCATTAGCGGCGGCACTTGGACATACGCAATCATTACATACAAATGCACTGGATGAAGCGATTGCTTTACCAACTGATTTTTCTGCAAGAATTGCTCGGAATACACAACTATACCTACAAGATGAAACGGGGATTTGTAATGTAATTGATCCGTGGGCGGGTTCGTATTATGTAGAATCTTTGACAAACGACTTAATGGAACAAGCATGGAAACACATTGAAGAAATTGAAGAATTAGGCGGCATGGCAAAAGCAATTGATACAGGACTGCCAAAGATGAGAATTGAAGAAGTAGCGGCACGCCGTCAAGCGAAAATTGATTCAGGTAAAGAAATAATTATTGGTGTAAACCGCTACCGTTTAGAAAAAGAAGCATCTATGGACATTTTAGAAATTGATAATACCGCTGTTCGTTTACGCCAAATTGAAAAATTAAATGAATTAAAAGCAAATCGTGATGAAGATGCGGTGCGTGAAGTGTTAGAAACAATTACTGAAGTCGCAAGAACAGGCAACGGAAATTTATTGGATGTAGCAGTAAAAGCGGCTCGTGTTCGGGCAACACTTGGCGAAATTTCCGATGCGATTGAAAAAATTGCTCCACGTCATAAAGCAATTATTCGTTCGATTAGTGGTGTATATGACGCTGAGTATACAAATGATGAAGAAATTGCAAACATCAAACAGTTAACTAATGAATTTGCAGAAAATGAAGGAAGAAGACCACGAATTTTAATTGCCAAGATGGGACAGGACGGGCATGACCGAGGAGCAAAAGTAATTGCGACAGCTTTTGCTGATCTAGGCTTTGATGTGGACATGGGACCATTATTTCAAACGCCAGAAGAAACGGCAAAACAAGCGGTTGAAAATGATGTTCATGTTGTTGGTATGAGTTCACTTGCTGCTGGACATAAAACATTATTGCCACAACTCATAGAAGAGCTAAAGAAATTAGGTCGTGAAGATATCGTTGTTGTCATTGGTGGCGTTATTCCATCACAAGACTATACTTTTTTATATGAAAAAGGTGCAGCAGCAGTTTTTGGCCCGGGAACTGTTATTCCAGTAGCCGCTGAAAAAGTTGTCCGGGAAATATATCGACGGTTAGGTTATGAGGAACAGAAATGAAAAAGCGTCCAGAGTGGGCGGAGAATGATGAAGGATTCTCTGTCTATATCACGAAAGAGGAAGGACAAGAGCATCCAAAAAAACCAACATTTGCAAAGCGAAAAGAGCGAACAGTAGAAGAATTTGTGTCAGGAATTTTAAACAATGATAGAACGATTTTAGCACAAGCGATTACACTCATTGAAAGTAATGCAAAAAAACATTTTGATATGGCACAAGCGGTAATTCAAGCTATTTTAATGCACACAGGAAAATCATTACGCATTGGAATTACAGGTGTACCGGGGGCTGGAAAAAGTACATTTATTGAAGCGTTTGGTACGTACCTGTGTGAGCAAGGATATCGGGTGGCGGTATTAGCCGTTGACCCAACAAGTCAATTAACTGGCGGAAGTATTCTTGGTGATAAGACACGCATGGAACTTTTGACTAGAAATAACAATGCCTTTATTCGTCCGTCCCCATCGTCTGGAACGCTCGGTGGTGTTCATCGAAAAACTCGTGAAACCATGTTACTTTGTGAAGCGGCAAACTATGATATTATTTTAGTGGAAACGGTTGGTGTGGGGCAGAGTGAAGTGATGGTCCGAGGCATGGTCGATTTATTTTTAATGCTTGGGCTTACTGGTGCAGGTGATGAACTGCAAGGAATGAAGCGGGGAATTATGGAGCTTGTGGATGCGATTGTTGTCAATAAAGCGGATGGAGATAATGAAAAAAAAGCGAAAGTGGCTTGCGAGCAATTTGCGGAAATTCTTCATTATATTCGTCCTGCAACAAAAGGCTGGCAGTCAGAAGCTCTTACAGTTTCTTCAATTACTGGTGCGGGAATTGTTGATATTTTTCAAATGACAAAAAGATTTGAAGCTAATACAAAGCAATCAGGTGTATTTTTTGAAAAAAGAAATGCTCAGATGAAAGAATGGTTATACGCCATGGTGGAGGATTATTTGCGGACTAGTTTTTTTGCGAATGAGCAAGTGAAGACGGAGTTACCAAAGATTGAGAATGAAGTGATGGCAGGGAAAGAGTCGGTGGCTTTGGCGGTTAGAAGGTTGATTTTTTTGTATGAGGGAAGAGAGAATGATTAGTTTTATGCAGTTATAGAATAGTTTTTTGGGACTAAAATTCATTTGTAAATTACGAGAAAATGGATAATGAATATCATAAAAAATCTTCACAAAATCTCATCACCAGAGAGTTTGCAAAAACACTTATTGGCTTATGCAAAAATTGATTATATCATGTGTCCAGATGATGATAACTATGATTGGACTAAAGTGTATCATTATGATAAAAATTGGGTTTTGAATGGTCATTATTTTAAAATTGATGACTCATGTGGTGACCACTATCATATTTTATTTTCACCAGATGGTTGCATTATCAAAGGTTTTGACCATGAATGTGAATTAAGTCCTTATAATTTTGATGAGGATGATGATGGAGAATCCATACCTGAAATCATTGCCAAACACAACTTTTATGACAATACTCCAGTAGCTTTACAGGAATTATTAAATGACCTTGCTTTAGAGAAGGAGATTGTCACTTTCTGTACATGGCAATCTATTGGGGAGACTGAATGGCATTTTGCACCTTTTAAAATTCCTGAAAATTGGTCTGATGGTATTAATACTTTTTTAGGGTATACACCGAATTTACAAGGTTATCAGAAATGGTTTGAAGACTATTATGAGACAAATTTGGATTTTGATGTGTTGGAACAAATTTATAATGGAGAAACAATTACAGAAGATATGGTGAGAAAACTCAACCCTGAAGGAGATACAAAAGAAATTTTGGGGAGTTTATCTAATTCGTTTTAAACGTAGAGTGAAGTATAAACTTCACCTAAGGAGGTGTTTCACATGCTATTAACGATTACTTACACTGGCGAAAATTCTACAGACCTAGGATATCTATTACATAAAAACCCTAACCGCCCACAAGCATTTGCATTAAATCATGGTACAGCTTATGTTTTTTATCCAACTGCAACAGAAGAAAAAACAACAGTAGCATTGCTTTTAAAAATTGATCCGATAGAGTTAGCACGTGGAAAAGTTGGTTCTGCTAGTAGAGGTTTATTTGATTATGTAAATGACCGTCCGTATGTAGCATCGTCATTTTTAAGCACAGCTTTAGCAAGAGTGTTTGGTACAGCGATGACTGGGAAATGCGATAAACTTCCAGATTTAGCTAATACATCACTTGAGCTAGAAGCAAAACTAGTTATGTTGCCGTGTAGTAATGTTGACATATTAGAGCGTATTTTTCAACCACTAGGATATGAAGTGGAATATACTACTTATCTTTCAGACGAACTATTTCCTGAGTGGGGAATGAGTAAATACATTGATCTTACCATTCATGGAAAAGTCCGATTGTGTGATTTACTTAATCACTTATATGTATTAATCCCTGTTTTTGATATGCAAAAACATTATTGGGTTGGTAAAGATGAAATAGACAAACTATTAGGACATGGGGAAGGATGGTTAGCAAATCATCCTGAAGCAAAATTAATTACTTCAAAGTATTTAAAACGTCAAAAAAATTTAGTGAATCAGGCATTTGATCGTTTGTTTGAAAAAGAAATAGTAGAAGAGCAGGCAGAATCTATACCAACAAGTATACAAGTAAGTCTAAATAAACAACGTCTTCAATCTGTAATGAATGAAGTAAATACTTGTGGAGCAAAAACAGTAATTGATATTGGCTGTGGCGAAGGGAAATTAATCAAGCTTTTAATGAAAGAAAAAGAATTAGTAAAAGTAACTGGTGTGGATGTTTCTAATGAAGTATTAGAAAAAGCAAAAGGAAAATTAAGAATGGATGAAATGTCCGACTATCAAAAAAACAAACTAACTATTTTTCAAGGCTCGTTAACTTATAGGGATAATCGGTTTGAAGGCTATGATGTTGCTTGTATAGTTGAGGTGATTGAGCATTTAGATATTCCTAGACTTACTGCTTTTGAACGTGTTTTATTTGAGTTTGCTCGTCCAAGAACAGCCATTATTACAACACCGAATGTGGAATACAATCGTCATTATGAAACATTATTAACTGGTTCATTTCGCCATAGTGATCATAGATTTGAGTGGACTAGGCAAGAGTTTGAATCTTGGGCAGAACAATTATGTGAGAAATATAATTATGTAGTCCGTTTTTTAGGAATTGGTAGTCATGAGGAATCTACTGGCTCGCCAACACAAATGGGGGTATTTATAAGATGCGAATAGAAATACCTGAACTGTCTGTTGTTACTTTAATTGGTGTATCTGGAAGTGGAAAATCAACATTTGCTTCTAAACACTTTAAGGCTACGGAAGTATTATCTTCTGATTTTTTTCGTGGATTAATTAGTGATGATGATAATAATCAAGGAGTTTCACAAGAAGCGTTTGAAACGCTGTATTATATTGCGAATAAACGACTTAATCTACAAAAAACAGTTGTGATAGATGCTACAAATGTGCAAAAAAAATCACGAGAAAGTGTATTATATTTAGCGAAGGAACAGAACTGTATACCAGTAGCAATTGTTTTTAATATTCCTGAAAAAGTATGTCAAGAACGGAATGAAAAACGAACTGATCGGAAAATTAGTTCTCAAACTCTCCGTTCTCAAACGGTTGACTTAAAACGTTCCATTAAAAACTTAAAACGTGAAGGCTTCCGCCGTATTTATGTGTTAAATACATTAGAAGATGTAGAGCAAGCAGAAATTGTGCGGATAAAACTATGGAATAATAAAAAAGATGACTATGGGCCATTTGACATTATTGGAGATATTCACGGTTGTTTTGATGAATTGTGTGAGTTGCTTGTTTCTTTAGGCTATGAAGTTACAGACAATTTTTCAGTCATTCATCCAGAAGGACGTAGAGCAATATTTTTAGGAGATTTGTGTGATCGTGGACCAAAAAATAAAGATGTTTTACGTTTAGTTATGAATATGGTCGAATCCAATAATGCTATGTGTGTTCCGGGAAATCATGACATCAAATTGTTAAAAAAATTAAGAGGTGGAAATGTAAATGTTGCCCATGGCTTAGCAAATACATTAGAAGAATTAGCAGAAGCATCTGAAGAGTTTGTGGAGAATGTAAAGAAATTTTTATTTTCGTTAGTTAGTCATTATGTATTAGATAATGGGAAACTAGTTGTCGCTCATGCGGGATTAAAAGAACATTTACAAGGTCGTGGTTCTTCTCGGGTGCGTGATTTTTGTTTGTATGGAGAAACAACTGGTGAAACGGATGAATATGGTTTGCCTGTACGATTTAATTGGGCAAATGAATATCGTGGAAAAGCAATGGTTGTGTATGGGCATACGCCACAGGTAGATGTGCAAAGTATAAACAACACATGGTGTATTGATACTGGTTGTGTATTTGGTGGGAAATTAACGGCTATGCGTTATCCCGAAAAAGAGCTTGTGAGTGTTTCGGCAAAAAAAGTATACTGTGAACCAGTGAAGCCACTTATTGAAAAACAAGAAGAATACAATGATATTTTACATATTCAAGATGTGACTGGAAAAAGGTTTTTAACGACTCGTCTTGATTCAGGTGTGACAATTAGTGAAGATAGCTCGAATGAAGCACTAGAAATTATGAGCCGTTTTGCTGTTGATCCGCATTGGCTTATTTATTTGCCACCAACGATGTCACCTTGTGAAACAAGTAAACTAGATGGAATATTGGAACACCCTATCGAAGCGTTTGACTATTATAAATCTCGTGGTGTCACAAGAGTAATTTGTGAACAAAAACATATGGGGTCACGGGCTGTGATTGTAATGGCAAAAAGTGTCGAGGCAGCTAAAGAACATTTCCATGTTTCAGATGGTAAGCAAGGAGTCATTTACACTCGTACAGGTCGGCAGTTTTTTAATGATGAATCTATCGAAAAAACGATTATTGAGCGACTAGGAAATGTGTTAGAAGCTAGTGGGTTTTGGTCTGATTTTCAAACGGATTGGGTATGTTTAGATACGGAACTCATGCCATGGTCAGCAAAAGCACAAAGTTTACTAGAAAATCAATATTCATCCGTTGGACGTACAGGTCGGCAAAGTTTATCAGCTGTTGTAGAAATATTATCAGAAACGGTTAAGAGAAATTTTCAAGTAGTCGATATGGCTAGTTCCGTTTCTGGACAAAATGTTAATTTACAAGCACTTCTTGATGAGCATCTGGAGCGGAAAGATGCATTGGAGAAATATACAGAAGCCTATCGGAGATATTGTTGGAATGTAGAGAATGTGGATGATTATCGAATTGCTCCTTTTCATATTTTGGCTACGGAAGGGTCAGTACACAATGATAAAGAACATCTGTGGCACATGGATACTGTGAAAAAATATATAGTAGGTATGGATAAAATATTTATGCTTACGGATTATATGATAATTGATGTGAATAGTAACGAAAGTATAGAAATAGGTATTAACTGGTGGGAAAATCTTACCAATGCAGGTGAGGAAGGAATAGTTGTAAAACCAACAGATTTTATTGTCATGAATGGAACTACTGTATTACAACCAGCCGTTAAATGTCGAGGAAAAGAATATTTGCGAATTATTTATGGACCTGAATATACATTAAAAGAAAATATACATCGTTTAAAAAAGCGTTCCCTTCATCGTAAACGGCAATTAGCATTAAAAGAATTTGCATTAGGAATGGAATCATTAGAAAGATTTGTGAAAAAGCAACCTCTTCATCAAGTACATGAATGTGTATTTGGGATTTTGGCATTGGAAAGTAAACCACTTGATCCGAGATTGTAAAAGTATTTTTGAACAAAACACAGGCATTAACTTTGACTAAGTGTTTTTCCATATGTCAAAATAACTATGTATCAAATAAGATAACACCTAAAGGAGATAAACCATGACATTTCAATTTTTTACAAACGATATCGTTACTCAGGCGAGAGCGGATATGCAAAAAGCGGGCTATACAGAATTAAAAACAGCAAGTGAAGTAGACGTTGCATTTGCAAAAAAAGGAACAACGCTTGTGATGATTAATTCAGTGTGTGGTTGTGCAGGTGGACTAGCTCGCCCTGCGGCGGCGTATGCTTTAGATTATGATAAACGTCCAAATCAGTTTGTCACTGTATTTGCAGGGCAAGATAAAGAAGCAACGGCACAAGCAAGAAGCTATTTCCCAGAATTTCAACCATCTTCTCCGTCATTTGCATTACTAAAAGATGGAAAGATTTGTGATATGGTTGGTCGCCATGATATTGAAGCAAGTGAACTTGTTACGATTGTTGAGAAGCTACAAGGATTATTTGACGAGCATTGCGAGGAAGTTTAATAAAACACGCCCAATTCGTTTACACTACTAAAAAACGAAAGGGCGTGTTTTTTTGTCATTTATACTAGCTTTTCTACTAATTACATCACCATTTATTGGACATGGAGATCCGACAATTATCATCAACAAACAAACGAACCAATTAGCATTTATTCAATATGGAAAAATTATTAGTACCTACAAAGTGGCAACTGGCAAAACAACAGATCTAACACCAGAAGGCACATTTACAGTGATTGTCAAAGCAAAAGATCCATACTATCGCAAAAAAAATATTCCCGGTGGAAGTCCGCTTAATCCACTTGGCTCACGTTGGATTGGTTTTGATGCAAACAATACAGATGGGCGAACTTTTGGTATACATGGAACAAACAATCCAGCATCTATTGGAAAACATGTTTCTCAAGGCTGTGTTCGGATGTTAAATAAACATGTTGAAAAATTATTTGAGCAAGTTCCGATTGGCACAACAGTAAAGATTGTTAAATCGAAAAAAACTTTTAAACAATTAATGAAACTTACCAACCAAAGGATGCAATCCCAGCAAGTATTGTCGTAAGTAACATAGAGATTAACATGGTCATGATAATGAAGCGTTGAAATTTTTTATTACCCATTTTTATCCCTCCTAAATATTTATGATACTTCTATTGTAACGCTAAACAAAATCAGCGACAAGCAGAATACAAAAGAAGCAGGATTTTTGTTGTTGTATGGCGAATAATAAATTGTTGTGTTAAAGGAGGGAGCTAGGGGTTTGAAGCCAAAGAGAATAGATCATATTGGTATTGCAGTAAAATCATTGGAAGAATCATTGCCTTTTTATGTGAATGTTTTGGGGCTGGATTATATCGGAACAGAAGTTGTAGAATCAGAAAGTGTCAAAGTAGCTTTTTTAAAAATCGGCGAATCCAAATTAGAATTATTAGAGCCAACTTCTGCGGCAAGCCCAATTGCAGAGTTTATTGAAAAACGTGGAGAAGGCATTCATCATATTGCCGTTGGAGTAGATGATATTCACGCTCGGATTGCCGAGATGAAAGAAAAAGGGATTCGGATGATTAACGAACAGCCAAAATCTGGAGCAGGTGGAGCAGATATTGCTTTTATGCATCCTAAGTCAACAAGAGGGATTTTATATGAACTTTGTGAAAGGAAGACAAACTAATGGTTGATATTTACAGAGTAATTGATGACATGTATGAACGAAAAAGGGAAGTGGAGCTTGGCGGTGGTGATGCAAGAATTGATCAACAACACGCAAAAGGTAAATTAACAGCACGGGAACGAATTGATTTGCTTGTCGATGAGGGCACATTTGTTGAATTAAGCCCATTTCTTGAACATCGTTGTACCGATTTTGGTTTGGATGAGAAAAAAGGACCAGGTGATGGTGTTGTTACGGGTTATGGAAAAGTAAATGGTCGCCCAATTTATTTATTTTCTCAAGATTTTACTGTATTTGGTGGAGCTTTAGGAGAAATGCACGCCAAAAAAATTGCCAATGTCATGGATTTAGCGGTAAAAACAGGAGCCCCTTTTATTGGTTTGAATGATTCAGGTGGAGCGAGAATTCAAGAAGGCGTTGTTTCTTTGGACGGTTACGGACATATTTTTTACCGTAACGCTATATACTCTGGTGTTATTCCGCAAATTTCCGTTATTATGGGACCATGTGCAGGTGGAGCAGTGTATTCGCCAGCTATTACCGATTTTGTTTTTATGGTCGAGAAGACGAGCCAAATGTTTATTACAGGGCCAAAAGTAATTGAAACAGTAACGGGAGAAAAAATTAGTTCAGAAGATTTAGGTGGAGCAAAAGTACATAATGCAACGAGTGGGAATGCTCATTTTTCAGGGGAAACAGAAGAAGAAGTATTACTTGAAGTACGGAAGTTACTTAGTTATTTGCCACAAAATAATACAGAACGTCCACCAATGATTGAGGTAGAAGCGGAAGATGATTACCGTCCAGATTTAACAGAAGTAATTCCATTTGACTCTGTTCGTCCGTATGATGTGCGAATTGTTATTGAGCAAGTCGTTGATGTGGACTCATTTTATGAAGTACATAAATATTTTGCAAAAAATGTCGTTGTTGGTTTAGCAAGAATTAAAGGTGAAGTGGTCGGACTTGTTTGTAATCAGCCAAAATTTATGGCAGGTGGACTAGATATCGATTCATCTGATAAAGCTGCTCGGTTTATTCGTTTTTGTGATTCGTTTAACATCCCAATTATTACGTTTGAAGATGTAACTGGATTTTTCCCAGGCGTTAAACAAGAGCATGGCGGAATTATTAGACATGGTGCAAAAATTTTATTTGCTTATTCAGAAGCAACTGTACCGAAACTAACGATTATTTTACGAAAAGCATATGGTGGGGCGTATGTTGCTTTAAATAGTAAGGCAATTGGAGCGGATGTTGTATTTGCGTGGCCAAATGCTGAAATTGCGGTAATGGGTCCACAAGGAGCAGCAAATATTATTTTTGCGGGGGAAATTGCGAGCAGTGAAGATCCAGAAGCAACGAGAATTAAGAAGGTAGAAGAATATCGGGAAAAATTCGCCAATCCATACATTGCTGCAAGTCGGGGAATGGTCGATGATGTTATTGACCCAAGAGATACACGGATTAAAATTATCCAGTCATTAGAAATGCTGAGAAACAAACATGAAGAACGTCCGAAAAAGAAACACGGGAATATTCCACTGTGAGTTCTGGGTGAAAAGTGGCAAGCCCCTTTTCACCCAGAACTCACGAAATAAATGGTTGCTAAAATCCAGTAAAATCGATAGTTTGGTGAACCATTTATTTCATGAAAAACATTCAAAAATACGTATCTAACATATATAGGGGGAGAAAAAATGATTAATGAAAAACGTTTATTGGATGAATTTTTGGAGCTTGTACAAATTGATTCAGAAACAAAATTTGAAACAGCTATTTGTAAAGTGTTAAAAGCAAAATTCGAAGCTTTAGGTGTCGAAGTATTTGAAGATGATACAATGGCACGCACTGGGCATGGAGCTGGAAATCTTATTTGTACATTAAAAGGAAAAGAAAATGTTGATCCAATATATTTTACATGTCACATGGATACAGTTGTTCCGGGGAATGGTGTAAAACCTTCGATTAAAGATGGTTATGTTGTAACAGATGGTACAACTATTTTAGGGGCAGATGACAAAACTGGTCTAGCTGCTCTATTTGAAGCAATTCGTGTGTTAAAAGAAAAAAATATTCCACATGGTACGATTCAATTTGTGATTACTGTTGGGGAAGAATCTGGTCTAGTTGGGGCAAAAGAATTAGATTCAACAAAAATTATCGCAAAATACGGTTATGCTCTTGATTCTGATGGGAAAGTTGGAGATATTATTGTTGCTGCTCCAACACAAGCGAAAGTAAAAGCAACCATTCATGGTAAAACAGCTCATGCTGGTGTTGCTCCTGAAAAAGGTATATCGGCGATTACGATTGCAGCAAAAGCGATTGCCAATATGCCACTGGGTCGAATTGATGAAGAAACAACAGCAAATATTGGACGCATTGAAGGTGGAACACAAACAAATATCGTTTGTGATCGAGTGGAAATCCTTGCAGAAGCCCGTTCATTAATTGGCGAAAAAATGGAAGCACAAGCAAATAAAATGAAAGAAGCATTTGAAGCAGCCGCAGAAGAAATGGGTGGACGTGCAGAAGTTACGATTCAACCAATGTATCCGGGATTCAAATTTAAAGGTGGAGATCATGTGGTAGAAGTAGCAAAACGTGCTGTTGCAAAAGTTGGACGGAATGCAAGACTTCTGCATAGTGGTGGTGGTAGTGATGCCAATGTAATTAACGGGTTTGGTGTACCAACGATTAATTTAGCAGTTGGTTATGAGGAAATTCATACAACAAATGAACGGATGCCGATTGAGGAATTAGTGAAAACAGCGGAGTTGGTTGTGGCAGTTATTCAAGAAGTAACGGAAGGAAAATAGAAGATGATGGTCACAAGCCTGAGTAACTACAAGATTTGTGACCATTTTTTGTCTAATTAATAAGTAAAGTGTAAGAGTAAATAATTGGTGGAATAAACTTTGAAAAGGAAGAGAACATACAATGCACGAGTCAGAACAATTCGATGCTCTAAAAACAAAATTTAATAAAACGAAAAATAATTTTGATCAAGTAATTAGTGAAGCGAAATCCCGAAGTGTAAAAACAGAAATGTATTAAAAGATAACCGATATTTTAAATAAAATTTTTACGTGTTTTGGAGGATATAATGAAGTTAACATGTCTAAAAAAAATTAAGCTTTTACATAAAGCATATATATTAGATTCCGCTACTGAAAGTGGAACAATTACAGTGATTTCTAATAAAGGAAACTTGACACTGTTAAGTAGTAATTTTGACATTGTTGGTACACTTGATTTGACAGATATGACAAGCCAAACATCTGTATTGTCATTGTCTATTCATTCTTCTGGTAAACTTTTGTCTATAGTTGCTAGTGGTGAAGTTCGTGTGGTCACAAATGAGGGAAAGCTAGTACACTCCACAGAAGGGGATATATTATATGCAAAATTTTCATGTGATGGAAAGTTATTTTGGTATGTAAGAAGAGTGAATAATGATGAATTGCAAGTATATGTGCGTGATGCCAAGACATTGTATACAACTTCATATCTTGCTAACGTAATAGTTGAAGATAGTTATGGTGAAAGCTCGCCGATGCTATTTCATCTTCCAGAGGAAAATAAAATAGCGTTGTGGATAGCAGCAGGGCAAGATGGTCAGCAAATGAATTGGCTTACGTATGAGGAAGGAATAATCAATTGTTGTGAAATGAAAGATCTTGAAAATGCTTTTCCACCTGTATTCCATGTGCAAGGTAATTGCTTTCTAACTTCTAAGATTGATGAAACAAAAATCATAAAGTATTCCTATCCAGATTTAAAAAAACTAGCAGAGTGTGAACTGAGTGGTGAACAAATTGATGCAATTGATTCGTTTTATAACGATTTAATATGTATAGATATGGATTGGAATCTTTATATCTTTAATATGAACACAATGGAATTAATTGCTCCTCTTCTAGTTGATGGATATGAACCATATGAAGAAATTAGTAGCTATTACAATAATGGAGAGCTTCTCACCGAAAATATAATACTGACAGATATTACGAACATACAACAATTAGGTGCTCAGATAGTTGCAGTAGCTTGTCACAACAAAAATATGGATAATAATGTATGTCAAGAGACATTGATTTTATTAGATTTGAAATTTATTTTTTGAACATGGACAGGAGGAATTTTGCTTGGAAAATATAAAAAATTTTTTAAGAGTGAAAAATGAAGAAACAACAGATGCATTACATAAAGATAAAATGGTTGTATGGATTGATTGGCGAGAAGAAGATGAAGATATCGTTATGTATTGCGAAAAAATTTTAAAAACAGAAAGTCTTAGTGCAGAATCAGAAGATGCAGATAATGAACTTGGATTCGAGGTTATCATTCATTTTCAAGGAAATAAAACAGTGATACCTAATCTAAGCAGAGATAATACAATAATCACTTTAAATGAAGTAATTAAACCTAATTATGACATTCGCTTTTGGGAGGATTCTTTAGGTAGTGATACTTTGGCTATTGTTCCTGCAACAACTAAATTCTGGGAACAATTGGAGCTAGAATTTGGCAAGGAGCATGTGAGAGAATATTTCTCCATTATTGATAAAGAAAAGAAGATGTTTGAGTTAGATTGGAAAGAAGTAGAGGCATTTTTGAAGAAGAGGGGATTGTAAATACCAGTTGGATTGAAAATATATCTTCAAGATATAGTATCTTGTTTTGAGATTGGTTCGGTTGATGTGAGCATGAAAACGGTCTTAGAATCTATCTTTTGACAAAATAAATATGCAAGCATAAATAAAAAGGTTGAAAGAATAGGAGAATAATTTTGATGATTAAAGAGAAAATAAGCATTGAAAAATATGTAAGAACACCTATTATAATGGAACAATTGATTCAAATTTCACAGGATGAATTAGACGTGTATAACTTATATGTTAATCAAGATATTGATTATATTAATGAAAAAACTATTGTTTTTTTAGATAATCCAATCGAAGTTGATGACAATGATAATGAAATTTATCCAGAATTTTTCATCTAAGCATAATTTGCAAATATTTTTTTCGGGTCAAGTTGCATCTGATATTATATGTAACACACAGCACCAATTAGAACCAAAGACACCAGATATAAGTGATTATATCCAAAATTTTAATTACTACAGTGAACATGACTGCTTTTTTGATTTCGACTGATATATTTTATACAACTATATACGTAACATTTATTATTTAAGGTGAGGTGGCATTTTTGAAAGGTGCAATTTTGGAAAAGGGTGAGCGATACTATACACATATGAATAAAGTTTTTCATGCAATCGAAAACAAGCAATTACAATACAATTGGTTTATAACTGATTGTGATTGTTGCTCAATGAATGAAGCGACTAGCTTGCTCTTAATGCCATCTAAAGGATATGCTTGGATTACGGGAGAGCAACTAACTCAAATAGTAAAGGATGAAGATTTTCAATGGGTGTGGGCTGTTTTATCAGGGTTTAAAAAAAGTGTTGCGTTAGAAGAAGTTTTAAAATATAAGTTCCCTTATGCAGATGGTTACGAGGGATTTTGGAAAGCACAAGTTAGCATTCAGCATCCTTTGGCAGACATAGAAATCGTTCCATGGGATAGCGGTTTAGTCTTAGTCATTAGTAAAGAGGATGAAATCATCAATAGTTTTATGAGCAATTTCTCTTTAGCTGAAGATTTAGAAACATACAATAAGCGGTTTATAAAATAAGTATGATCCAACTGCTTTTGACTTGAAAGAGCAAAAACTACCTGTGTGTATCAGTGAGTTTGCTACAAAAGACATTAGCGAATCATGGATGTTTAAAAAATATCAGCTTGTTATGAATAGCTACCTGTATAAACATCCACAAAGAAAATCCTAATTTTTTAGCATCGTAAGTATTATCAACGTTCAATTAGGTTCGACTACTGTCGGACTTTTTTGGTGTAGTTTTAAAAAGTATCTGATCTTTAATCGTTGCTATGTTGGATGTAACATTTACATCTTAGAATCCAGTTATCCGATTTGTTAATATTGCACTACACATTACAAGTAGGAACTTAGTATGTATAAACGGCGTGGGAAATCTTTTGTTCAACCTATATATTTGGAAAGGAAACTACAATGAAAAAAGAAATTAGAGACCGAATACATGAATTGGGTGGGAAGAGTAATTTTACTGGTGAGTCTTTACAAAAAGATATGGAAAGTATTCAATTTAATAAGACCTTTTTGATTAGTGGATTTGAAGATTTTTTACAAACAGAAACATATAAAAAGATAAAAGAAATTGGCAGTATTCCTGATTCTGAAATTGTCTATCCACGAATTACATTTCAATCAAAGATTTTCACACCTTTCACAGTAGGTACAGAAGATTATGAGGAATGGAATGATTGTCTTGAGGAAGCTACAGTAAGGGCTGTCATAAATGAAAAGGTGCTTGATTTTATGTATATTGGCGAAACGAATAGCTGGCCTAACTATTATTTTGTTTGCTTGTTAGACAAAAATCCCAAAAATCCTACGGTGTATAGTACGGATCATGAAGTGTTTTTTGATGAGATTACAATTGAGGGGACATTGGAAGACTACTTTAAAAAGTTCGTTGATGAAGTTGAGTACTTTTCAACCATGGAAAGTTTGGTAGTAAGTTTGCATAATAATTAAGCATTTTTGATAGTTGATAAGCGAACACATTTATCAACAGGTTCTAAAGATTATATAATACTAAAAGGCGTGTAGAGATTACTATGCTAAATTTATAATCTATATTTCGGAGGAATTGCAAATGAAATTGTATTCATATTATTGTGTATTTCCATTAGATTGGGAGTTTTGTTTTCTAAGTGTCAGTGAATATAAAACAAAATTGGAAGAAAAATATTATCAAAACAAACATGTAAGCGGGAATTTATCTGAAGTTTATTCTCTGATAGATGAAACTTTGGTTGAAGCGGAAAAAGATTTTAAATATCATCTTAAAGGTAGCACCACATTACGTTGTCCTCCAATGATCTTCCCAATTCCAAGAGGTGGCAACTCACACGTTGCTTCATTTTGTATTGTTCTAAAGAGAGACGAAGACGGGGATACATTTGTTTATTCACCAGTTCCTTTAACGTATCTTGAATCGTAAACGAATTTGGGACAAAAGAGCTAAAAACGTCTGATTGTCCCAAACTCTTTTCGTTTTTTTATAAATTCTATCTCTTCTGCTGTTTTTTGTTATACATTAACCTAACAGATTAGGGATAGATTTTATTTATATTTTTTATAATACTGCCGATATATAATTTAAAGGATAATTTTTCCAGATAAATTAATTAGGAGGCTTTTATGCAAATATCATCACAAACACCTATTTATTCTAATGCAAGTCAAATAAGTAATAATTCCTCTCAAAACAATCAAGTTCAAGAGAACGCTCAACAGACAAATATTCGCAGTACGGATGAGGTGTCTATTAGCATGGAGGGAATGCTAAAAAATTTAACTATGCAGAAAGTAACCGAATCTTCTTTTTTAAACTATGTACCCTTTGGTAGTAATCGTTATCGTGATAGTGAGAATTATGTACCACCCGAAGAAAGTTGGATACCCGTTGATGTTGAGTTTTTTAAAGGTTCGCCTGAAGAGGCAATGAATAATATACTTAAAGATAAAATGGAGCATTCATCTCAATATATAACAAATATCCTACACTCCTTAAACGGAAAGGATAAATATGGAGAAGATATTCCCAATCTTTCACTTGAGGAAAAATCAGTGATGCGAGAATTGACTATTAAACAAGCAGAACAGTTTGCCAGTACCCATTTAGATGAAAACGATACGAAAAATTTTATGGATTATTTAAAAACGGTAAAATCAAACCTTGAACTATCTGATAAAGGATACGAAAAAAGAATGGATGGGTCAATTAGCCTTCAATATGCTCGGGGTCAAAGTGTAAGTCTGAATGCTTTTATAGGAAAATACTTTAGCGAAGATGATTTTAACCGATTTGTTGACGGGAAAATGAGTAAGAGCGAATCATCTGATTTTAACAAGTATCTTGGTAGCAATCTAAAAAAATGGTCTGAACAGTATTTTAGTGATGCCTCGAAAAAAGAGAAAGAGGTCAGTGATATAATAAGTAAAGTAAGTTCATGGGCAGGGTCATTCAACTTTGATCTTTCCAGTCAACCTATGTTGGATGAGATAAATAAATATTTGGCTTCCTCTAAAAATATTGGGAAAATGCTTGCATCATTAAGACATACGGAAACATTTCCCTACTGACAAGGAGTCTACTATTTATGAAGTTTTGCATATATCTAACCCAAACAGATAAGATGATAGCTGTTTGGGTTTTTTGCTATCATCATTTAAGACAACTGTTGCCATTTATTCCCTATCACAGGTGGTACATACTTTTCCATCATAGAGATTAATTCAAGTGGATCAGCTGAACAACTCATTAATTGTAAATTAGAAGCATTTGCAAATCCTTCTTGAATACTATGATTTATCAGTTGCATCAATGGTTCAAAATACCCTTTAACATTATACAATCCGATTGGTTTTTGATGAATGCCAATTTGTGCCCAAGACAACACTTCAAATAATTCCTCAAAAGTTCCAAGCCCACCAGGTAAGGCAATAAATCCATCAGATATCTCACTCATTTTCGCTTTTCGTGCGTGCATTCCGTCCACTTCAATAAGTTGCGTAATTTCTCTATGTACCATTTCTCCTTTAAAAAGGTTTCTTGGCATGATACCAATTACTTCACCGCCATGCTTCATTACGGAATTGGCAATTTCACCCATTAAGCCTATTTTTGATCCTCCATAAACTAAACGGTATCCATTTAGTGCAAGTTGTTTTCCAAATTCTCTTATTTTTATCGTGTAAATTTCGTCTGCTCCGATATTTGATCCTGTAAAAATACAAATGTTTTTCATGTTTATCTCTCCGTCTCTTGGTTGTTAAATTCTTTTCTTTGTCTAGTATCCAGTGTACAATATTTTATATCTGGATAAAAGAATGAATTTAATAGGAAACGTTGGAGAAAATCTGATGGATTAAAGTAATAATGTTTTAAGTATCATAGATATACAAAAAGCTTTTGATGATAAAAAATAAAGTATACATAACTATTTTTATAGCAAACCCAAAAATTACTATACAGAGGAGAATAAACATGGTTAACGAACAACGCTTACTTAATGAGTTTTTTGAACTCGTACAAATTGATTCAGAAACAAAATATGAAACAGAAATTGCCAAAGTATTAACGAAAAAATTTGAAGCACTAGGTGTTGAAGTGTTTGAAGATGATACAAAAAGTGTGACAGGATATGGAGCAGGAAATCTTATTTGTATGTTAAAAGGAACAAAGGCTGATGTAGATACAATTTATTTTACCTCACATATGGATACGGTGACACCAGGAAAAGGAATTAAACCTGCGATTGAAGATGGATATGTAGTGAGCGATGGCACAACTATTTTAGGGGCAGATGATAAGGCTGGATTAGCCGCTATGTTTGAAGCCATTCGTGTACTCAAAGAAAAAAATATTCCGCATGGCACAATTCAATTTATTATTACTGTCGGCGAAGAATCTGGACTAATTGGGGCAAAAGCAATCAATCCAGAATTGATTACTGCAAAATATGGTTACACATTAGATAGTGATGAACAAGTTGGAAATATTTGTGTGGCTGCTCCTTTTCAAACAAAAATTACTGTAACCGTTCATGGGAAAACAGCACATGCTGGTGTAGCTCCTGAAAAAGGAGTGTCCGCTATTACTATCGCTTCAAAAGCAATTGCCAATATGCCACTTGGACGGATTGATGAAGAAACGAGTGCCAATATTGGACGTTTTGAAGGTGGAACGCAAACAAATATTGTTTGTGATAAAGTGCATATTTTAGCAGAAGCACGTTCATTAGTTCGAGAAAAATTAGATGCCCAAGTAGCAAAAATGAAAGAAGCATTTGAATCTGCAGCAAAAGAAATGAATGGACGTGTCGAGATTCAGACAGAGTTAATGTATTCAGGCTACAAATTCACGCATGGAGATGAAGTGGTCGAAATCGCCAAACGTGCCGCACAAAAAATTAATCGTACAACGAATTTATTTAAAAGTGGCGGTGCTAGTGACGGAAATATTTTTAATGGCTACGGTATTCATACAGTTGATTTAGCTATTGGCTATGAAAATATTCATACAACAGAAGAAAGAATCCCAGTTACCGAACTCGTAAAAACAGTTGAGTGGGTTGTAGCAATTATTGAGGAGGTTGCCAATGTTCATATATAAAATTGATGGAAAAACCGAATTATCATTTCTACAAAAAAAGGATGCTGAAGAACTATTTCAACTCGTGGATCGTTCTCGTGAGCGTTTGCGCAAATGGTTGCCATGGGTTGATTTTACAACGTCTGTTAAGAATTCGGAAACATTTATTGATATCTCTATGCAACAATTTGCTTCTAATAATGGTTTTCAAGCAGCTATTAAATATGAAGGTCGGATTGCAGGAGTTGTTGGGTTTCATGCTGTGAATTGGGATAACAAATCAGCATCGCTTGGTTATTGGCTAGGTGAGGGATTTGAAGGGAAAGGATTAATGACCTCCTCATGCCGAGCAATGATTGATTATGCTTTTTTTCAATGGAATTTGCAACGGATTGAAATTAGAGCAGCAACTGAAAATAAAAAAAGCCAAGCGATTCCGAAGCGACTCGGATTTACAGAGGAAGGTTGTATACGTGAATCAGAGTGGTTGGAAAACTCTTATTACGTCAGTCACAAAGTGTACGGTTTACTAAATCGAGAGTGGAGATGTTAACTACAAAAGCAAAGTGCTAACTCTAGCATATGTATGCAAAAAATATTAAACTTATTGTAAAGAGATGTGGTGATCTATTTGTTAGCTGAAATTCATAATAAAATCTCACAGACTGGTAGTAACTTATCGAATCGTTTGGAAGATAAACTTACCAGTGATTTCTTTGGAGCTATTCGCTATTTACCTTTTGAACTTGGTTTGAAATATGTTCTAAAAACAGCGGAATTTAATAAAGAGTGCGTGAATCAAAAGTGGTTAACGTTCATTGGAAATGAAAAAGGATACACAACTCAAATAGAGTTTTGGCGACGTGACCTAGAAGGTGAAATTGATCTACTCATTACTAGTGAGGAAACAATCATTGGTATAGAAGTGAAATATTTAAGTGGTCTTTCATCGGAAGATCAAGATAATGAATCTCAAATAGATTATACAAATAGCGTAAACCAATTGGCTCGTTATTCACGAATGATTGAAAAGCTTTCAAATGGTCGAACCGCATACTTACTATTTCTTGCTCAATATGAAATGATGAACACCGTTAAGAAGCAAATCCAACACTCTATTATTTCACCTTCTGTTGAACTTGGTTTTATGTGCTGGCAAGATGTTTTAGAGTCGCTAAAAAAACCAGATTCCAATCCATTAGAAATAGGACAACAGTTAATATTGAAGGATGTACAAGCATTATTAACTAAAAAGGGATTTACTCGTTTTAATGGTTTTAGCTCAGAGGTATTCAACAAACCAATTATGAGAAATTCGTATTTTGAGTACAAGGGTTTTACAAATAATGAAACGTGGAATTGGTCATCTAAGGTCATTGAGGAGGATGTTTTTATGTCTACAACAATCGATAAAGGAGAAAATATATCTAATTCTGTTCATGTACTAACAGAAACGTATAGAAATCTTGAATTGTTATTCTCAGAACTTGATAGAGTTGGTGAGAATGAAGGTTTTAACTCAGTAACGCCAAGATTTTTACGCTGGAAATCTGATGTACATTATGATGAATGGTTAATAAGTAATTTTATTAAACTATATCAACTAGAAATAGATGCTCCTTTAACTCATTTGGATATGAAAGACGGGTATCTATATGGTGTTGAGGTGGATCTTCACAGAGAAGAGGGGTATCCTATAATTTCAGTAATCAAATATAGTTTTGATTACTCTAAATGGGAGAGGACACCAGGTGCTTCTAAACACGATCACCGGGTTTTTTGGAATCCATTTAGGGATGATAGTTTCTTTAATATTACTAAAACAGATGACATATGGACAAGTATACCATCATCAGAAGAAGCAAAAACTCGTCACTGGGGAATAAAAAGTGCCGTTGCAAAAGAGATTCCATTAGTATCAGTTACTTCACCTGAAGACATTGGAATAAAAATTTTTCAGGGACTAAAAAATCTTCCCGCAATTTAATCCAGACGGTAATTTTTTTGCATAAAATTAAAGTTTTTCAATAAATGTAAAATTGATGTAAGAGGAGGATATATATATGAAGATTGATCAAATAATTGCATTTCAAACAGCAACGGAAGAGTATGGTATTCCAATAACGTATGTTACTTCCATTGATAAATTAGAACAAGTGAAATTTATTCCAAAAATGCCTGATTTTATGCTAGGTGTTGTGCGTGTCCGTGGAGTACTTATTCCTGTGATAGATATGACAAAAATTTTGTATAAACGTTCTTATTTCCAGTCAGATAAGACGAGAATTATTATTGTTCATACAAATGATGGTTTTTCAGCAGCATTAATTGTTGAGGATGCGAGAGAAATTATTTCGCTTCCAGAGGATTGTGTGAAAAAATTAAACATATTAGCATATTATCAAACGCCATATTTTTTAGGGCTTGCCAATTTACCACCACGGATTATTACGATACTTGATCCAGAGCAATTATTTTCATCATTAGATGGGATGCAAGCGGTTCGAGAGTATATGATGAAAAGTGATGAAGACGAATAGAGTTTAGAGAATGGGACAACCGAGGTGGAAAAAACTGGTTGTCCCATTTCTGTGTAGATTTTGATTGTCAAATTTGAATACCAACTACAAAAAGTGATATATTTGAAGAACGACATAAGAAAAGGAATAGGATATGAAAAAACAACAAATTGGTGTTATTGGTCTAGCGGTTATGGGTAAAAATTTAGCAATGAATATTGAAAGCCGTGGTTATTCTGTTGCTGTGTATAACCGTTCAGGCACAAGAACAGACGAATTTTTAAAAGAAGTTGCTGGAAAAAATTTCGTAGGTGCTCGTACAATGGAAGAATTTGTAGAGTCACTGGAAACACCACGAAAAATTTTACTGATGGTTAAAGCAGGGGTAGCAACAGATGCTACAATCAATCAATTAAAGTCACTGCTAGAAAAAAATGATATTGTTATTGATGGCGGAAACACATTATTTACCGATACCCAACGCCGTAATAAAGAGCTTTCGGAACTTGGAATCCATTTCATTGGTACAGGAGTGTCAGGTGGAGAAGAAGGAGCATTAAAAGGTCCAGCAATTATGCCAGGTGGTCAGAAAGTTGCACATGAACTAGTAAGACCAATTTTTGAAGCAATTTCAGCAAAAGTTGAAGGCGAAGCATGTACAACTTACATTGGTCCAGATGGGGCAGGGCATTATGTAAAGATGGTACATAACGGTATTGAATATGGAGATATGCAACTTATTTCCGAAGCGTATTTTCTATTAAAAAATGTACTACAAATGGATGCAAAAGAGTTGCATGAAGTATTTGCCGAGTGGAATCGTGGAGAATTAGATAGTTATTTAATGGAAATTACCGCAGATATTTTTACAAAAGTTGATCCTGAAACAAACCAACCACTTGTTGATGTGATTTTAGATAAAGCAGGGCAAAAAGGAACAGGAAAATGGACGAGTCAAAGTGCATTAGACTTAGGTGTTCCCCTTCCAATTATTACGGAATCTGTTTTTGCACGGTTTATTTCAGCAATGAAAGAAGAACGTGTACACGCCAGTAAATTATTAAGCGGTCCAGTTGTCGGTGCTTTTGCTGGTGACCGTGAAAAATTTATTGAGTCTGTTCGTAAGGCTTTATATATGAGTAAAATTTGTTCCTATGCTCAAGGATTTGCTCAAATGAAAGCGGCTTCGGATGAATACAATTGGGATTTACAATACGGCAATATTGCCATGATTTTCCGTGGAGGTTGTATTATTCGGGCACAATTCTTGCAAAAAATTAAAGAAGCATATGACAACAATGCGGCATTACCTAATTTATTGCTGGATCCATATTTCAAGCAAATTGTGGAAACATATCAACAAGCACTCAGAGAAACAATTGTTGCCGCAGTAACAAATGGAATTCCTGTTCCGTCATTTACTAGTGCATTGGCTTATTATGATAGCTACCGCACAGCAACATTACCAGCAAATCTAATTCAAGCTCAACGTGATTATTTTGGAGCACATACATATGAGCGTGTCGATAAAGAAGGAAGTTTTCATACAGAATGGTTTGATAAGTAGAAAAATGAGGATGGAACAGAAGGGGTAAAACCCCCTAACTGCCCCATCCTTATTTTGTTTATGCGAAATACATTCGAATAGAAGTCAAAGCAAGTCCAATAAGAAATCCACAAGTAGCTCCATTAATTCGAATCCACGTAATGTCATTACCGATTTTTTCTTCTAAGAGAACGGTAATTTCTTCAGTCGATAATTTTTCAATATTATGCCGTACTAGACCACCAATTTTATTATGGTATTTGTCAATGATATGGTTAAATAATTGTTTTACGCTGCGTTCTCCTTTTTCCATCCAATGAGGTTGTTTGAAGAAGTTAGTCCCCTGGTGAATAGTTTCTATAATAAAATGATCATCTGTTATTTTTTGTTTTATCCACTTTGTACCTTGTGTGACAACATAATCTAATCCTTTTTGTTTCCATTCTTCAAGTTTTCCAATCAGTTTTTCATTTGTTTTACTTTTTTCTATTTCCTTTTGAACAAAAGAAAGAATGGCTTTTCTATTTTCATTGTCTGGATCTTTGAGATAGGATAACAAGTCAATTGCTCCGCTATGAACAAGTGAGGCAATTGTGTCTTCCCCAATCATTGGAATGAATGCTTTGACCATAGGAATTTTTTTTTCGATCATTTGAATAGCAGTTCGTCCTATTTGTTCCTTGATTGAAGGGGAATGTAAATATTCTTCGATTTTTTCGATTAGAAATTCATATGTTTTTTCATCCCATTCATTTTCAAAAATAGTAGTAATAACTGTATCTAGTAGCATTTCTGAATGGAAAGATTCGGTTGTTTGTTGCAAAGCTTTTCGTATTAATGTATCAATAGATTCGTTTGGAATATTTTCAACGATTTCTTGAACAGTTTGAATGATTTTTTCTTTCGTTTCTTTCTGTTCCATCATTTGTTCAAAAGAAGCAATCCCCGTTTCTATCCACTTTCCTTTTTCTACTTTTTGCATTAAACTTTCTTTGCTCAGCCATTGTTCATTGAGTGTATTAAGAATAGATTCAGTAATTTTATCACGATTTTTTGGAAGCAGGGCAGTATGTGGAATTGGAATGTTAAGCGGATGACGAAACATAGCTGTTACGGCAAACCAGTCGGCTAATCCACCAACAAGAGCGGCTTCAAATCCTCCTGATAAAATTTGTATTAATTTTCCATGAAAGGGCATAGTTGCAAGGAATCCACTTGATGCAAGGATTAGAGAAAGATTCGCTAGTTGCTTTGAATTTTTTTCAGACATGATAGTACCTCCGTAGTATAAATCTTGTTTCTTCTATTATATAAATTATTCCTATTGTACTTTCTTTTTTTACAAACGAAAGAAAATAGTTGCACGTTAGAAAAAAATACGCTATATTATCATCATACCTCAAAAAACTAGGTAGGTGAAAAAATGTTTAATCGTGAACTTGTTAAAGGTAGCACATCACTGTTAGTTTTACAATTATTAAATGAGAAAAAAATGTATGGCTATCAACTTGTAAAAGAAATGGAAGCACGAAGCAATCATACGTTGCAAGTGAAAGAAGGCACACTGTATCCAGCACTGCACAAGTTAGAAGAACAAGGGTATGTAGAATCATTTTGGGAACAGCAAGAAAAAAGTCCAGCAAGAAAATATTATGAAATCACTGAGGCAGGACAAACCATTTTAAGTGAACGAACAAAAGAATGGGGAAGTTTTGTGTCGATGATGAAGAATTTTTTGGAAGGATGAGTTAGCGTGCAAACAAAAGAACAGTTTCTCCAAATATTAGCTAGAGAATTACAAACTCACCCGAAAAAACAAGAAATTGTAGCGGAGTGGGAGCGACATATTTACGACTCTTTATCTTTTGAAAGTGAGGAAGAAGTATTAAAAAAATTAGATCATCCGAGTGTTATTGCGAAGTGTTATAAAGAAGTGCCAACATCAAAAAGACACGTTCAAAGGATGTTTGTTTGGCTCAATACAAGTTTGTACATAGTTGGTGCTTTGCTAACTATTTTGTATCACAATACAGAAAGTGAACTCATTCATCACATTTGGCGTAATTTAATAGCAGCTTCACCGCTTATTATTGTGTTAGATTTATTTTTGTGGATGATGATTGGTTTTGAAATTGGCAAAACATATGGTGTAAAAGGAAGCGAGCTTCTAAAAGCAACCGTTTTGTATGGAATTGCTCCAAATATGATACTAATGTTTTTGACGCTATTTCATTTTATTCGCCCAGAATGGTTTGAAAATTTATTAACACCGATTTTTGTATTGATTTGTACGGTATTAACGTGTTTGTTATATCCGATTAGTAAAGTTGCATATTATATTGGTGTGCGTTATTCTGTGTAAGAGTTTGGGACAAAAAGGTGCAAAGATGCCCCAATTGTACCAAACTCATTCATTTTAATAAAAATCTTTAAAAAGAATTCTGTTTCAGGTTCTTTATTTTTTAACTATCTACATAGAATTTCTATGTGTAAAGGAGGAATAGGTAGTGAATAAATATTTGTTAATTTTTCTTGCTGTAGTTGGTGGAAGTTTGTTTTATTATTTCTTTTTTGAAAAAATGTTTGGGGTTTCGATTGTTCTTTTTGCAGTGTATATGTATACAATATTTTTTGCAGCAAATCGGAAAGGGAAGTTTAATTTCTTGAACAGTATACTATTTGTTTCTGTTATGATGATTGCTGGTACATTTGCTATATACTCTAACTTATTTTTAGCACCTATTAACATACTGATTTTGCCAGTGTTACTTTATTATCATTGTACGCTACTGGTCTATAGCAGAAAAAATGAAAGTCGGTTTTCCTTAGTATTTGTAACAGTTAAGAAACAAGTTAATGCTTTAGTAACAAGTATAAAGCAATTGAAAAATATGTTTCTCCACTCGAATAAGAAGTACACGAATGTAAAAAAAGTATTGCTCGGATTAATTATTTCCATTCCGCTTCTAATGCTAGTTATGAGTTTGTTAGTTTCATCAGATGATAATTTTGCACATATGGTTGGGGATGTTCATGAACAAATCTTTTCGGCTTTGTTTGATAATCCTCAACTAATAGTTATTACAGTAGCTTCTTTGTTTTTGTTTACTTTTCTTCATGCAGTTCAAGATGATTCTCTTTCTGAAATGAAAAAGAAAAAAATATCACAGAAAAATATTGATTTAATTATAACAGGAACGATATTGACGTTATTAAATGTGGTATATATTTTATTTACTGTTAGTCAATTTCAATATTTTTTTACAGAAAATCCAACGTCATCTGCATATACATATGCGGAATATGCGAGAAAAGGGTTTGGGGAATTGGTGATAGTAACCGTAATTAATTTTATTGTACTTTTAGTTTGTGTGTACTTTGTACAAATAAAAACAAAGATAGAAAAAGTTATGATGAACAGCTTGTTAAGTGGTCTAGTTTTATTTTCCGTAGTCATGCTTTGTTCGGCATTTCGTAGACTTTCACTCTATGAATTAGCATATGGCTTTACGTATGCAAGATTTTTTGTTCATATTGTAATGATTGTAATTGGGATTTTTCTATTCGTTGCCTTTATTCGCATTTGGTTTATGAAAATTCCGCTTTTGAAATTTTATTTAGTAATGGGTCTTGTAGGTTATGTGATGCTTAATTATATGAGTCCTGACCGAATGATTATTGCTCAAAATATGGAGCGGTATGAAGAAACTGGGAAGATTGATTTAGATTATATGTTGCAGTTATCGGCAGAATCTTTGCCATATATGGAGTCTTTACGTGGGAAAGTTCCATTTACGAGTGATATAGAGAAAAGAATAAAAAATAAATATAAGTTTTACGAAGAATGGCAACAAGACTTTTTTTCGTGGAATTGGTCAGTGCAGAAGGTATTGAAGAAGTAAATGACGAATCTGAAATCTGAAGGAATTGTATGTGCCTTTACTATGAGAGTAGCAATATGCTATTCTTTTAGAAATAAAGGTAACTATAAGGAGAATTTATCATGAATAATACAATCGAAACAATCATGAACCACCGTTCTATTCGTAAATTTAAAAATGATCTACTAACAACAGAGCAAGTACACACAATCGTCAAGGCGGCTCAAATGGGTTCATCTAGTAGCAATATGCAACCGTATTCTATTATCGGAATATCTGACCCTGAAAAAAAGAAAAAAATTCGTGAGCAATGTGGGCAAATGTTTGCCGAAGAAAATGGTTATTTATTTGTTTTTTGTGCAGACACGTACCGTTTTAGTGTAATGGGTGGAGATGTAGATGCAGAAAAAGTGGAAATGGTATTACCAAGAACATTGTTTTATCATTTAGCTTTAGTTGATACAGCAATTGCAGCTCAAAATGCAGCAATTGCGGCAGAATCAATGGGGTTTGGGGTTGTGTATTTTGCTAGTATTCTAGCGAAGTTTGATGAACTAAATGAACTGCTAGGTTTACCAAAATATGTGATGCCGCTATTTGGTATGGCTGTTGGTGTACCAGCTGATAATCCTGAAGTAAAACCACGTTTGCCTATGGAACTTGTATTTCATGAAAATGAGTATAATAGTGATCCGCAATTTGTTCGTGAGCAAATTGCTAACTATGAAGAAGAAATAAAAAAGAATTATCAAGCCCGAGATGATAATAAACCAGTTAGAACATGGTTGGATACATTTATGAAAATGTTCAATGTCCCAGAGGAATTTCTATCAAAGTCTTCGGAGATGGGGAAACAGAAGGGATTTAATGTTCAGTAGTTATGAAGAAAAACGTTCCAAATCTATTAAAGAGATGAGGAACGGTTTTTTAGGATAATTAACTAAAACTTTTATTTTGATTGATTTTAGGAATGTGTATGATTCCTGATGCAGTTAAAACTCCAGCTAAAACGAAACTAACGCCAATTAGTTGTGGAAGTGTAACTGCAATTCCAGATACAAAGGAAATAATCATAGTAATAACAGGTACAAAATTAAAAAAGACGGCTGCTTTACTTGGCCCAAGCTCTTCTATCCCTTTATTCCACCACAAATAGCCTAGGACACTGGAGAAGAATGCCATAAAAATAATTGCTCCCCAAGCTTTAAATGGAATGATGGATAAAGAAATAGAATGACTGTTAGATGTTAATAAGGATAGAATAATTAAACAGATAGCCCCAGTAATCATTGTATATGTTGTTGTTGCCAGTAGAGTACTATTCTTAACAAGCCGACGGCCGAGTACACCATAAAGTGCCCAACAGCAGTTACCGCCTAAAATAAATAAATCTCCTGTGGAAAATGACAAATTTTTAATGATTGCAAGTGAGCCATGAGAAATAACTAGTATGATGCCTATCAAAGCAAATATTATCCCAATTATTTGACGCTTTGTTATTTGATTTTTTAATAGTAGCCAAGCTAATACAGTTGTTAGTAATGGATTCATTCCCATAATTAATGCTCCATTAACAGGAGATGTATATTTCATACCCATAAAAAATAGAGAATTAAATCCAAATATCCCGACAAACCCAACTATAATATAAGACATCGTATTTTTTCTTAACGATTCTTTTTTAATTCCTTCAGTCGTAATTAAAATTCCGAGCATTATTACAGATGCTAAGCCAAACCGCCATGCAGCTGCTGAAAATGGAGAAAAATAACCAACCGCATATTTTGCAATGTTAAAAGTAGCTCCTGTAAATGTGGCAAAGCCAAATAGCATTAAATACACTTTAATATGTTTCATCTCTTTTCTCTCTTTTCCTTCAAAATTGAATGATAGACCTCTAGTTTTTCTTTTGTAATAGAAATAAGTAAGTCTAATTCTTGTTTTTGTATTTCCATTTTTTCTAAATGCTTCGATAAAATCTCTGCACGTTTTGTAACAGAGGGAGCAATTTGTTCAATAGTATCCGAATGAATTTTTTCTAAGATACATCCATCTTTAATAAATTCTTGAATCTCACTTAATAACATACCTGTTTGCTTTAAACTTTTTAGAAATTTAATGAAATGAATATCTACTTCCGTATAGAAACGCTTTCCACCAGAGGTTCTTCTTGGTGGGGGAAGTAAACCAATTCTTTCATAATACCGTAATGTATAGGAACTTATCCCTGATTTTTCAGCAACGTCACTAATAGAAAACAAATTAATACCTCCTCACATGTTGTAATAGTAGTGTACAACTTAGAGTTTACTCTAAGTCAATTACAACTAGTATGAACAGATCGAACCTCCTTTTAAGTTACAAAAAGGATATAATTATAGTGAATTGATTTTTAGAATCCTACAAAATTGAAATATTTCCACAGTAATTGTCACAAAACAATGTGTTTATTCGTTATATAGTTGAACTTGTTTAAACTATACTAAAAGAAGGAGCATAGTTCATGAATAATAATCAAATATGGGACACAGTGGTGATTGGAGGAGGAATTGCTGGACTAGTTGCATCCAACTATCTATCACGTGAAGGATGTAAAGTTTTGCTTTTAGAAAAAGGGTCAGAAATTGGTGGAAGATCAATCACAAATAGGATTGGAGATGCGTATGTTAATCTTGGTGCTCATGCGCTAAACTCGACTGCACTTCCTATATTACAAGAACTAAATGTCAATGTCATCGGAAATCCCCCCAAGCTAAATATTTTCTTTGTATTTGAAAATAAATCCACTGAGCAAAAAATTATTAGCATAAGTAATCTTTTTTTGACAAGCCATTTAAAATTAAAAGAAAAATTTGAATTTATTCGGTTTTTTAGTAAGCTTAAAAGGATTCCTGCAAAATCACTAAATGCTATTAGTCTGCAATCATTTCTTGACGAGAAGATTTCTAGCAACAATGTGCAAAACATCATACTGGCTTTAAGCCGTTTAGCAACCTACTCAAACTGTCCTGAACAGCTGAGTGCTGGTGTGGTCATTCGGCAGTTACAAGATAGCAAGGTTCTTTACGTAGAGCGAGGTTGGCAAACTATTGTGGATGCTCTCAAAAAACAGGTAGATCAGCTGAGTACTACCATCCAATGCCATGCAATGGTAGAAAGTGTTTCTGGTGCACAGCCATTAATTCAAGTGAAAATGAAGGACGGGTCAATACACACTACCAGGACAGTGCTTTCCACTGTTGAACCAGCAAGAGTCACCGAAATGATAGCGAAGTCAGACAACGATACAGTGATTAATCAATTCCAAAACATCACTCCTGTTTTTGCAGCTTGTTTGGATGTTGTTTTAGACAGACTTCCTAATCCGAAAATTAATTTTGCATTAGGAGTAGAAAAACCTTTGTATTTTGTTAACCATTCAAATTTCGTGCGACTTACAGAGAGCACGGAACACAAGGTTATCCATGTACTGAAATACTTGAATCCATTTGAGGAATCGGTTCCCGAACAAGTCAAAAGTGAATTGGAAAATTTCTTAAATCTACTACAACCAGGATGGAAAAAGCATGTAATTTCACAAAGGTTTCTTCCAAAGATGACCGTTGCAAATGCTCTGCCTTCATTAGAACTAATGTCAAAGTATCCAAATTCACAGATTAATGATATTAGAGGAATGTATGTAGCTGGTGATTGGGTTGGTAATGAGGGGTTACTTGTCAATAAGTCCCTTGAAAGTGCAAAAAAAGCATCTCAGCTTATCCTGAAACAATTATCAATAACATAAGAATAGGTGATTTATTTGAATTCTGAAATACTGTATAAGACATATAAACCATTACTTTTTTCAATAGCCTATAGCATGATAGGGTCAGTTGAAAGTGCGGAAGATATGGTACAAGATGTTTTTCTTTCGTTCCATAGTAAAGAAATTCTTTCAGAAAAAACCAACATCGGCAATATGAAAGCTTATCTTTGTAAAATGGTTACAAATCGTTGTCTCGATTATCTGAAATCGGCTCAAAAGAAAAGAGAAGTTTATATTGGACCATGGCTTCCAGAGCCACTCGTACAGCAATGTGAAAATAATCAATTCCAAACACTTTTGCTGGAGGAAGAAATTTCTTTCGCATTTCTTGTCATGCTTCAACAATTGACACCAATTGAAAGAGCGGTTTTTATCCTGAAAAGTACTTTTAACTTTGACTATAAAACTATTGCAGCTACCGTGAATAAATCTGAAGCAAATTGCCGAAAAATTTATAGTCGATGTCAAAGCAAAATCCAAACTGATCAAGTTGATCAATCACAAGATCCAGAAAGATTACTTGAATTGGTTCAAAAGTTTCTTTTTGCTGCAGCGACAGGTAACATAACTGACTTCGTGCAGTTGTTGACTGACGATATAGTTGTCTATTCAGACGGTGGCGGAAAAGTGTTTGCTGCATTAAATCCAATTTCTACAAAACCAGCAGTCACAAGTTTTTTATTTGGGTTATCCAATTCTATTAAAGATATATCCAATCTTCAGTTTGCTATCATTAATGGAAATATTGGTCTTATTATTAGTGAGGAAGAATTCCCGACTATTATTTGTTTTGAAACAAAATCGGACGCCTTCAAAAGCATTTATATAGTTCGAAATCCTGATAAAATGAGTAATTATCTTAAATTGATAACCAAGAGTTAAAAGGAAGGCATTAATATGTCGCTTGATAAAGAAAAGTATACTTGATTATTGGAAAATCCAGCTCTGGGAAAACAACGTCATTAAATCTGATTTCTGCTTGGATGTTTGTACTGAAAGTGAAATAAATTAAGGCGAAATTTTTATGAAAGAGGATGAGAAAATGAATTTATGGAAATATAGTGGATGGTATCTTGTTGCAATTGGTATTATTCATAATACTGTTGGAACTGTTCTTGGATGGCAGCTACTAACTGATATTTTTAAAGATGGGGTCATTTACGCAATCAAATTGGATTATGGTCGTAATTTTGTTTTTTGGTTTTTATTTATTGGGTTTTTCTGGATTTTCATCGGGTTCCATTGGCAATCATTAATGCGTAAGTATCAAGAACCTTTGTCACCAATGATTGGATGGGGTCTAACGATTTTCACATTAGTAAGTCTTCCAATTATACCTACTTCTGGAATGTGGCTATTTATTCCGTTATGTATTATCCTACTTTTACCACATTATAAAAAGAAGTCTGAAGCAATCACAATGAAGAATTGAACATTTGATTAGTGAACTAGAATTGTATACTTAACATGAGTTCGACAAGATAAAAACCAAAAAATAAAAAATCTATCCTAATTCTGTTACAATAGGTTCTGCGAAAACCAAACAGAAAGGATAGATTTTTTATAAATACTTATTTGGAAGGATTTCGGTTCTGTTCATTTTCTCCCTCTAACATTTTATAATGATAGATTTTGTTATTAATCTTTAGCAAGTTATCTTGAAGGTATTTTATGTGATTTATTACTTTTTCTTGATGTGTTTCGAGTAATTTACGTCTTTCCGTGACAGATTAATGTGTGGATAATTTTAGATTTGCATCATTATATACAGCTAGTTTATCTACAAGTTTTTTACTGGCAGAATTTAACCCTCGAATAGTAACGGTATTATGATTCTCATAGTATTTAAATACGACTTTATCAATAGCTCCTACAGCTGAATCATCCCAGATATGTGTATTGGAAAAATCAATAATAATATTTGTATGTTGTTTCGTAAAATCAAATGATTCTACAAATCCCTCAACAGATGCAAAGAACAGTGGACCTTTTACATCAAATATTATATGTTGATTTTCTTGTTGAGTGGTTACATGTATTTTGGAAATCTTAGCAACAAAGAAAAGGGCACTTAATATAACACCTGCAAAAACACCTTTTGATAAATCATGCGTTGCAACTACGATAGTAACGGTGACTAACATAACAACTGCATCACTTTTTGGTGCTTTTCTTACATACGTGAAGGAAGACCAGTCAAATGTACCAATGGACACCATAATCATAATACCTACAAGAACGGGCATTGGAATTTGTATAACTAAATCGCCCAATACAATAATTAAAAACATTAAAAATAGACCTGCAATTAAAGTGAACAATCTACCGCGTCCTCCTGAGCTCACATTAATCACTGATTGCCCAATCATTGCACAACCTGCCATTCCACCGAAGAAACCCGTAATGATATTTGCAATACCTTGTCCCTAGATTCTCTATGCTTATTGCTCTCCGTTCCAGTCATATCATCTACAATGGATGATGTCAACAAGGATTCTAGTAAACCAACAATGGATAGAGCAATAGAATACGGGAAAACTATTTTTAGTGTTTCCAATGTGAATGGGACATCTGGAATAAAAAACGTCGGCAACGATCTTTGGATAGTCCCTAAATCTCCAACTGTCCGCAAGTCTAGATTCATAGAAATAGCAACAGCTGTTAAGAGAATAATTGCTATCAATGGTGCTGGAATAACTGTAATAAATCTAGGTAATACATAGACAATTACCAATGTAATGGCAACAAACATATACGTCATAGTAGAAATTCCGATAAAATGAGGAACCTGAGCCATGAAAATTAAAATAGCTAATGCGTTGACAAAGCCAATCATTACGGCTCTAGGGATAAATTTCATTACTTTTGCTACTTTACATACACTAAAAATCACTTGGATAATACCTGTTAATATAGTTGCTACTAATAAATAATTCAATCCATGTTCCTTCACTAAAGGAGCCATCAGTAACGCCATCGCACCCGTTGCAGCTGAAATCATCGCTGGACGACCACCTGCAAATGAAATAATAACGGCAATACAAAAAGATGCATATAACCCAACCATTGGGTCTACCCCTGCAATAATGGAAAAAGCAATTGCTTCAGGAATTAAAGCTAGTGCTACAACAATTCCAGAAAGGATATCTACCCTTACATTTGAAAACCATTCTTTTTTTAACTTTTCTACCACTACGTCTACACCTCAACTGATTTATTTTTTGAGGTTGGAACAGAAGGGGCATTTGCCCCGAATGTCCCAACCTCATGAAATGCATGGTTACCTAAATCTTATAAAATTAAGGTTTTGGTGAACCATACATTTCATAAAAACATCTTAAAAACATTTGGAAAATAATTATGTCCCATCTTCAAGCAGATATTCAATAGAAGAGTGTAACATCATTTGTTCCAAAAATGAACCTTTTGGAACAAATTTTTTTATACAATCTAAGTCAATAAAAAAAGTTTCCAAAATGAAACAACATCTATTATCTGCTAATCAAACAGTAATAGATATTGTTCGGATGGTTTTCGTTTTAGTAAGGGTACTTGTTATGAATACCTATTTGGAAGCATTTCGGTTCTATTTATTTTCTCCTTCTAACATTTTGTAATGCTGGATTTTATTATTAATCTTTAGTAAGTTTTCTTGAAGATCTTTTATGTGATTGATTACTTTTTCCTGATGCGTTTCGAGTAATTTTCTTCTTTCCGTTACCGTAGAATTCCCTTGACTTCGTAGATGAGAGAACTGTTTCATCTCATTAATTGGCATTTCTATTTCTCGTAAACAGATTAAAAAATCAATCCACAATACATCTGCTTCCGTATACTGGCGATAGCCTTGCTCATTTCGAGATATGCCTTCGAGTAAACCAATTTTTTCATAGTAACGTAATGTGTGTACGGTAAGTCCCATTTTTTTTGAGATTTGTTGAATCGTAAATTGTTTGTCCATGTCATTGATTATAGCAAAAAAATTATTTTTAGTATTGCCTTAGAGTACACTCGAATGTGTATGATTAGAAATGTAACGTATTACGTACTTTAGGAGGATAAAAAAATGAATACAGAACGGTATCAACGTGGATGGGACAAGTTAATGGAAGTTGATGGAGAAGGAGGAGAGCGGGTAATTGCATCACTCAAAGATATTTCTCCAGACCTTGGGAAGTATATTATTGAATTTGGTTTTGGAGATATTTATTCTAGAGATGGTTTAGATGTAAAACAACGGGAATTAATAACAATTGCTTCACTTGCAACACAAGGTGGCTGTGAACCTCAATTGAATGTGCATATTAATGCGGCTCTTAATGTCGGACTTACTCCTTTGGAAATAGTGGAATCTATTATTCAATGTACTCCTTATACGGGATTTCCCCGTGTGTTAAATGCTATCTTTGAGGTGAAACGTGTGTTTCAAGAAAGAGGAATTTTAAATTAAAAAAGGTTCTAGAACAGACCTATCTTTGAAGGGTTTTACTGAAATGAATGGTTCACGAAAACATTGATTTTATGGAGTCGCAACTATTCACTTCATAAGATTAGGGCAGTCGGCGGTTTGCTCCGACTGCCCTAATCTTATTTCCACCCATCAAATAATAAAACCCGTGCAGGTGCAGCATCTGTGCCAGTTAATTTTAGTGGTGCTGCAACCATAAAGTAATTACCCTCTGGTACATCGGCAAAACGTAATCCCTCAATGACAATGACATTTCCAGCAAATAACGTTTTATGCGTTGGATGTCCTTCTTGTGCTCGTTCCACTCCAAGAGCATCTACGCCAACACCACGGATTTTTTTCTCTACTAAATATTGTGCAGCATCGTGGGCAATGTAAATGAAATCAAAATTAAAATGTTCTTCAAAGGAATTTTTTGTTTTAAATAGAATGAAGTCGCCTTCTTCAATAGATAAATGTTCAAGGTCAGCTTTTGTAATTTTTTCAGTGACGTTAGTTAAATCGAATAATTTACTGTTACCAACAAGAGATTCAAGGGACAATGTTTCAAATGTTGCCCCGTTATTGACCATATGCAAAGGAGAATCAATGTGTGTACCCGTGTGTAAATCCATGGCGATCCGTGATTCTGTGACATAACCATTTGTTACTCTGGAAAAGTTCGGTTGTTTTTCAGGCTTGTCTTTATAGACCGTCATTCCTGCAAAAATTGTTGTTGTTACATCGTACATTTTCATGAATTTTCCTCCTTTATACATCCCACCAATGGAATCCATCTTTTTTGAGTAGTTTATCGGCTTCTTTTGGCCCCATTGATCCTGCTTTATAGTAAGTGAGTGGAATGTCTTTTGTTTGCCATGCGGATTTAATCGGATCAATAAATGCCCAAGATGCGGCTACTTCTTGCCAGTGCGTGAAGTTTGTTGAATCACCAAGCATACAGTCATATAGAAGTCTTTCATATGCTTCTGGCGTATTGATTGTATCTTCTTCAATACTACTTGAATAGTCGAGTTGAATTGGAACCGTTTTTGAGAGAGAGCCACTTTTCTTTACATTTAAATGCAAGGTAACACCTTCATTTGGTTGAATGTGTACAACTAGTAGATTAGGTGGAGCAATTTCATTTCTACTGTAATACAAATTCATTGGAACATCTTTAAATTGAACAACAATACGTGTTGATTTTGTTTTCATTCGTTTGCCTGCTCGAATGTAAAAAGGAACACCTGCCCAGCGGAAGTTATCAACTAGAATTTTTCCTGCGACATATGTTTCTGTCATGGAGTTTTCGGCAATATGTGGTTCTTCTAAGTAACTAGAAACTTTTGAAGTATTTATTTTTCCATTTGTATACTGACCACGAACGAAGTATTGACTCACTTCTTCTTCAGGAATCAGGCGAATGGAACGTAAAGCTTTTACTTTTTCTTGTCGAATATCTTCAGGGAGCAGTTTAATTGGTGGCTCCATTGCAAGGAGTGCAACCATTTGTAAGATGTGATTTTGTACAACGTCCTTTAGTGCTCCAGATTGGTCGTAATAAACGCCACGATCTTCTACACCAAGTGTTTCGCTAGAGGTAATTTGGATATTAGCAATGTAGCGGTTATTCCAAAGTGGCTCAAAGAAAGCATTAGCAAATCGAATCACTTCGATATTCTGAACCATTTCTTTACCTAAGTAGTGATCAATCCGATAGATTTGTTTTTCATCAAATGCTTGGCGAATATGATCATTTAATTCCTCTGCAGACTCTAAGTCATGTCCGAATGGTTTTTCGATAACAAGACGACTAAAACCAGTAGTTGAGGCAAGTCCTTCTGTTTTTAAGTTAAGACTAATGGTATCAAAAAATTCAGGTGACATTGCCATGTAGAAAATTTGATTACCTTCTGTGTTATACTGTTCGTGTAATATATCTAATAGTTGTTTTAGTTGTTGATAAGATTCTTTATTTGTGACATCAAACGGTTGATAATAGAAGTGGGATAAGAATCTTTCATCTTTCAACCCTTTAGTGAACGCACTTTCGACTGATTTCTTAACAGTAGCTCGAAATTGTTCGTTAGAAAGTGGGCGGCGTGCGACACCGACAACAGCAAATTCTTCAGACAATTTTTCTTTCCTAAACAGTCGATAGAGAGATGGAATTAATTTTCGGGTGGATAAATCACCTGTTGCACCAAAAACAACAACAATGGATTTTGGGTTAGTCATAAAAAATACCTCGCTTATTTAAACAATATCCACTCATTGTAGTGAAGAATGGTAACAAACGCAAATTTTAAAGTAAGAAATATCACTAGTAGATAGAAAAGATTTTTTTGTTATAATAAGTTAAAGTATTAAAGAGAGGATGTTTTTTGATGGAGTTATATTTTCTAGGAACAGGAGCAGGTGTGCCAGCAAAAAATCGTAATGTTTCAAGTATTGCTTTGCAGTTATTGAATGAACGAGGGGCAACTTGGTTATTTGATTGTGGAGAAGCAACACAACAACAAATTTTGCATACTTCCATCCGTCCAAGACGCATTGAAAAAATATTTATTACACATTTGCACGGCGATCATATTTTTGGTTTACCAGGGCTTCTTAGTAGCCGTTCATTTCAAGGTGGTGAAACACCATTAACTATTTATGGACCAGTAGGGTTAGAATCATTTTTAAAAACAGCTCTGTCTGTAAGTAATACCCATTTAAAATATCCGATTCATATAGTAGAAGTGGAAGAAGGAGTTGTTTTTGAAGATAAGCAGTTTTGTATTTCAGTTTTGCCGCTGGAGCATGGCATTCCATCATTTGGTTATCGAATAGTTGAAAAAGATTTGCCGGGAGAATTGTTTGTAGATAAACTGAAAGAAATAGGAGTGAAACCTGGACCGATTTTTCAACGATTAAAAAATGGGGAATCAATTGTACAAGAAGATGGAACAATATTGGATGGACGTGATTTTGTCGGAGAGGCAAAGCGTGGAAGAATTGTAACAATTTTGGGAGATACAAAATTTTGCGAGAATTCTATTGTCTTAGCGAAAAATGCTGATGTACTTGTACATGAGGCAACATTTGGTTCGGAAGATGAAAAACTTGCTTATGAATATGGTCACTCGACAACGGTCCAAGCAGCAACCGTTGCTTTAAGAGCAAATGTAAAAACACTTATTCTTACGCATATTAGCTCACGATATCAAGGTGATACATGGAAGGAACTCCAAAAACAAGCACGAACTGTATTTAGACATACACTGATTGCCAATGATTTTAGTTTGTTTGAAGTGAATAGGTAAAGAAAAATATTGAGTTTGAGATAGGAAATACATGATTTATCTACATGGAAATAGAGTATGAAGATGGTATAGAAGAACAGAAAGGTATTATTATTTTTAAAATGAAAAGTAAAACAGGGCTTGTTTTATAGTAGTTTCACTTATTGTACGGAAAGTTCATTGTCTAAGTAAAAATTTTCTCCTAACCTTTTTCTGCACAATTTCGCAAACTACTATAATTGAAAATCAACATGAAAACGAGTAGACTAATGAAATGAGTGAATCTTCATTCATCAATCGAAAGCAAAGAGGGAATTCAATATGGAAAGAATTTATTGCATTACCGTACCAACACCATTTATCGTTGGCGATGTGCACTTATATATTGTTGAAAATGAGCATGGATTAACAATGGTTGATGCAGGAATGAAAACGGATGAGGCGTGGGAATCCTTTCAAACACAGATGGCAGAACTTATGCTACCAATTGAAAATATTAAGCGAATTGTGTTGACACACCAGCATCTTGACCATGTTGGATTGATTCATTATTTACCTGAGGGAATTCCTGTGTATGGGCATGAACAAACGGACCGATGGCTTCGCTTAGAGCCAAGTTTTGTTGAAGAACATGACCGTTTTTTCTTAAACATATTTAAACAAAGTGGGGCACCAGGAGATTTGGAAGCTCAAATTCAAAAAATGAAAGAGGTATTTTATTACGCTGAAAAAAGTTCATTAACAGGATTCTTAAAAGAAGGAGATAGTGTGCCAGGAATGCCTGATTGGGTAGCTTTGGAAACACCAGGACATTCGCAAAGTCATCTTGTCTTTTATCGAGAAAAAGATGGTGTGATGCTTGGTGGTGACCATTTGTTAAGTGATATTTCACCAAATCCGTTACTAGAGCCTTCTTTTATAAAAAATGAAAAACGCCCTCGACCACTTGTTCAATATCGAAGCTCTTTAGAAAAATTATTACAGTATCCGTTAACCCAAGTTTTAAGTGGGCATGGCGATGTGATTGAGGATGCTCACCGATTAGTTGTATATCGTTTAAAACGCTTGGAACGAAAACAAAGACAAATATATGACATATTAATGGGAAAAAAAATGTCAGCGTTTGAACTTTGTCAAAAAAGATATGCGGCTGTCTATGAAACACAATTTTCTTTAGTTATGTCTGAAATTATTGGAAATCTCGACCTTTTATTGGAAGATGGAATGATTGTGATAACGGAAGAAGATGGGATAAATTTATATAGTTCAAAAGTTGAATGTGTTCTTCCAGTGAAATAAAAAAATAATGATGTGATAAAAGGAGTGAAAAACACCCCGATTGTCACATCATCGTGTAGAATTTGGTTGTTAAAATTCAATAAAATCAATGTTTTAGTGAGTCATGTATGTCACTAAAAATCTTTTATACGAAAACTTTTATGTTCATATTTGATGGTGAACTAGTTGATTGTTTGTTCCAATCGCTTTTAGAAATTAATTTTCTTTAGGCACTCGAACCTGTGATTCAAAATTCCCTTTATGTGAGCCATCACAATACGGTGTGTTTTTTGATAGATTACAGCGGCAAAGAGAGAATGCTTCTTGCTTTACATACACATTTCCTTCGCCGTCTAATAGTTCGACATCTCCCGTTACACGAAGTGGGCCGTTATCGAATGCTTTAATTTGAGTTGTCATATGTATTCCTCCAAAATATGTATTAACTGAAAGTATAACAAAAAATAGCAATGAAATATATAAAGCTGTGTAAAAGGTGATAAAGATGAATAGCAAATTAAAAAAAGTAATGAATATCGCAAAAAATAAAACGTGGGTATCTTTTTTATATGATAATCAGCCATTCACTTTGCTTCATTGGTCTATTGGTGGAACAAGTGTAGAAAACAAAGATGTTTGGTTACTTCAAGATGAAATAACGTTTGAAACACAAGAATTTGCGACAATTGATGATGCAATTATATGGATGAATGAAAATATGAGTGCGATTGAAGAAATTTTGTAACTACTTCCGTTTCATTGGATGAGTTGGGATATTTAATTTTTCTTTTGTGCTCACAGGTTGTAATGTAGGTGATTTTTTTATTCCTCGCTCTTTCAAGATACAACCTCCTCTTTACTAGTATATCCATGAATGATAATAAACAATCTATTAGGTGGTGGTTTTATGAAGAAAAAAATGCGTGATGAAGATTTTGCTTTGAAAGATCGGATTGAAGGAACAATGTTTGAGCAACTAAAAGCAAAGAAAAAACAGTTAGAAATAGCGGAGCAAGAGAAAAAAGAGGAAGAAGCGGCACAAGAAGCTATGCGAAAACGTGATGAGAAAAAAGCTAAGGACAAAAAGAAAACGTTTGAAGAGTTATTGAATGAAAGTCCGAGTGATTGGCGGGAATTTAAGTAGACTAAGCGGGAGAGGCTAGGCAATAAGTCTCTCCCGTTTAGTTTATGAACTAGCCGCACGATAGCTTTTCCACCTTTACAAAGATTTACTTGAATAAAACACTTTTGAGTGAAGCACATCCAGAGATTGATTAATTTCTTCTAAATCTTCATCGGACGCATCCTTGATCCGTTGTAGAAAACGGGCTTCTATGTGTTTAAAGGCTTCGTTCATCATAATCTCCCCTTCCTTAGAAAGACGAATATATTGCTTTCGTCGATCTTCGGCAACGACAAATTTTTCGCATAGTTTTTTTTCGTTTAATTTTTTCAATTCACGACTTGTGTTGGGCATGGACATATGTTGACAATCACTAATTTGACTAAGAGTAACAGGCTGACTAACCGCTATATATTCAAGAATACTATATTGAATGGGAGTAATGGTATTTGATTTAACCTCTTTTGTAATTTCATGAGTCACTTGATGAACAGCAGCAGTAAAGGTTACCAATTTATGAAAAAAAGCTTTTTTATCCAAAATAATCACCTCTTACTGACAATATAACAAAATAGTTATTATAAAACAATTATCATTTGACAACTAAAAATGGGTATGTTACGATTTTGTTATCAAATGATAAGCAAAGGGGTAACACAATGAAAACGTTGATTATTTATACACATCCTAATCATGAGAGTCTAAGTTATGCATTTTTTCAAAAGGTCATTCAAGGAAGCAGTGAAAATAGCAATATAGTGGAAATAAAAGAGCTAGATTTATATAAGGAGGAATTTAATCCACTTCTAGTTTTCAACGATAAAAAACGCAGAAGGGACATGCACTTCGATCCCGAACTTGAAAAGTATAGAGAACAAATTATTTGGGCTGATAAAATAGTGTTTATCTATCCAATCTGGTGGGGACGACCTCCAGCTATGCTTATGGGGTATATAGACCAAATGTTTGCTTCAGAATTTGCCTATAAAGATAAGAGTGGACTTCTGCCAGAAGGGCTTTTGAAGGGGAAGTCAGTTGTTTGTATTTCAACGATGAAGGGGCCTACGCATTATCCGTTGTTCTGGTTGAATAATGCACACAAAGTATTAATGAAGAAAGCTTTATGTAATTATGTGGGGATAAAAAAAGTGAAGTTTTTTGAATTTGGGAATATGGAAAGTCCTAAGGGAAGGCATGAAGAGAAATTAAATAAAGTATATCATTATTTTAAAATAATAGAGGGTTAATGAGTGTGATATTATCCACCCATAGGAGAAAAGTATGGTATTTGAAACAGAAAGATTGTATGTACGAAAAATGACACAAAATGATTTTAGAGATTTATGTGAAATTTTGCAGGATAAAGATGTTATGTATGCTCATGAACATGCTTTTAGCAATAAAGAAGTTCAAACATGGCTTGATAAACAATTAGAGCGTTATAGTAAACTTGGATTTGGTTTGTGGGCAGTCATCCATAAAAAAACTGATAAATTTTTAGGACAAGCTGGTTTAACAATGCAGGATTGTGAAGGGGAACAATTGTTAGAAATAGGCTATTTATTTAAGAAAGCATACTGGCACAAAGGTTATGCATCAGAAATAACTATCGGTTGTAGAGAGTATGCTTTCCATACACTTGAACGAAATGAAGTGTATTCTATTATCCGTGATAACAATATTTCCTCCCAACGTGTAGCAGAAAAGTGTGGCATGGAGATTATGAAAACATTTTTAAAGCATTATTATAACATGGACATGCCTCATTATGTTTTTCATGTACAAAAACTAAATAGCTGAGTGATAACTTAAAACATGTGTGAAATCTTTTTAAGAGAAGAGCAATGAAAGCAAGATCAGCCAAGAAGTAAGCTATTCAGTTTTAGGGATAGGCTTACTTCCTTTTTTATAACTAAAACAGTTTTTTCTAAGTATTCGCAGATGCGGATTGTTCTAGTTTCTTTAAGTAATACATTTCCTCACGCATCATATGATCGGCCATTAAAGTGGAAAATGTACTTAACATTTGACTGGATATTTCTAATTCCTCTATTTCCTTTAGGAACGTTTGAAAAACTTGAATTTCTAATTTCACATCTTTGTTCATCTTTTTTAACGCTGGAAATGTCTGGAGATTTGTTCTTAAATATCCTGTTAATTCAATAGCCTTTAAATAAAATTGCTCAAAGTGCTTTGTAAAGGAATCACTTTTTTTCTTTAACATTTTTTCAGTAGCGTCAAGACTATCTTCTATAGCTCCTGCATGACCAGCAGCATCTAATAACCATAATAAAACTCGTTGTGCTAGTTAAATGCATCAAAAATGATCAAAAACAGCTTGAATTCATCAATTTTAATCATCTGATTGTAGGATTTTTAAATTTGTGCTTAGTAATTTTGAACAAAAACTGTAATTTTGTCTATTTGTTGCAAT
>JAVBJX010000004.1:0-217081 GCA_031546705.1 Caryophanales bacterium
AAAAGAGATTTATCTAGATGTAAGGAAGGTTTTTTCTCCAAAAAAGAGTACGCAGCTAATCCAGCAATGAGATTCACCATGAAATTCATCGGACTTCGATGTCTGGAATGTTCTATCTGACATACATTTTTCAAAAAATCATTGACGGATTCAATGACCGCTCGCTTTCGTAGTAACAGCTTATCATAGACATTCATCAACTTGTTTTTCATGTTTTTTCGTATTTTCGTGACGAGTGTGATGTCTCGTTCAAAAGCTGTTCCCACAGTTTGTGAGATAGATAACCTCTATCCCCAAAGAGTTTTCCAAATAACTTTTTGGTTAAGGTGTGTATCACATTGGGATTTCGATCATCGACATTGGCAGGAGTGAGACAAAATGAAAGAATTTCTCCTCGGTCGTTGATGGTGAGATGGAGTTTGAATCCATAGAACCAACCAGTAGATGTTTTTCCTCGTTGTGCGATGCCGTCAAAAACTTTGTGGGAGGAAATTCGGCGAGTATGGCACACTTTCAGAGAAGTAGAATCGACAAAACTAATACCTGAGCATGAACCAACACGATGTTTCAATGTGTACATCAAAAGTGGAACAAGAGCTATCTGCATCACCTCTACAAATCGATTGTAGCTAAGTCTTTTTGGAAATTCTTTATCCAGATGACAACAGACATATCCAAGGTAGTAGGCTTTAAAGTTTCGGAAATTCGAGAGATGAAACGAAATTGCAATGGTCATGACTTCACTGAGTGACATCGTTGTACAAGGGAAAAAGGAAGATTTCTTGCTTTCTTCGGATAAAAGGTACGTTTGACAATACGATTCTAATCCTTGACAAAACTCATCCACATCGCAGAAAATAGGTAATAAGATGTCTTTCATAAAAAATCTATCCTTTCTGTTTGGGTTTCGCACACTTTATTTTAACAGAATCCGGATAGATTTTTTATTTTTTTGGTTTTTATTTTGTCGAACTCACGTTTTTTAGGTAATAAAAAATTAGAGGGCTGGAACAAAAGAGGTAAAAACACCTCGATTGTCCCAGCCCTAGTACAATAATCATCATTTACTTAGACGGAGTAGTTAGTAGATTTAACATAGCTATTTCTGAAATAGGATGACTAAAGAAATAACCTTGGAATAAATCGCAACTTTGTTCTTTTAATAAAAGTTTCTCACTTTCATATTCGACACCTTCAGCAACTACTTTTAATCCAAGGCTATGTGACATGTCAATAATCGTTTTTGACAAAATTTGTTTTCTATCACTACTGGAAATCTCTGTAACAAATGATTTATCAATTTTTAAAACATCAATTGGGAGGTCAATCAAATAACTTAATGAAGAATAGGATGTCCCAAAGTCATCAAGTGCAACAGTAATTCCAGAGTTTCTTAATTCTATTAACTTTTGTATACTAGTACCCATTTGATTGATTAATATACTCTCAGTAATTTCAATTTGAAGATATTTTGGCTCTAGACCTATCGTATTTAATACGTCTAAAGTCTTTGTAACAAAATCTTTATCCATGAGTTGTATAGAGGAAATATTGACAGAAATCACGCCAAAATCAATATGATCATCAACCATTTTTTTAGCAAAACGACAAGCAGTTTCTAGTGCCCAATAACTAAGAGGGACAATATAGCCACTTGCTTCAGCAATTGGAATAAATTCTGCAGGGCTTAAAAATCCTAATTTCTCACTTTTGATTCTCATAAGGCTTTCCAGTGCAAGTACTTTATTTGTATGGCAATCAACCTCAGGCTGATAGACCAAAAATACCTCGTCTTTTTCAATACAATTTTGTAAGGTATTTACAATTGTATTGTATCTATTTGCATTACTAAGCATGTCATCATCAAAAAAATAGAATTTGTTTTTACCTATCTTTTTCGCTTGATACATGGCAACATCCGCATGTTTAATAAGAGTGTTCTCATCTTGACCATCTAAAGGAAAAGTAGCAATACCGATGCTTGCTGTAGTATAAATCTTAATTTCTCCTATTTTTATAGGTTCATTCAAAATATCGATTAGTTTTTTTGCTGTTTCTTCAAGTTTTTGCTGTGAGCCAATCTGTATCAGCAGGAATTCATCGCCACCTATTCGGGCACACATATTAATCTCTAAATTTTTATTTGAAAATTTCTTCCCAATTTCGATAAGAAGACTATCACCAATACTATGTCCAAATTCATCATTCACCGATTTAAAATCATCTAGATCAACAAAAAAAATGCCACCAATACTCCCTTCAGCAAGGTGTTTATGCAATCTTTTTGTAAATGAAAGCCTATTTGGAAGATTTGTTATAATATCATGATGTGCGAAATAGATTTCTTCTGAATGATTTGTACTGTGTATTTGGACACATGTAAACAGTGTCGTAAAAACAAGGGCTATGACGTGAGTAGAGAACATTGTAACTGGATAATCTGCTATATTAAATATCATTTCAGGTAGAAGAAGATAAGTTATGAAATGATGAATAGCAAAAAGAATTGACATGAGTAAAACAAGTTTAATTTCTCGATAGAACGCAATTATTCCCACTACGATAAAGAAAGAAAAATGCATTTCAATACCACCACCACTACTCATTATTGAGATACTAGCGAACGCGAATACACAAGTATTGATAAATGGAATAAGTGGATGATTTTTTTTCTGCACGTATAAAATCAATGTCCAAATGAATAAAATAATCGGGAGTATTGCAATAATATTAATTACCATATTGGCTTGATGACCAAGTTGTTCCGGTGAAATTATTTCCATATTTATAGAATGTAGAGATGCTGTATGTAAAAATAAGTTAAAGCCTCGTCCTATTATCTGAACAATAACTGAAATGAGCACAACAACAAATGCAACATAATTCATTACTTTATTTCTTTCTGCTAACATATTACCACATCCTCAATTTCAGATATAAATAGTGTATCATAATTTTTGAAAATATAATATATCTTAAAATGAGTACAATCACGGCTAACGCATGAAAAATTACAGGAAATTGGAAGTGATGTAAAATCAGTGAAAGGAGCTGATTTTACATAGATGATACAAAAATATTTTGAAAACATAACAGATAAAAGATAAGTCCATAAGATAAAACTATATGAAATGCACTTTATTTAGCAAAGTCAATGATTTTTTTATCATCCAGTCTATAAAACTATTCCAAAAATAATTTCTAAATCATCTCCCTTTTTTTCTCTAAACAAAACGCATATCTCAAAAAATCACTGCATAGGATGGGATGAAACGTTTTATATAGGGAGGGTTTGCAATCTATGTCTGAATACAGAGAAATTATTACAAAAGCTGTCATTGCTAAAGGTCGAAAGTTTACGCAGTCTACGCATACCGTTTCTGCACCACACTGTCCGACAAGTATTTTGGGATGTTGGATTATTAATCATCGTTATGAAGCTCATAAAACCGATCATTGCGTAGAAATTCATGGGAATTATGACGTAAATGTGTGGTATTCATACAGTGACAACACAAAAACAGAAGTTGTGACGGAAACGGTATCTTATAAAGATGTCATTCATTTAAAATATCGTGAGGATGAGCTTGTTAGTGATGAGCAAGAAGTAATTGCTCGGGTGTTGCAGCAACCGAATTGCTTAGAGTGTGCGATTATCGAAGGGGAAGACAAGATTGTTGTGCAAGTAGAGCGAGAATTTATTGTAGAACTTATCGGTGAAACAAAAGTTTGTATTGAAATTTTCCCACATGCATGTGGCGATGATGAAGATTGTGTGGATGAGAACGAACTTGAGAATTTGAATCCAGATTTTTTGGAGAAACAGGACTAATTTTTTTATAGGGTGATTGAATCGTGCAGAAGTTGCATAGATTCAATCACCCTTAAATTTTTTCGATAACCTCACAACAATTTTTCATGTATAATAAGTTGATAGAAAAAAGTGAGGGATTAATATGTATACACCAATGATTCAACAATATTTAGCGATAAAAAAACAATACAAAGATAGTTTTCTTTTCTTCCGACTGGGAGATTTTTACGAAATGTTTTTTGAAGATGCGATTCAAGCATCGCAAGAGTTAGAGATTACATTAACAGGTCGTGATGGTGGAAGTAGTGAAAAAATTCCAATGTGTGGCGTGCCACATCATGCCGCTGCAAATTATATTGAGCAACTCGTAGAAAAAGGATATAAAGTAGCTGTTTGTGAACAGGTAGAAGATCCAAAAGTTGCTAAGGGCGTAGTACGCAGAGAAGTTGTTCAACTCATTACACCAGGAACACTAATGGAAGGAAAAACTATTCGTGATAAACAAAATAATTATATCGTAACTATTTCTATTTTTGCAGAGAATACAATTGGTTTTGCTTATACAGATATATCAACTGGTGAAAATCGGGTGACGATTCTAACAAGACAAGAAGATGTCATGAGTGAATTGTATTCGATCGGAGCAAAAGAAGTTGTTGTAAGTTCCAACTTTCCAAGTAACTGGTTAAAAAGTTTGCAAGAGCGTTATCATTTTACGGTTTCAATAGAAGATGAAACCGAAGCAACTATGTTTAGTGACATGCTTGCGTGTATTACAAAGCCGTATGTAAAAGAAACAATGAGCCGTTTACTTGTATATCTGCATAAAACACAAAAACGTTCTTTAGATCATTTACAAAAACCACACCTTTATTACACAAATGAATTTATGAAAATAGACCTTTTTTCCAAAAGAAACTTAGAGATAACAGAAACAATTCGCTCTAAAGGAAAAAAAGGATCGCTCCTTTGGTTATTAGATGAAACGGTAACAGCAATGGGTGGGCGACTGTTAAAACAGTGGTTAGATCGTCCGCTTATTAGTGAAGAAAAAATCGAGAAACGTCACAATATTGTTTCGATATTTTTAAATGATTATTTTCATCGTCATGAACTACGAGAATTACTAAAAAGTATCTATGACTTAGAAAGATTAGTTGGACGAGTAGCGTTTGGAAATGTGAATGCCAGGGATTTAATTCAACTAAAAAAATCACTTCAACAAATTCCAATTGTTAAAAATGTGCTTTTAGCCATGGAAACACCAATGCAAAAGATTGCTCAAAATATGGACGATTGTTCGGAACTAGTGAATTTATTAGAGCGAGCGATTCAAGATAATCCACCTATCTCAGTAAAAGATGGAAGTATGATTAAAGACGGTTATAATGAAAAGCTCGATACATTCCGTGATGCCAGTAGAAACGGGAAAACATGGCTTGCAAGTTTAGAACAAAAGGAAAGAGAGCGGACAGGAATTAAAACATTAAAAATTGGTTACAATCGTATTTTTGGTTATTATATTGAAGTAACAAAAGCAAATATAAGTGCGTTACCTGAAGGGTTATATGAACGAAAACAAACACTTGCCAATGCCGAAAGGTACATTACGCCAGAGTTAAAGGAAAAAGAGACGTTAATTTTGGAAGCCGAGGAACGGAGTGTAGAATTAGAATACGAAATATTTTTAGCGATTCGTGAGCAAGTAAAAGTATTTATTCCACGTCTGCAAAAATTAGCAACAGTTGTAAGTACATTAGATGTGTTACAGTGTTTTGCGACTATTAGCGAAGAACGACATTATGTAAAGCCAGAGTTCCAACAAACGAGAGAACTAATTATTGAAGCTGGACGGCATCCAGTCATTGAGAAAGTGCTTGGAACACAAACGTATGTAGATAATGATTGTTTAATGAATGAATCAAGAGAAGTATTTCTAATTACAGGGCCAAATATGTCTGGAAAAAGTACGTATATGCGACAAATTGCCTTGACTGCTATTTTAGCTCAAATTGGTTGCTTTGTTCCTGCAAAACGTGCGGTGTTACCTATGTTTGATCAAGTCTTTACTCGCATTGGAGCAGCAGATGATTTAGTTTCTGGACAAAGTACATTTATGGTCGAAATGATGGAAGCGAGAAATGCAGTTGTTTATGCGACACAAAATAGTTTAATTTTATTTGATGAAATTGGACGAGGAACATCTACGTATGATGGAATGGCATTAGCACAGGCAATTATTGAATATGTACACGATCGAATCGGAGCGAAGACGTTATTTTCTACACATTATCATGAATTAACCGATTTAGACAAACAACTGTCAAGATTAAAAAATGTTCATGTCAAAGCGGCAGAAGAAAATGGACAAGTTGTTTTTCTGCATAAAGTAGAAGATGGAGCGGCTGATGAAAGTTATGGTATTCATGTGGCAAAACTTGCTAATATGCCAGAGGAAATTATTTCGAGAGCCAATACAATTTTACTAGAGTTAGAAAAAACAGTAACGGAAATCGCTATTTCTACGGAAACACCAAAAGATACAGCAGTTGTTTGTGAACAAATGGCAATGTTTACAGATACAACGGAAAAAGAAATTGCTGAAGAGTTACGAAATTTAAATGTATTAGAGATGACACCAATGGACGCAATGAATACACTGTATAAGTTACAAAAGAAAGCAAGGTAAACACAATGGGAAAAATAAAACTACTAACAACAGAACTCGCAAATAAAATTGCCGCTGGAGAAGTTGTGGAACGTCCTGCTTCTGTTGTCAAAGAATTAGTGGAAAATGCCCTTGATGCGGAAAGCACCATTATTGAAGTGGAACTATTGGAAGCTGGCCTTAAAAAAATTCGAGTGATTGATAACGGAACAGGGATGACCAATGAAGATTGTTTGCTTGCTTTTTTGCGGCATGCTACAAGTAAAATTGAAAATGAGCATGATTTGTTTCGAATTCGGACACTTGGATTTAGAGGGGAGGCATTACCAAGTATTGCCTCAGTTTCCCATTTTGATTTAAAAACAAGCACGGGTGAAGATGCAGGAACGCATGTCCGATTAGTTGGTGGCCAAATGGTAATCAATGAAAGAACGAATAGCCGCAAAGGAACAGATATTTCGGTAGAGCAGTTATTTTTTAATACACCTGCTCGCTTAAAGTATATGAAAACACTTCATACAGAACTTGGGAATGTGACTGATTATTTAAATCGTATTGCTTTAGCTCATCCACATGTATCATTTAGACTTCTTCACGAAGGAAGAACGATTTTTCACACATCGGGGAATGGAAATATTCAACAAGTATTAGCAGGAATTTATGGCGTACCAATTGCTAAGAAAATGATTCCTATTTTGATGGAATCTCTTGATTTTAGGATTAATGGTTTTCTAACGCTTCCAGAAATTACGAGAAGTTCACGAAATTATATGTCTGTCATGATTAATGGGCGATATGTCAAAAATTATCCACTAATGAAAGCAATTGAAGCAGGATATTACACACTGCTTCCGATTGGACGATATCCGATTGTTTTATTACATATTCAAATGGATCCGATTTTAATTGATGTCAATGTTCATCCTGCAAAATGGGAAGTACGGATTAGTAAAGAAGCGGCACTTCACCATCTTGTAGAAGCTTCTATTCGTAATGAATTTAAAAAACAAGTATTGATTCCAGAAGTTACAGCAAGACAACCGAAACCAAAAGTAGATACACAGCAATCATTTTCACTACAACATACACCAAGAGAAACAATTGTTGAATCAAAAGAAATAGTTTTTGAACGAAGAGAACAACCGATGTATGTGAAAGAAGAAATGCCAATAGAAGAAATGTGGGAAGTGGAAAGCTTAGTACATTTATTAGGGAAAGAACCGATTGCATTTGAACAATTTCAAGATAAACATATAATGGAAAAAATACCCATAGAGAAAGATTCACACACCGTTGAACCAAGAGTACCAGTTCTTTACCCAATTGGACAAATGCATGGCACATATATACTTGCTCAAAATGAAAATGGCTTATATATTATCGATCAGCACGCTGCACAAGAGAGAATTTTTTATGAATTTTATCGTGAAAAATTAGGACAAGTAGAAAAAGAACTCCAACAAATGCTTGTACCATTTACGTTTCAATACCCACTCAATGAATATTTACTTATTGAACAACATCAACAACTATTAAAAGAGTGTGGTGTATTTTTAGAGCCATTTGGTGAGCATTGTTTTATTGTTCGTTCTCACCCACAATGGTTTCCAAAGGGAGAAGAAACAACGATTATCGAAGAAATGATTGAACAAGTAGTAAACATAAAAAAAGTAGATATCACAAAACTTCGAGAGTCATCCGCTATTATGATGAGTTGTAAAAAATCAATTAAGGCAAATGAGCATTTGCGAAACGATGAGATTTTTGCTTTACTAGAACGATTACGAACAACAAGTGATCCATTTACTTGTCCACATGGGCGACCAATTATTGTGACGATTTCTACATATGAAATGGAAAAAATGTTTAAACGTGTGATGTAAGCAAAGTTTGGCTATAATGACAAATATGAGGAAAGCAGTGAAGATACATGGAAAAATTGGTTGTGTTAATTGGACCAACTGCCGTTGGAAAAACAAAACTAAGCATTGAACTAGCCAAGAAATTAAATGCAGAAATTATTAGTGGTGATTCGATGCAAATTTACCGAGAAATGGACATTGGCACAGCAAAAATAACAAAAAAAGAAATGGATGGTGTGCCACATCATTTAATGGATATTAAAAATTACGATGAATCTTTTTCTGTTGCCGAATTTCAACAGCTAGTAAGAAACCTTATTACAGAAATACACAGGCGTGGGAAAATGCCAATGATTGTTGGTGGTACAGGGCTTTACATTCAATCCGTATTATATGAATATGAATTTGCTAATGCTCCAAATGATGAAGTATACCGAGAACATTTGGAACAACTAGCAAAACAAGATGGAGCAAAAGTCTATCAAATGCTTGAGCAAATTGATTTAGAAAGTGCAAAAAGAATTCATCCAAATAATGCTCGTAGAGTTATTCGAGCGTTAGAAATTTATCATTGTACAAACAAGACAATGACCGAGTGGCAAGAATTACAGACAAAAAAATTATGTTATGATGTTGTTCTAATTGGTTTAACAATGGATCGTGAAAAGTTATATGAACGTATTAACAAACGAGTAGATTTAATGATAGAACAAGGGCTACTGGATGAAGTAAAGAAATTATATGATAGAAATTTTTTCGGACAATCCATTCATGCAATTGGTTACAAAGAAATGTACGATTATTTCTCAGGAAAAAGAAGTTTAGAAGAAGCAGTTGAGCAACTAAAACAAAATTCTCGTAACTATGCCAAAAGGCAACTAACATGGTTTCGTAATCAGTTACCTGTGCATTGGATAGATGCTGAAAGTACAGAAGAAATTTTTAGATATATAGAAGGAAAGATGTAAATCAATCACGAATATATGTGAATAGAAAAAAAGAGGAGGATTTGTATGAAAAATACTGTCAATATTCAAGACCAAGTATTAAACCAACTTCGCAAAGAAAATATACCTGTGACAGTTTTCTTGACGAGTGGTTTTCAAATGCGTGGACTTGTGAAAGCATTTGATAATTTTACTGTACTATTAGAAGCGGAAGGGAAACAACAAATGATTTACAAACATGCTATTTCCACTTTTTCGCCAAGTAAAAACGTAAAGATTGAATCAGAATAGAATATAAACGTAGAATTGTTTTTAGAGGATGAATTTTTCGGGGTATTTTTGCCCGAAAAGTCATCCTCTCTTCATTTTTTATTGGAAAGATGAATACAATATAAAAAGAATTATTTCTTGGGAAACCGCAAGACTCGACAAAATTCGCATGTGAAATAAAAGAGGTGAGCCTCGTGGATCAACCGATGACAATGAGAGATAATGGACAAATTAACATTGTTCTAAACGGGCAAGTGAAAAAAATGAAGGTCACGACTACTAAAGAAGTTGTTAATATGAAACATGAAGTCTTACAAGCAATTGAAGAGGAAATGGATTCTTTAGTTGGTCTAAAAGCAATGAAACAAACGATGCGGGAAATTTACGCCTCTGTTCATATGTATAGAAAGCGTGAAGAATATGGATTAAAAACACAAAAACAAGCATTACACATGATGTTCAAAGGAAATCCTGGAACTGGAAAAACAACTGTAGCTAGACTTATTGGAAAAATGTTTCAAAAAATGAATGTTTTATCCAAGGGACATTTAGTGGAAGCAGAACGAGCCGATTTAGTTGGGGAATATATTGGTCATACTGCACAAAAAACGAGGGAATTGATTAAAAAAGCAATGGGTGGCGTTTTATTTGTAGATGAAGCATATTCACTCGCTCGTGGTGGGGAAAAAGATTTTGGAAAAGAAGCGATTGATGTATTAGTTCGCCATATGGAAAATCATCAGCATGAATTTATTCTCATTTTGGCAGGATATAGCCGAGAAATGGAATATTTTTTATCATTAAATCCAGGGTTAGAATCACGATTTCCATTTGTTGTTGATTTCTTAGATTATGGTGTAGAGGAATTAATGGAAATTGCCAATATGCAGTTGTGGGAGAGGGAATATCGGCTTAGTCAAGAAGCGGAAACAAAGCTCTTAGAACATCTTCATGGGGTGAAAGAAAAATTAGAGCGAAAACCATTTAGTAATGGGCGTTATGTGCGAAATATTATTGAACAAGCAATTCGTCATCAAGCAATGCGATTGCTTTCGTATACGACTTTAGATAGATATGAGTTGATGATGATTCGTGGGGAGGATTTGGAGTTTAAATTGAAGGAATGAAACTGGTAAAGCTCATTCTATTTCTGTGTAGATATTCCTAAATAAACATTGAAAAAATGGGTCATCTTGATTCGAGATTTTGTCGATGAGGGATGATCTCTTTATGAAAGGTTCAAAAACAAATGTTTATATTGCGGAAATATTCTTGTAATTTGATATAATAATCACAGTGAGGATCAGTGGAGAAATATTTAACAGAACGTCTTTATCTTATCTGAAGATATGGATATAAGAAAATAGGAGAATTATAATCATGCGGAAAAATCCGAAAATTTGGTTATTAGCGATAGGGAATAATATCCCTAGTTTTTTTACTTATGCGTATAGTTTTACAAGTTTATTATTATTCTATCATTTGACAAACTCGTATATTATTTCAGGAGTTTTTAGTACCGCTTCTATTATTGTTTCTCGTATCACAATGATTATCTTAATTCCTTATTGTAAAGGAGTTTCACCAAGAAGATTAGTTATTTCAGGATTAGTAGGATTAATAGGTGTTTCGTGTATTGGAATAATGTTATATCCCACTAATAAAGATTCAATCTGGTATTTTGGATTGATTCTTTTAAGTTTCAATGTTTTTCAAGAAATATTAGACTCGTATATACGTCCCTTAATTCCTTTGATAGTACGAAAAGAAGATTTGTTTCAAACAAATAGTTTTATGGGTGTTACTAGGAGTTTTATGTTGATTATTGCTCCTTTATTTGGGAACTATGTAGCAAATGAAAAAATTAATATATTATATACAGGTATGATATTATTCAGTAGTATAAACATTATTCTATTCTCTAAATCTATTTTTAAGCAAGCAATACAAGAAGAGCAAAAAAGTAAAAAATTTATTCAAGAGTGGATGAAATCCATCCAATTGATTAAAGGGAACGCTGAAATCGCTTTTTGTCTTTTAGTTGCTATTTTAATAAATTTAGCTTTTGCAGGAATGAACACAACAGGTGTGTTAGCCATAGGAAAGGGGAACGATGGAGCAACTTTAATTAGAATCATGCTTGGATTAGGCTCATTCATTGGTATACTAGCAGTAATGAAAATAAAAACTGAAAATAATTATCAAAAACTCCTAAATATTTCTATGATAGGTATTCTTATTTCGTTGATAGGCTGTTATTTTTCAGCTTCAACTATTTATATAGAAGCAGTGACTATGTTTTTCTTATTTGCTTTCATTATGTTTGTGATGAATGCCACAGGAACAGTTCTGCAATTACTTGTTCCTCAAGAGGAAATACCATCTATCTATGAAATTCGTTCTAGCATTATTGCAATTGTAGTTCCTGTTTCCACTATTTTAACTGGTTGGATTTTAGAAGTAACCACAGTTTTCGTGTATTTTTTTATCATCTTTATTCTTGTTTTATGTTTAACTGTTATTCGCTTTTATTATGTTTATCTTCAACAGACCAATCATTCGAATGACAAAATAATTTAATGAATCAGAAGTAAAATTAGATAGCAAATTATTATAAAAGCTTTCTCCCATCAGAAAATCTGAAATGGGAAAGCTTTTTTGTATTCCTACCATTCCCTAGCCGTTTCTGCTATGATAATGAGAAAGTTTAATGAAAGCAGGTGTCTATTTGGAAGAAATTATTGATAAAACAAATGAAAAAGTAATCCTTGTTGGCTGTCAGTTACCTAATATAGATGAAGAACGGTTTAACTATTCATTAGAAGAATTAGCACGTTTGACTTCTACCGCAGATGGTGAAGTAGCGCTGACGGTTACGCAAAAACGGACATCTATTCACCCAGCTACTTATATTGGTAAAGGAAAAGTGGAAGAACTACAAAATTTACTAGAGGAATTAGATGAGGTAAGTTTAATAATTTTTAATGATGAATTATCTCCTAGCCAAAATCGTAATTTATCAAAAGCATTTGATGTTCGGATTATTGATCGCACTCAACTTATTTTACATATTTTTGCCAAACGTGCGAGATCAAGAGAGGGGCTTCTTCAAGTCGAACTTGCTCAGCTCGAATATTTACTTCCACGACTTGCAGGGCAAGGTATTTCCTTATCACGATTAGGTGGAGGAATTGGTACTCGTGGACCGGGCGAAACGAAGTTAGAAACAGATCGCAGACATATCCATAAGCGAATTGATGAAATAAAAATCCAACTACAAGCGGTTGTGAAACATCGTTATCAATACCGTGAGCGAAGAAAGAAAAATCTTGCATTTCAAATTGCCGTTGTTGGCTATACAAATGCAGGGAAATCTACTATTTTTACCAAATTAACGGAACATGATACGTTTGTTGAAAATTTATTATTTGCGACACTTGATCCACTAACAAAACAACTTGCATTGCCAAGCGGTTTTCAAGTATTAATTACTGACACTGTTGGGTTTATTCAACATTTACCAACGACCGTAGTTGCGGCTTTTCGCTCCACACTTGAAGAAGTGAAGGAAGCGGATTTAATTTTGCACGTTGTGGATAGTTCAAATTCAGATTTCTACAATCATGAACAAACAGTCTACGAATTACTTGAGCAGTTGGAAGTGACATCTGTTCCAATTCTTAATGTGTATAATAAAAAGGATAAAGCAATTGATTTTGTACCATCTACTAAGAATGAATTTATTCAAATTAGTGCATTTGCCAAAAAAGATATTGGGCATTTAAAAGAAATGATTGAATCACAAGTGCTGAAAAAAATGTTACCTTACCATATGTTTGTTGACTCAGAAAATGGAAAATTACTAGCAAGGTTAAAAAGCGAAACCATTTTACAATCAATCCAATTTGATGAAGAGCAAGAAATATATGAATGTGAAGGGTATATATCAGAAACACATCCATTAGCAACGCAATTATTCCAAAGAAAAAGTGAGGATTTTTAAAATGTTTCAATTAAAAAATAGTGAGCAAATTTCTAAATTGTTGATAGAAACAGAACGACAAATTTTTGATGTACATAAGCAAATTGAACAAAGAATAGATAGCAATCAATTTCGAGTACTGGATAGTTATCGTAAAAATAAAGTTAATGACAGTCATTTTATACCTTCGACTGGTTACGGTTATGACGATGCAGGGCGTGACAAATTAGGCGAAGTGTATGCGGATGTGTTTGGAGGAGAGGCTGGACTTGTTCGCCCACAAATTATTTCGGGAACACATGCTATTTCGATTGCTTTATTTGGGATTTTACGTCCAAATGATGAGCTTCTATATATAACAGGAAATCCATATGACTCATTAGAAGCCATTGTTGGGATTCGGGGAAATGGAATTGGTTCACTGCAAGAGTTTGGTATTACTTACAAAAGTGTTCCGCTCCAAAATGGGAAAGTTGATTTTGAAGCGGTGCAAAAAGCAATTACAAGTAAAACAAAAATGATTGGTATTCAGCGTTCAAGAGGATACACAAGGCGGGCTGCTTTTACAATGGAAGAAGTCAAAGAAATGATTGCTTTTGTCAAAGAAGTCAAGGAAGATGTGATTGTTTTTGTTGATAATTGTTATGGAGAATTTACAGAAGAAAGAGAACCATGTCATGTTGGAGCTGATTTAATGGCAGGGTCACTTATCAAAAACCCTGGTGGTGGAATTGCCAAGACAGGCGGCTATATTGTTGGGAAAGAAAAATATGTGGAAATGTGTAGTTATCGGATGACTTCACCAGGACTTGGAGCAGAGGCAGGAGCATCTTTGTATAGTTTACAAGAAATGTATCAAGGATTTTTTCTCGCTCCTCATGTAGTTGGACAGGCATTAAAAGGAGCAGTACTGACAGCTGCAATGTTAGAAAAATTAGGAATGAATACATATCCAGCATGGAATGCCGTCCGAGCTGACTTAGTTCAATCTGTTGAGTTTAATAATGAAGAAGCAATGATTGCTTTTTGTCAAGCGATTCAATATGCTTCCCCAATTAATTCACAATTCACACCGTATCCAGCGTATATGCCGGGTTATGTGGATGATGTGATTATGGCGGCAGGAACATTTGTCCAAGGAGCAAGCATTGAATTAACGGCTGATGGGCCACTCCGACCTCCATATGTTGCTTATGTACAAGGCGGACTTACTTATTCACACGTGAAAATTGCTATTTGTATGGCAATTGATTATTTGATGGAGAAAAAATTATTGGCAGGTGAATAGTATGGACGTGTATTTAGTGGAACCAACGATTGAATTGAAAAATGAATATCTCGCTTTCTATAATGATTGGGCTGATTTTGGAGAGAAGGCAGTGCCATGGGTTGTTAGAAAAGAACCATTTGATTTTGAAGAAATGTTAGGTTATTTACGTGCTAAAGAAAATGAGTCTACTTGTATAGATGACTTACCAAACACAACGTATTGGCTTGTTGGAGAAAATAAAATAGTTATTGGAGCAGTAAATATTCGCCACTATATAACAGGAGATTGGGAGAATATGGGTGGACATATTGGTTATGGTATTCGTCCATCTGAAAGAAGAAAAGGATATGCAACAAAAATACTGACACTTGCTTTAGAGAAAGCGAAACAATTTAAGATTACAAATGCACTTTTGACATGTGACAAAAATAATATTGCTTCAGCAAAAACAATCATAAACAATGGTGGTGTAGCTGATAGTGATTATGTAATGGAAGATGGAGTTGTCATAAAACGATTTTGGATAAAAATAGAGGATTAGCATGAGAATCTGCAAGGAGTAAAATCTTTGCAGATTTTTTATTCTAATATAGCCAGTATAAATAAGACAGTCCCAACCTCGTTTTGCTTTCCATTTATCCATAGTTATTTTAATGAACCTACCCAAATATCACCAATATGACGAACATACATTAAATCAGGTTTTCCATCGAATGTTTTAGTTTTCAAAACGTTGTTAGTTTTTTTACGAGTTTCATTCCATTCATTATCCGTTGCATTTCCATCTTCAATCCACTTAATCCAATCACTTTCATTTTGGTACTCACTGTCAAAGTAAAGATCCCATTGAAATTCTTTTAACCGTTCTTTTAGTCGAGGGTATTTTTCATATGGAAATTCTTTTTTTAAATCGTTTTTCTCAAAGGTCGAGTCATAGAAATTAATAAAATTTTTATACGCAACAACGATTTGTGAATAAATGAATTTCGGATCATAAATCCATAATTTCAAGTAATATGGTTGATTTATGCTTTCCATACTATTTTTCCAATTCTCGTATACATCAAGCATTGCTTCTAATAGAAATTCACAGTACCAATATGGTGGATTTCTTTTTTCTAAAGTGTAGAATGGATGAATCCACAGTTTTTCATAATCTCGCTTATTGATTGCTAAGTCATCAAGGTCTAACTGAATGGCATTTTGTTTCCAACGTTCAATTTTACGTTTGTGCCTTTTCCATCCTCTAATTTTCTTACGGCGTTGACTATGAAATTTCAAAAAATCTCCTCCAATTTATCAAGCTGTTATTTATCATTTTAGTTTATAATTCCTTAGTTTCATAATAAAGTATGTTTCACCCAAAAAATCTATTATAATGTAAGAAAAAACAAGGTGCTACCAATGAAAAAGAAAACTCTTACTGAACTAATTCACGAATTGCGAGCAAATCCCAATATTGTCCATTGGCACGAAATAGAGCCAACTGAAGCAAAAATAACTCCAATTCCAGCAATAGATGAACGAATTAAAGCAGCACTACAAAAAAGAGGAATTAATGATTTATATACACATCAATCAACTGCATTTGAAGCGGTCAACAAAGGAGCAAGTATTGTTACTGTTACCCCAACCGCTTCTGGAAAAACACTTTGTTATAACTTACCAGTCTTGCAATCTATCGCTGAAAATGAAAACAATCGAGCGTTGTATATTTTTCCTACAAAAGCGTTGGCACAAGATCAAAAAAGTGAATTAAATGAAATCATTCAAGAAATGGGCATGGACATTAAAAGTTATACATATGATGGCGACACTTCTCCAAGTATTAGACAAATTGTTAGAAAAGCAGGGCATATTGTCATTACAAATCCTGATATGCTTCACTCTGCTATTTTGCCACACCATACGAGTTGGGTGTCACTATTTGAAAACTTAAAGTACATTATTATTGATGAACTTCATACATATCGAGGCGTATTTGGTAGTCATGTTGCCAATGTGATTCGGCGTTTAAAACGTATTTGTCATTTCTATGGGTCTTCTCCACAATTTATTTGTACATCCGCAACCATTGCTAATCCCAAAGAATTAGCAGAGCAATTAACTGGTGAACAGGTGCAATTAATTGACAATAATGGAGCACCCAAAGGAAGAAAGCATTTTGTTTTTTACAATCCACCAATTGTCAATCAACCACTAAATATAAGAAAAAGTGCAACAGTTGAAGTAAATTGCCTAGCAAGAGAGTTTCTTAGAAATAAAATTCAAACGATTATTTTTGCTAGAAGTAGAGTGAGGGTAGAAATTATTTTGAGTCACATTCAAGAACTCGTTAAAAATGAACTTGGCACAAAATCCATTCGAGGATATCGAGGAGGTTATTTGCCAAATCAAAGGCGAGAAATTGAAAAAGGACTCAGAAGTGGAGAAATTTTAGGTGTTGTTAGCACAAATGCTTTAGAATTAGGCGTGGATATTGGGCAGTTACAAGTGTGTGTCATGACGGGCTATCCCGGTTCAATTGCCAGCACGTGGCAACAAGCGGGACGAGCTGGAAGAAGGCATGGGGAAGCACTAATTATTATGGTTGCCAGTTCGACACCAATTGATCAATATGTCATTCAACATCCAAGTTATTTTTTTGAGAAATCGCCAGAATCAGTGCGAATGAATCCGAATAATTTAATTATTTTAATGGATCATTTGAAGTGTGCAGCCTATGAATTGCCATTTAAAAAAGACGATACATTTGGTGATGTTGAGGAACTACATGATTTGCTAGATTTTTTAAAAGAAGAAAGAGTGCTACATGAACGTGGTGGAAAATGGTATTGGATGAATGAATCTTTCCCTGCAACGAATATTAGTTTACGTTCCGCATCACAAGAAAATGTCGTCATTATTGATAAATCACAAGTCGAAAAAGTAGCTGTTATTGGTGAAATGGATCAATTTAGTGCCATGACTTTGCTTCATGAGGAAGCTATTTATTTTCATGAAGGTGTACAATATCAAGTGGAAAAATTAGATTGGGAACATAAAAAAGCGTATGTCCGACAAGTCGATGTCGAATATTTTACCGATGCTAATTTAGCGGTACAGTTAAAGGTATTAGAGATAGATAAGTCGGTAATTAGAGAAAATACGAGCATCCATTACGGTGATATTACAGTAAATATGTTGCCAACTATCTACAAAAAAATAAAGCTGTCTACATTTGAAAATATTGGTTCTGGCCCTATTCACTTACCAGAGGAAGAACTACATACAAGTTCGACTTGGTTAGAAATAAATAAACTCTCTGAGGAAATAGAAGAGATGGCATTAGAACAATTGTTATTAGGCATAGCGAATGTATTAAATCATGTTGTTCCACTCCATATGATGTGCGATAAAAATGATATTCATGTTGCACCGCAAATAAAAGCAAATCATACAGGACTGGCAACAATATTTTTATACGACCATTATCCTGGAGGAATTGGATTAGCGGAAGCAATGTATAAGAATTTTGAACAGGTGAGAGAGTCGGCAAAAAATATGATTGAAAAATGCCCATGCGAAAGTGGTTGTCCATCTTGTATTGGAATGGAAATAGATTTGAAGAATGCAAAGAGTAAGTGTATACAGTTGTTAGAATTGTTTTAGAGGGAGAAATTCATGTCATTAAAAACAAAATTAGCACGAATGAAGAAACAAGAGAACAAGGTAGAGAAAGTGGATGAAAATGAAATTCCATTTTTAGATAAGTGGCAGACTTTGGACACACAGCAGTTCTGTTTTGAAGAAGATTATTGCCTTGTACGTGAACGGCATTATCCACTTTCTTATCAACACGGTGTATACGTATTGGGAGATTTTTTACACGCTTGTGAGTTATGGCAAACAGCTAGTATAAATCATCCTCTGTCTTGTAAAGGTTACAAAGCAAATGATTTGTTTTTCTTCGATACAGAAACAACAGGGCTTAGTCAAGGTGCAGGAACAGCGATTTTTTTACTAGGTCATGCAAGATTTGAGGAAGATAAAATAATTGTTCGGCAACATTTCCTTCCACATATTGGCAGTGAAATTGCTATGTATCAAAGTTTTTTAGAGAATGTAGACTATACCACACTTGTTACCTATAATGGGAAAAGTTTTGATTGGCCAAAAGTAAAAGCAAGACATACATTGCTTAGACATCATATTCCACAACTGCCATCTTTTGGTCATTTTGATTTATACCATTCTGCAAGGCGGATGTGGAAAGATGAACTAGAATCTGTACGTCTATCGATTGTCGAAAAAGAAATTCTTGGAATTCAACGGGAAAATGATATACCTGGATTTTTAGCTCCAGCGATGTATTTTGATTTTGTGGAAACAAAAAATCCTGAAAGTATATTTGGGATTTTTGAACATAATGAGCAAGATGTTTTGTCATTAATTTGTCTATATACACATTTGACTTATACTATTTTACAAGAGAGAAATATATCAAATAGAGAAACATTTGAAATCGGACGATGGTTAGCAACACTTGGAGAGAAAGAAGAAGCAATTGTTATTTATGAACAATCTTTAACCTCACAAACAGATAAAAGAACAAACTTTGCACTTTCTATGCTCTATAAAAGGACTGGAAAATGGCAAGAAGCTGTTTCTTTATGGAAGGAAATTTGTTGCGAAGAAAAAGAGAATAAAATAGACACATTAATAGAGCTTGCTAAATATTATGAGCATCGAGAAAAAAACTACAAACAAGCATTTGCATATGCGGATGAGGCATATAAACAATTAGAAGTAAGTGGAGTTTTTAAAGAAAAGTGGCTAGGTGAGAAATTAAACATAGAAAAACGTATGGAACGGTTAAAAAAGAAATTAAAAAAGTACAATTCATAAGTAAAATAGGTGTTTGTATTAGTACATCCATCATTCTCTATTCATAAAGTAGTAATGTAGTAAGAAAATGAAAAGGAGAATAAGGATGAGAAAATATATGCCTAATATGATGCCGCCAATGGGTGTTTCCCCGATGGAAATGAATCCGGGACAAATGCCGCCATTTAATCCAACAGCAGTAAGCCCGATGGGAATGAATCCGATGGGTCCAAGTTCCCCAGGAATGCCATTTAATCCAACAGCAGTAAGCCCAATGGGAATGAATCCAATGGGTCCAAGTTCCCCAGGAATGCCATTTAATCCAACAGCGGTAAGTCCAGTAGGAATGAATCCTTTTGGACCACCAATGGGAATGCCACCACAAGTATTTCCACCAACGGTTGCACCGCCAGTTGTTTATCCGACACAAAATTTTGTAGATAATATGTATCATACAACGATTGTTCCAAATGTACATCCATCTCATGTAACGCATGTGAATCATCAGTTATATCAAAATCAGCATTACTTTCCACATACAAATTCCTTTGTAAATGAAGTTGCTGTGCAAGATATAAATTGTTGTCGCCCGCCATTTCCACCAAGATTTTTTTAAGATTATGCGAATAAATTGGCAGCTTTTAGCATAAAATTTTTTTTGGACGGTTTGTCAGTGAAGTGAATGGTTTACTAAAATGTTGATTTTATAGAATCTTAGTAACCATTCATTTCACAATGATAGGACAATCGGGGTTCTTTTTACTCCCTTTGTCTTATTATCTTATTTTTGTTTATGTTTGACATTTCAACCATTTTTTGGAAAAATAGAGAAGAAGTAGAAGTGAGTAGAGGTGGACAAAAATGTTTCCAAGTTTAAAATTAAGTGTACAGACAATAGTTGAAAAAGAATTTAAAACAAGTATGCGTGGATACAACCAAGATGAAGTTGATAAATTTTTAGATATTGTCATTAAAGATTATGAAATGTTTCAGCAATATGCAACAGAGCTTCAAAAAGAAAATGAACGCTTGAAAAAACAAGCAAATACATCTGTAAGACCACAAGCACAAACAACTGCACCGAATGTCGATGTGCTCCAACGCCTGTCTAATTTAGAGAAAACAGTATTTGATTTAGAAAAAAAAGTAGACGGTGCTAATTTTTTCCGTTGAAAAAAATTTAGAATTTGTTTATACTGTAGAAATGGTGTTCAAGGTAATTGCTGCAATTTATATTGTAGAGGAAAGTCCATGCTCGCACGGTGCTGTGATGCCCGTAGTGTTCATGCCTAGCGAAACGATAAGCTAGGGCGATGACGGCAAGGAAAAAACCTACGTCTTAGGATATGGTTTGACTACTTTGAAAGTGCCACAGTGACGAAGCTCTTATGGAAACGTAAGAGGTGGAACGAGGTAAACCCCATGAGCGAGAAACCCAAATAATGGTAGGGGCACCTTCTTGAAGGAACAAAACAGATAGAAGGACAAGCATTTGCTTGTAGATAGATGATTACCACTTACTGTACGAGGCGTGAGCCGCTTGTAGTACGTAGGAACAAAACATGGCTTATTGAACACCTAAAGTGAACGGTCGCCAAAGTCTTGAGCAGTCAAGGATTTGTGTGACCGTTTGTTTTTTTAAAAAGCGAAGAGGATGAAAAAAATGAAAGAGCTGACGTTGATTGCAACGTGTGCAATGGGAATTGAGTCATTGGTAGCCGATGAAGTACGTGCGTTAGGCTATGAATGCCAAGTGGAAAATGGAAAGATTACATTTCAAGGTGATATATTAGCTTTGTGCAGAGCGAGTATGTGGCTCAGAACGGCTGAACGGATAAAAATTAAAATTGGTGAATTCAAAGCACTAAGTTTTGATGAGCTATTTGAAAAAACAAAAGCACTTCGTTGGGCTGATTATATTCCAATTAATGGGGAATTTCCTGTTAGTGGGAAGTCGCTAAAATCAAAGTTATATAGTGTTCCTGATTGTCAAGCAATTGTTAAGAAAGCAATTGTTGAAAAATTAAAAGAAAGTTATCATATTCAATGGTTTCAAGAAGATGGACCATTTTTCAAAGTAGAAGTTGCCATACATAAAGATATTGCTACATTATTAATTGATGCAACTGGTGCGATGCATAAGCGAGGTTATCGAGTTGACCAAGGCGAAGCACCACTTAGAGAAACGTTAGCGGCAACACTTGTGAAACTGACGAACTGGAAACCAAATCGTCCATTTATTGATCCGTTGTGTGGTTCAGGAACAATTCCGATTGAAGCAGCACTAATTGGGCAGAATATAGCTCCTGGTTTTAACCGAGAGTTTGCGTCTGAACGGTGGAGTTGGGTCAGTAGTGATATTTGGAGTCGTGTCAGAGAAGAAGCGGATGATTTGGCGAACTATGATACACCATTGGATATTTCGGGCTACGATATTGACCACAAAATGATTGAGATCTCCACAGCAAATGCCCTAGAAGCAGGTTGTAGTGAGATACATTTTAAGCAAATGCAAATAAAAGATTTTACAACAAAAAAAGAGTATGGTGTGATTGTTGGAAATCCGCCATATGGTGAGCGAATTGGTGAACAAGAAGAAGTTCAAAGAATGTATTCCGATATGGGCAAAGTTTTTAGCAACTTTCCTACATGGTCGGTATACATATTAACTTCCGATAAAGAGTTTGAGCATTTGTATGGAAAAGAAGCAACAAAAAGGCGTAAATTGTTTAACGGATTTATTGAAACGCAATACTACCAGTTCTTTGGATTGCGTCCACCAAAACAATAAACATTTAATATTTGGAGGTTTGGTGATTGATGTATAATCGTGTTCCTTTTACAATGGAAAAAAACGAGAATTTTTTTGATAAATTAAATGAGTGGATTGGCGATATTTTCTATGATATTTTGCCTGAAAATGGTTTTGAGCTTCGGGATGAACAAGTATATATGGCATTCCAAGTGGAACGAACATTTAAGGAGAAAATCCCAATCTTTGCTGAAGCTGGCGTTGGAACTGGAAAAACAATTGTCTATTTACTGTATGCTCTTTGTTATGCGAGATATACAGGAAAGACGGCAATTATTGCTTGTGCAGATGAAACATTAATTGAGCAACTTGTAAAAAAAGAGGGTGATATTGCCAAGATTTCTAAAGTACTTAATTTGGAAATTGATGCAAGACTTGCGAAATCACCCGACCAATATTTATGTTTGCGAAATTTAGATGCGGCAATGATGGAAGATGATGCCGAATTATATGAAGATATGTTTGATGAACTGCCTGATTTTGTTCATGATTTAAAAGGAATGCAAGCTTTCCATCATTACGGTGATCGAAAAGAATTTGCGACTTTAAATGATGAGGAATGGAAGAAAGTAGCATGGGATTCATTTCAAGATTGTTTTTCTTGTGAAAAACGGCATCGTTGTGGACAAACATTGTCAAGAGATTATTACCGAAAAGCGACGGATTTAATTATATGTTCGCATGATTTTTATATGGAACATGTCTGGACTGCCGAAACTCGGAAACGTGAAGGACAGCTGCCGCTTTTACCAGAAGCAAGTTGTGTTGTTTTTGATGAAGGGCATTTACTTGAATTTGCTGCTCAAAATGCTTTGACATACCGTATGCAGGAGTCAACGATTGAACATCTGCTTGAGCGGTTGGCAAAAAATGAAATTCGTGAGCAGTTTGCTTATTTTCTCGAAGAAACATTTAAGCTAAATGAACGTTTTTTTGATGAGTTGTCAAATAATGCAACAGAGGTCGTTGGGTCTAATCGTCAAGAAGTTTATTTAACTGATTCAACTAGAACAATGGCAGAAGTATTGTGTAAAAATATTGCTCGTATTGGTGATGAACTTGTGTTTGAAGGGGGAACCCATACCATTAACGAGTATGAATTAAAAATTATTGATGAATATTTAGACCAAATTGAGTATTTACTAGGTTTGTTTTTACATAACCAAGAGGCTATTGTTTGGTTAGAATCTTCAACAGATAGTAGTACACTTGTTGTTATGCCTCGGACTGTTCAAGAGATTCTACGGGAAAAAGTATTCTCACAACCGATTCCATTTATTTTCTCATCGGCAACGTTGTCAACAGATGGAGCATTTAATTATATGGCTGAAGCACTGGGTATTGATGATTATTTATCATTTACAGTAAAATCCCCATTTGATTATGATGAGCAAATGAAAATTACCATGCCAGTCATTGAAAAAAATGACCAGCAATTTGAAGAAAAATATAAACAAGCTATCCAATTGCTTGAAAAAACGAATGGACGAGCATTAATTTTATTTCAATCTCGAAATGAACTAGCAAAGTTTAAGGAAAAAGCACAGCACGAATCATTTTCATTTTTGTTTGAAGGTGATCGTGAAATTAGTGAATTAGTGGCAACTTTCCAAAATGAAGAAGAAACCGTTCTTTGTTCAGAGCATTTGTGGGAAGGACTTGATATTCCTGGACTCGCATTATGTAATGTAATTATTTGGGGACTTCCGTATCCACCAAATGATCCTGTGTTTCAAGCAAGGCGAAAAGCAACACTTGTCCCATTTTATGATGTGGATGTACCATATATGTTACTTAGACTTCGTCAAGGAATTGGGAGACTCATTCGGACACATGAAGATAGTGGGATTGTGACGATCTTTATTTCCAGTGATGAATCAGAGGAAGTTGTCGAGAAAATAAAGGCTGTTTTGCCTACGGAAGTAGAATGATTTGAAGAAGTGAGGCGAATTTTTGTCTCACTTTTATTTTATAGGATATTTCTGTTCAAGAGTTACTTTTTCTAGCACTGCGAGTTAATTTGAAAATCGGGAGGTTTTTCAGATGATTGAATTAAAAAATGACATCCTGCATGTACAACTAAAACAAGCTGGTGCAGAAATTACTAGTGTGAAAAGGCAAGGAGAAGAATACATCTGGCATGGAGATGCTGCATATTGGGCTAGACATACACCGGTTTTATTTCCAATTGTTGGTCGCCTAGCTAATAACCAATATATACATAATGGAAAAATATATTCACTTCCACAACACGGCTTTGCACGTGATATAGTGTTTGATGTTATGAAACAAACAAATACAGAAGTAACTTTTCGTTTAAATGCCAATGAAGAAACAAAGGCGAAATATCCATTTGATTTTACGCTACTCATTCGTTATGTTCTCGATAAAGATACACTATCAATAGAATGGACAGTTGAAAATAAAACAGATGGAGTCATGTATTTCTCTATTGGTGCTCATCCTGCTTTTACAGTGTCAATCGAAGATAACGATTATGATGAAGTTGTTATGTCCTTTAAAGGTGAAAAAAGCAGAGAAAGTTTCACATTTGCTGAAGGAAAAGTGTATCAAGAGAAAATTCCTGTTTTTGATGGTTCGCAAATTAAAGTAACTGCTGATTTATTTAAAAAATTTAATACAATTATTTTAGAAAATGAAAAAGAAATCAAACTTCATCATAAAAATAAGCAAATCACTATTTCATTTGAAAACTTTCCTTATGTTGGGATGTGGTCACCAATTATAAATGATTCACCTAGTCCATTTGTATGTATTGAGCCATGGTTTGGTATTGCTGATTTTAATGATGATCCAGGGGAAATAAAAGAAAAAGTAGGTATTCAAACACTTTCTAGCAATGAAATATTTCAAACGACTTATACGATAGCTTTTGATTGAACTATATGGATATAAAGCGATTGATATTATTGAAGACTATCCTCTGGGAAGCAATTATTATACAATGGTAAAAATAGTAGATGCTGATGTATAGATGTTTAAAAAATAATACATCTAATATAGAATCTCAGTGGCAAAAAACATACGCTAAGTAGATTTTGATATGAAAAATCTGAATTTTTCTACTTAAATAAAATCCTTATTTTTAATTATAAAAAAGAGTTTGGAACGAAAATCAATTTTGCAGATTTTCGTTCCAAACTCTTTTTTTGTGATCCGTATATTCCTGTTAATTTTCCCCCTTCGTTACACGAATGTTAGATTGCGGTTTGTTTTCATCGCACTGCACCGATAATTTTTGTTGCAAGGATAGATAGTTGCGAGCATTCATTCTCAGTTAGACTGTCGGCAAGGGCGGTTACTTGTCGTCCGATTTCGGTAGCAACTTCTATCGTGAGTTTCTGTCCAACAGGGGTTAATATGACGTTTACTCCTCGACTGTCGTTAGGGTTAGCAGTTCGCTTGACGAGATCACGATGTTCAGCACGATTGATAAGCCCAGTAACACTTGATTTATCAAGATTTAAGTGCTGTGCCAGTTGCAACATACTAGGTTCACGGTCTCTTAATATGCCAAATAGGCGAATCTGTATAATGGACAGATTGTAACTTTCTCCAACACGGCTAAGAATAGAGTGGACGAGATACGACAATTGCACGAGACTGTCAACAATTCCAAGATTCTCCTCTTCTCTAAACGATTTTTCATTTTCCCCTTGAAGTAATGATTTTTTTGACATGAATTTCATCCTTTCTCTTTCAATTACTTAAAATAATTTCATCCTACCTATTGATTTAGTTTGCGATACAAACTATAATATTTGTATCGCAAACTAATTTTACACTATTCATCATCGGAGGTAAACAATGAAAACAATTATTTATTTTTTTAGTGCATCTGGTAATAGCTTGAAAATTGCTAAAGAATTAGCACATCATGTTGAAAATGTTGATATTGTACAAATACATCAGGAACAATTGGAAAATCAGATTGGGACAGATGCAGATACGATTGGATTTGTTTTTCCAACTATTTATTGCGGAATTCCAGAACTAGTAGAACAGTGTATTAAAAAACTTGAAGTAAAAAATCCTCAGCCATATATTTTTGCAATTGCAACTCACGGAGATGAAGATGGTGGTGGATTTGTCTTTAAGCAAATTTCAACTTTATTAAAAGAAAAATCGCTTCTGTTATCCTCTTCTTTTAGTATACAAATGCCACATAGTGCACCAGAAAAGGATCATGTAACAACATCAGAAGAAAAAGAGCAACTATACAAACAAGCGAGTGAACGCATTCCAAGAATAGTCGAAAGCATTGTAAATAAAGAATGTACCCCACATCATAGCAAGAAAATAAAACAATTTCTTGAAAAAATGAATTATACATCTTTCCGTAAAAATTCTTTTGATACAAAGTTTACTGTAAGTGATGACTGTATCAGTTGTAAGCGGTGCTCTCAAATTTGTCCTGCTAAAAATATTGAAATGGTGAATGGAAAACCTAATTGGAAGTTAGATAACTGTCAGGGGTGTTTAGCTTGTTTGAACTGGTGTCCCTCTACTGCTATTCAATATACAAAAAGTACAAAAAGCGTGGAGCGTTACCATCATCCTAATATAAAATTGAAAGAAATTATCTATAAAAAGAAAATTACACGGAATGAGGTATGAGATGAAAAATAAGCAAAAGTAGCAAGTTTGGATTCCATTTAGTTTTTCAGTAATAGTCAAAGTGATAATCACGGCGTATTATTTCTATTATATTTTCTTACTAGAAAAAATAATGCTTAGAGAGAATGAAGACCAAACATGTGGGATAAGTATTTTTTTATTCTCTCATTAAAAATTAATGGAATTTTCGTGTTCTTATGTTATACTTGTCAATCATATAGACAAAATATTTATTCTTCCAAAGGAGGGTGTAAATATGTTTGGTGGTTATCAAGAAAAATATGATTTTCACATGTTTTCTACTGCTCATTGGACAGCAATTATTGTGATAATTATTGGTGTGATTCTTCTCTATTTATCCAAAAATCATCTTCGATTAAGTTCACACTTATGAACATTTGAAAAACTAGTAGCTATTTCATTAATTATGATGGAAAGTTTATATCACATTTGGCTCATTCATATAGGAAAGTGGAACGTGAAAGATTCATTACCGCTTGAACTTTGTAGTGTGAGTTTAATTTTAACTGTATTGTTACTTTTTACGAGAAACAGAATGTTATATAATTTTGTGTTCTTTCTCGGAATTGGTGGAGCATTGCAAGCCATACTGACACCTGTTCTTGATCTTTCATTTCCACATTTTCGTTTTATTCATTTTTTCTATACGCATACTTTCCTTATTTTAGTTCCACTTTATTTTACGTGGGTACATGGATTCTATCCGACTTTTCGAGCGGCTATTCAGACGATGATTTTTTTGAATTGCTTGTTGCCTTTTATTTTGGTTGTGAATTTTCTAGTTAACGGAAACTATATGTTTTTGCATGAAAAACCAGAAGGAGGTAGCTTACTAGATTTTCTAGGGGATTATCCGTGGTATATTGGATCATTAGAAGTAGTGGTGTTTGTGAATTGTTTGTTGCTTTGGTTGATTTTTAGAGAAAGAATGGAGAAAAAGGAAGTGGAGATGTAATAAAGTATATGAGTAGTTGAAAGTTCACATAGATGATAAAATGATTAATCATGTGTATTAATTGGAGTCTGAGGCATAAGTTTTTTTGAAAGGTTTTTTATGAAATGAATGGTTCACTAAAACGTTGATTTTTTGTGTTTTGTCAACCATTCGTTTCATTAGTTTGGGTCAAAAGGGGTATTTTTCACTCCTTTTGACCCAAACTCAATAAATATAAAGGAGAATTTCTAATGGAAGTAAAAGAAATGGAACAATCATTTTTACAGTTCATTAAAAAAATGAACAGCTACAATGAGGCTTTATCACTGATGCAATGGGATTTGCGAACAGGTTCACCAAAAAATAGTGTTGCTGGGCGTTCGGAAGCAATTAGTTTGTTATTTGGAGATGTGTTTGAAATGTCTACGGGTGAAGAAATGGCAAATTTTCTTGAGAAATTAATGCCACATAGTGAACAATTATCTGATGTTGCCCGCCATACATTAGCTTATTGTAAGAAAGAGTATGATCGAAACAAACTTATTCCTGTGGAAGAGTATAAAGAATACGTCATGTTACAGACACAATCAGAATCTGTTTGGGCAGAAGCAAAAGAGAAAAGTGATTTTACGATATTTCAGCCGTATTTAGAAAAAATTGTAGCATTCAATAAAAAATTTATTGGCTACTGGGGTTATGAAGGAAAACCTTACAATACACTATTAGATTTATATGAGCCAGGGGTCACTGTAGATGTATTAGATGAAGTGTTTGGAAAGTTAAAAGAAAAACTTGTTCCGCTTGTGCAAAAAATTAGTCAAGCAAAGAAACTAGATACAAGTTTTCTATATAGACATTTTCCAAAAGAAAAACAACGAGAGTTAAGTGTAGCGTTATTGAAAGAGCTTGGTTATGATTTTGATTCAGGGCGTTTGGACGAAACGATTCATCCATTTCAAATTACAATTAACCGTGGAGATGTACGGGTGACAACACAATACAATGAATCAAACTTTCAATCTTGTATATTTGGAACGATTCATGAGTGTGGTCATGCAGTATATGAGCAAAATATTTCCAAAGAATGGGAAGGAACACCGATGTGTAGTGGAACATCTATGGGTATCCACGAATCACAATCATTATTTTATGAATCATTTATCGGACGCACAAGAGGTTTTTGGGAAAGAAACTATGAAGTGTTTAAACAATATGCACCAGCATTTCAAGACGTTTCATTGGATGATTTTTATAAAGCAGTTAATGAATCAAAACCTTCATTGATTCGGATTGAAGCAGATGAAGTAACATATGCCTTACATATTATGGTGCGTTATGAAATAGAAAAGGGCTTATTTAATGGAGAAATAGAAGTGAAAGACTTGCCAACTATTTGGAATGATAAGTATGAACAATATCTTGGTATTCGTCCAAAGAATGATGCAGAGGGAGTATTACAAGATGTTCATTGGTCTGATGGAAGTTTTGGTTACTTTCCATCGTATGCACTTGGGTATATGTATGCCGCACAACTAAAAACTACACTGCTAAAAGATTTACCGAACTTTGAGGAATTAGTTGCAGCTGGTAATATCAAACCGATTCAAGAATGGATGACAAAACATATTCATCAGTTTGGTAAAACGAAAAAACCGTTGGATATTTTGCGTGATACAACTGGTGAAGGATTAAACGTTCATTATTTTGTGAATTATTTAGAAGAAAAGTACAAAAAAATGTATGAATTAATATAGAAAAAGGATGGGACAATTGAGATGAAAAATCACCCAATTGCCCCATCAATAATTTCAGTTAGAATTGTATAAAAAAGAGAGTAAACAAAGTGCAACATTTGCCTTTGTTCACTCTCTTTTTTTGTACACATTTTGTCACTTATCTTCAATAATAAGGATAATTTGGATACTTCCTTTTCCTTCAATATTAACAGGAAGACGAAATGCAGTACTGAATCCATAAAGTTTCGTTTGACCAACAAGAACAGTTGGTGGAGTAATATCAATGATTACTCCTTTTTGTGACATAATTGTCGCTAAGCTTCCAGCAATCATATTTCCAAGTTCACCTGTGAAGGATTCAAGCATTTCTCCTTCTAAAGTCATTCCAAACATTGTTTCACCAATACCACCAAATGATGAAAAGGGACCTTCAATGACAATACGTCCTCGAATATCTCCTACAACCCCGATTAATACACCAATTTCTGATTGTGTATGTGGAGCAGTGAACCTAGTTGGTTTGTCAATAACTACAGGAATTGGGATAAGTCCTTTGATTGCTTCAATTGTTCCATTCATAATATGAGTAATTCTCTCACCTAAAGACACATTAAACCCCCCACCAAAATAATCACTACTTAATTATAACAGTTCTTGTTCATTTTTCACACATTAATAAAAATTATTTTTTTCCACGTATATTTTATCGGATTTCTTTCATTTTTTTAACATGTATTTGGATAAATCTTCTCTATCTGGGGATGTTAATAGGAAACTTATATCACTTGGAGGAACATATGGCATTTATTACGGCAGTTGGTACGGCTAAACTTCCATTTATTTTGGAACAGTCACAAGTATGTCAATTTACCAAGTCACTTTTTTCAAACGTTCGTCATATTGAAAAGCTACTTTCTGTTTTTGAAAATGGGCAAATCGAAACAAGAAGTTTTGTAGAGCCATTAGAATGGTATCAAACAACTCATTCATTTGCCGAAAAAAATGATTTATATATACAACATGCTGTTCGTTATGGCTGTGAAGCAATTAAGGATTGTTTAGAGAAGGTCAACTTTCATCCAGAAGATATTGATGCCCTATTTTTTATCTCTACCACAGGGCTTGCGACACCGAGTATTGAGGCTCGGATTATGAATAATTTATCTTTCTCCAAACATACAAAAAGAATTCCTATTTGGGGATTAGGTTGTGCAGGTGGAGCAGCTGGACTTGCAAGAGCTTATGAATATTGCACAGCATTTAAAAATGCAAAAGTTTTAGTAGTAGCAGTAGAATTTTGTAGTCTCACTTTTCAATTAGATGACATCTCCAAAAGTAATTTAATCGGTACATCTTTATTTGCTGATGGAGTTGGTTGTGTGTGTGTTGTCGGGGAAAATGTCGTAGATAACGGTTTACGAATTGTAAGAACGCAATCAACCCTTATGTCAAATTCTGAATCAGTGATGGGCTGGGATGTTCGGGACAATGGTTTGTACGTCATTTTCTCCAAAGATATTCCAACACTTATTGATTCATGGTTAAAACCAAATGTTGAAAACTTTCTTGATGGAAAAAAAGTAGATCATTTTATTGCCCATCCCGGTGGAAAAAAAGTATTAGATGCCTATATACATAGTTTCGATTTATCCGAAGAACAATTACAAGAGTCCACAGATGTATTAAAAAAATATGGCAATATGTCATCTGTCACTATTTTGTATGTGTTAGAACAAATGCAAACAAAAGGGAATATAGGAGAAATGGGGTTAATGGCGGCACTTGGTCCGGGATTTAGTTCAGAATTATTACTACTACGGTGGGAGTGATGTAGATGCTAAGACTATTTTTTATTTTTATTTTTTGCTTGCTTGTGCAACGGTTGGTAGAGATAGTGGTTGCTAGAAAAAATGAAAAGTGGATGAAGGCACAAGGAGCAGTAGAGTATGATTCTCCTTTCTATAAATACATTGTCATGCTCCATACATTATTTTTTGTTTCTTTGATTGCCGAAGTAGTTTTGTTACAGAAAGGAATGTCGGCGATTGCCATTCCACTATTCACTATTTTTTTCCTCACCCAGCTTCTAAGAATTTGGGCAATTTATTCATTAGGACGCTTTTGGAATACAAAGGTAATTGTACTGAAAGATGTGTATGTCAAAGCCAAAGGTCCATATAGATGGATAAGACATCCGAATTATCTTGTTGTTGGGATAGAGATGTTAGTTGTGCCACTGTTATTTCAAGCGTATGGTACGGCATTTCTTTTTTCTGTTTTAAATATGTATTTACTGAGTATTCGGATTTCTAGGGAAGAGAAAGCACTTAGAAACGATACAGCGTATGATGATTACTATAAAACAATTTCAAGATTTTTCCCGACACGTCCCGTTAAATAAATGGGACGTTGTTTTTATTTATCAAAAAGATTATAATTTTTATATAAACCATTGGGAGTGGGGGGAAATGGGGTATCAGAGGGAAGCGCAGTTAGAGAAACAATTAGTAGCTTAGTTAATCAATCAAGAATATAAAAAAGTCACCATCGCAACAGAAGATGACTTAATGAATAACTTTAGAATTCAACTAAGTAAATATAATGAAAAAAAGCTAAATGGAACACCGTTTTCAGACAAAGAATTTGAGAGAATCATTCGTCATTTGGAAGGGAAAAGTGTCTTTCAAAGTGCCAAACTTCTTCGAGATAAATTTATACTTGAAAGGGAAGATGGTAGTGAGATTTATATAGAATTTTTTGATACAAAACATTGGTGTAAAAACTTATTTCAAGTAACAACTCAAACAACTGTAGTCGGTAAATATACAAATCGGTATGATGTGACATTACTGATTAACGGCTTACCACTTATTCAAATTGAGTTAAAACGTAGAGGATTGGATTTGAAAGAAGCATTTAATCAAATAGAACGATATAAAAAACATTCCTACCAAGGGCTGTATAGATATCTTCAAGTGTTTGTAATAAGTAATGGCGTGGATACAAAAAATACTTTGCTAATAATGATCGAGAGCTTTTATTTAGTCATACATTTTTCTGGACGAATGAAAAAAATGAACGAATTAGTAACCTCAATGAATTTACCGCTACTTTCTTAGAAAAATGCCATATCTCAAAAGTAATCGCCAGATATATGGTCATTAGTGATACAGAAAAAATGCTGATGGTTATGCGACCTTATCAAATTTTTGCAGTGGAAGCCCTTGTAAATAGAGCATTAGAAACAAAGAATAATGGTTATGTCTGGCATACAACAGGAAGCGGAAAAACATTAACGTCATTTAAAGTAAGCCAAATATTAGCGAATGAGCCACGCATTAAGAAAGTGTTCTTTCTGATAGATCGAAAAGATTTAGACAGCCAAACAATAGCAGAATTTAATAAATTTGAAAAAGATTGCGTAGACACAACAGATAAAACAAGCACATTAGTCAAGCAAATAAAAGAAAATACACCGCTGATTATTACAACGATTCAAAAGATGTCACATGCCATTAATTCTCCACAATATGCTGAGATTATGAATCGTTATAAAGATGAACATGTTGTCTTTATTATTGATGAATGTCACCGCTCGCAATTTGGCGATATGCACAAGTTAATCAACACACATTTTTCCAATGCCTAATACTTTGGCTTTACTGGCACACCACGTTTTACAGAGAATAGAAGCCAAGATGGACGCAGCACAGCCGATTTATTTGAGAAGTGTTTGCATACGTATTTGATTAAAGATGCGATTAAAGACAATAATGTGTTAGGTTTTTCGATAGAATATATTAAAACTTTTTCAGGGCAATTTGAAGAAGAGGATGACACACGGATCAGTGCCATTGATACAGAGGAGGTGTTTATGAGTGATGAGCGAATTTATTTAGTTAGTGAACACATGCTCAAACATCACGCTTTAAAAACAAGAAATATGACCTACACAGCAATTTTTACCGTGCAAAGCATACCAATGCTCATTAAATATTATGATAAGTTGAAAGAACTCAACCAACCTTTAAAGATAGCGGGCATATTCACCTTTGGAGCAAATGAAAATAGCGAAGGCAGGGATGAACATTGAACATTCCAGAGATAGTTTAGAAAGAATGATAGGGGATTATAACCAGCTTTTTGCCACAAACTTTTCAACAGATACGTTCTCAAATTATTTTGCCGATGTCTCCAAAAAAGTGAAGACAGCTCAAATTGATATTTTACTAGTTGTAAATATGTTTTTGACTGGCTTTGATAGTAAAACACTAAACACATTGTATGTAGACAAAAATTTAACGTATCATGACTTACTTCAAGCTTTTTCAAGAACAAATCGAGTAGAAAAATCAACCAAGCCATATGGAAATATTGTGTGTTATAGAAATTTAAAGAAGCAAACAGATGAAGCTATCTGTCTATTTTCACAAACACATAGTACAGATACCGTACTCATGCAAAGCTATGAGCATTATTTAAAACTGTTTAAAGTACAAGTTGAAAAATTATTTCATATGGCTCTTACACCAAATGACGTTGATTTACTTGAGAGTGAAGAAGATAAGAAACAATTTATTATTGTATTTAGAGAGTTATCCAAGCTTCTCCTAAAGCTACAATCATTTACAGAATTTGAGTTTGATGAAAATATGCTAGGGATGAGTGAACAGAAATATCAAGATTTCAAAAGCAAATATTTCTTATTGTATGATGAAACAAAAATAGCTAATGGCGAAAAAGTTTCTATTCTATCTGATATTGATTTTGCTATTGAACTGATGCACACAGATAAAATCAATGTAAATTACATTATGAATTTGATTAGAAATATTGATCTTGGAAATAAAGAGAAGAGAGAAAAAGATATTCAGCATATTATTACCGAGCTAGAGCGAGCGGATAGTGAAGAACTAAGACTCAAAGTAGACCTCTTAAAAGCATTCTTAGAAAAAGTCGTGCCACATCTTGAGCCAGAAGATTCGATTGATGATGCTTATATGGAGTTTGAAGATGTCCAGAGGAAAGAAGAAGTAAATCAGTTTGCGAGTGAAATAGGAATGGAAACAAAGATGATAAAAGAGCATATTTCGGAGTATGAATATGCTAGGGTTATTAATCAGGAATTGTTAAGTGACTCTATTAAGGCTTCTACTAATGCCACGTTTTTAAAGAGAATAGAAATAACGAAACAAGTGAAAGAGTTTATTACTACACATGTGGTGAGGTATGAGTGAGTTGGATTTGGTTTTTCTATAAACTGAAAGAGGTGGAAAATGATGAGCATGATAGGTAACTATTGTATGATTACAAAAGAGCAATTTGACGCATTACACAATCAAGAAATCTCTATATCAAATTTTCTTTATTCAGAGCCTAGTAAAAGAGAAGCTAAAAATTTTTTAGACATTGATAAAGCGTGGGATGCGATCCAGTTTACATTGACTGGACATGGTTTTATAGATGTAGGGAATACAGAAAGAACACCATTATTTGATATTGTTGTGGGTGGACAATCCATTAGTGAAGAAGATGTGGGTTATGGGTGTGCAAGATATTTAACAAATAAAGAAGTGAAAGAATGCTATCAAGCTATTAAAAATATCACAAAAACGGAATGGAAGTCTAAGTTTAATATGAATGAAATGCTAATAGAACAAGTGTATCCATTATATGGAGCTGAAGATGAAGAGGAATTTTTTGAGTATACTTATAACCATTTCGAAGCGTTACAACATTTCTTCAGAACAGCAAGTGATGAGGATAGGTATATGTTGTTATATATTAACTAAGGGACAGTGAAGATAGTTTGGGACAATTAGATTTTTTTCTTTTGTCCCAAACTCTTTATAAAAAGATGGTTTTTGCATTCAGGAACTACATTGTCTCATAATCAATCCATTTTTCATCAGCATAACTGCATGTATAACAAGTTAATCCAATTGTAATCCATCCAAAAGCATTGACCCAATCATCCTCTGAAAACTCAGATGTTTCATCTCCAAGTTCTAGTTCATTAATAAAATCCTCTTTACCCTCTGAAGAAATAAATATCCTTATACGGTGAATATCAGAACCACATTGAGGGCAATTCCATGAAGTTAATGTATTCTCAGGTGGAGAGATACCATCATGACACACAAATCCATTCCAACCATGCTTGCTGTCATCAAAAATTATATATTCTTTCTGACAATCCATACAAATAGTCTTGATTACTAAAGCATAATCATCCTCGTAGCTACGAACTTGAGGATATCCATTAGAAGTATCAGCAAATATTTTTATATGAAAACACTTGCATCCACATGTACAACGAATCTCTCCATTTATCTGATACTCATTGTTTTTATTTCCTATAGGAATGAAAATATCATGCAAATGTATGGGGATGGGTAACATATTTATTCCTCCTATATTTCTTGCGACAATTTGTTTCAGTATTTACAATCCACTTTCCGTAAATGACAACCAATTTTTATATTTTATTTTATATGTATCTCTTTCCTCACGAGTAGCTAGAAAAATGTCTACTCCACCATCATAAGGAGCGATGATACGATTTTTCATAACATCTATTATTAAGATTTTACATGTAAATGTATCCGTATTTCCATCCAAATAAATTGTTTTACCTCCATTAGCAACTTCCGTTAAATAGTCGTTCAAATCACCTGTTAGCCAAACTTTATTGATAAATACTGAGTGCAGATAGAATTCATTCTCATATTCCTCAGAAAGTACAGTGTCAAGACGAATGCTGTTCAAGATAATTGCATCAGGTACTGTTTCAAAAAAGTTTTCGGAGGGCTCATCAGACATAGTAGATAGAAACAACAAATACTGATTTTGCTCACCAATTAAATCACTTATCAAAGCATTTTGTCTATCAAGGATAATTTCCATTTCTTTGTTGTTGTCAGCATATCGTTTGGAATTTGGTAAACTGTGAATTCGAAACCACCTGTCATGAAAGAAATGATTTCTGATTATGTGTCCGATTGGCAACAGTTCAGCATACTTATCAGCCCAAAACTTCTCAAATTGTTGTTTAGTTATTTTTTCTTGTTGCATAAGATTCTCCTACTGATTAATTGTAAAAATCAACCATTTTCTTTTTCATCAATCTGTGTAAAAGTTAGCAGTTGCACCCAAACTACATAAATACTCCATGTCGTCTTTGAGATGTTTCAAGTATCCTTTTTTAACTTCTATTAAAGGCTGTTTACTCAATGTTAACGTCTGCTGAGGTGTTAGTCCCAATTCTGTTTTAAGGTAGGTGATCACTTTCATTTTGTTTGGACCACGTTCAATAGTACCGAGGTTAGTAATAATGAGCCTACCCATAATCCAATCAGACGTATCAACACTTGTTGATTCATTTTCAGTACGTTCTTGATTGAACTCCTCATGTACCTCTTTCCAAAATTCATTATTAATATCTATGATTTGCGTTAAAAGTCCCATTTCACTAGGGAATTTTTCTTCATTTTCTTTAATTTTTTGTAAAATAGACTCAAACTGATCAGTAGTTTCTGCAACTTGAATTGGTTCCCACATACCTGCTCCATGAAAAGAAAAATAGACAGGATATCCTAGTTTCTGTTCAGAGAAATCTACATAGAAAGGATCAGCAAAATAGTTTTGTGCAATTACATACCAGTTCTCTTGCCAGTCACCATTTTTTTCTGAAACAAGAGATTTCCCTGTACAAGCATGAATACGATATCCTATTTGCATATCATTGAAATTTTCGACATTAACATAACGATTTGGTAATATACACATATCGCTGATAATATTAGATTTAATCAGATGTTTTATTTCAATAGGTATATCCATTATGTATCCTCTCCAATTCTTTTAATTATAACTAACATTTTCTAGTATAGTTTCAATACTTACAGGAAAGTAGTTATTCACATCTACCCCAACATTAAAAGCTCTGTCTCCTAAAATATTTAATCACTCTTTTTGAATAGGATCTTTACTACAATTATGTACATGACCATACAGATGAATAGAATCTCTAAAATAGCCATCCCATTCTAAAATTGGATAGTGAAAAAGCACAAACTTTCTTTTTTTATAATCCAACACATAATAGTCTTTAATCCATTCAAATTGTTGTGTATTAAAATTTTCATCATTTACATATTTATCATGATTTCCTCTGATTAAATATTTTTTGCCTTTCAATTTCTTGAGGATTTCATTTGCTTCCATGCCATTCCCTTTATGAATAAGATCGCCTAATATATAAATCTCATCTCGGTCAGATATATAGGAATTCCAATTTCGAATCAACGACCTGTGCATATCATCCAGATTTTTGAACGGTCTATTGTTGAGATTAATAACATTAGAATGATAGAAATGGGTATCGGCAGTAAAGTAAATCATATTTTCACCTCCATTATTCATAATAAAGTAAGTTAATTGCTGAAAATAAAAACGGATTATTTTTCTTATAATGAATTATACAAAGTAGGATGAATGAATACAAGTTGGAGTTTCAATGGTTGATGCTGGTATTTTAGAAACATGATACAATAATTATCACAATGTATATCAGCTTTATGATAAAAATACAGATTCATTATTTACAGACTTGTTGGAAATAAATACGCTTGAATTGCCTAAGTTACCAATAGAAACAGATGACACAGCATTGTTTAACTGGTTAAGTTTCCTAAAAGCTGAACAAGAGGAGGAATACGAAATGCTTGCCGAAAAAAATCAAAGTATAAGTAAAGCATATGGCGTATTAAAAGAATTAAGCCAAGATGAACGGACAAGACTTCTTTTTGAGGAACGAGAGAAAGCACGGCGTGATGAAATGGCAAGAATAGAAGGAGCTTATTCAAATGGAAAAAGAGATGTAGCAATAAAAGCTTTGAAAAAAGGTATGTCCATTGAGGATATAGTTGACTTGACTTATCATGAAGTACAACAAATAGCAGATAGTATGTAACACAGAAGTGACTTATATCATTAGACGGTATGAGTCACTTTTTTACATCAAAACAAAACTCCTGTTTGCAAACACCCCTTTTTTTCTGTATGCTCATTTATATAGAAGAAACAAATCAGGAGGACAATAGGTCAACAAACGAAAAGCACCAAGAACAACAATCTTCTCTACACACAAAATTATGGGCAATCGCCAATGATTTAAGAGGAAATATGGAAGCCAATGAATTTAAGAATTATATATTAGGATTAATATTCTACCGCTACTTATCTGAAAAAGTAGAAGGGCGTGTCGAAAATTTACTATCAGAAGATAAAATTTCTTATGAAGAAGCATGGCAAAATGAAGAGTACAAAAAAGCACTACAAGACGAACTTCTCGGACAAATTGGTTACTTTGTTGAGCCGAAATATTTATTCTCTTCCTTAATGAAAGACATCCAATCAGGAGATTTTGATATTGAAATATTGCAAGGGGCAATTATGCGTATGAATATTTAATCGGACAATTTGCGGCAAATGCTGGAAAGAAAGCGGGAGAATTCTATACACCACAACAAGTATCAAAAATCCTTGCGAAATTAGTAACGATAGGGAAAAAAGATTTAAGAAATGTCTATGATCCTACTTGTGGCTCTGGCTCATTACTCTTACGTGTTTCCAAAGAAGCGAATGTCCGTAAATTCTATGGTCAAGAATTAACATCGACAACGTACAATCTCGCTCGCATGAACATGCTATTACATGACGTATCATATCAAAATTTTGACATTAAAAATGAAGACACATTAGAACACCCAGAACACACCCACAAAAAATTTGAAGCCATTGTTGCCAATCCACCGTACAGTGCCAATTGGAGTGCTGATCCGAAATTTTTGGATGATGAAAGATTTAGTGTGTACGGAAAATTAGCACCAAAATCAAAGGCAGACTTTGCCTTCATTCAACACATGATTTACCAACTAGATGACAAAGGAATCATGGCAGTTGTCTTACCACATGGTGTATTATTTCGAGGAGCAGCCGAAGGGGTTATTAGAAAATATTTGATAGAAGAAAAAAATTATTTAGATGCCGTCATTGGCTTACCTGCAAATATCTTCTTTGGCACATCCATTCCAACCGTTATTCTTGTGTTTAAAAAATGCCGTAAAAGTGGCGACAATGTTTTATTTATAGATGCTTCTAATGACTTTGAGAAAGCAAAAAATCAAAACGCATTACGTAATCAAGATGTAGAGAAGATTATATTAACGTATGTAGCTCGTGAAACAGTTGAAAAGTATGAGTATGTCGCAACTTTGCAGGAAATTAGGGAGAATGATTATAACTTAAAATATTCCTAGATATGTCGATACATTTGAGGAAGAAGAAATGATTGATGTGGAAGCGGTGAAGGTACAGATTCAACAAATTGATGAGGAAATTGTTGAGATTGATAAGCAATTAGAAGTTTATTTGAAAGAGTTGGGGTTGTAAGGGGTGGAAGTGTTGGAGAAGAAAGTTCCTAAGTTGAGGTTTTCGGGGTTTAGTGGGGAGTGGGAGGAGAAAGGGCTAGGAGACATTGTTGAAATATCAAAATCTAAATATAACCCTGTAAACAGGAAAAAAAGTTACAAATGTATAGAACTAGAAAACTTATCCCAAGAGACCGGAAGGATATTAGGATACTTTAATTCTGACGAACAAAAAAGTATAAAAAATAAATTCAATGAGGGAGAGGTACTTTTTGGAAAGTTAAGACCTTATTTGAAAAAGTATTGGAAAGCGGAATTTGATGGAGTTTGTTCTAGTGAAATATGGGTTTTAAAGGGAAAAGGAATTTCTAATGATTTTCTCTTTAGAATAGTTCAAACGGATAAATTTAATTTTATTTCAAATATATCGTCAGGTTCAAAAATGCCAAGAGCTGATTGGAGTTACATGTCTGAATTTTCTTTTAGTATTCCATCTTTAGAAGAACAACAAAAAATAGCAAACTTCTTTTCTCTTATTGACCAAAAAATGGAGAAACAACGAAAGAAAGTTAAGTCTTTAGAGCAGTATAAAAAAGGGATGATGCAGAAGATTTTTTCACAGGAGATACGGTTTAAGGATGAAAACGGTGGGGAGTATCCAGAGTGGAAAAAAACAAAGATTGGTCAATTATTTGCTGAGAGAAGTAGTAAAGGATTTGCAAGTAAAGAGTTATTATCTGTGACAATTAATAACGGAGTAATAAAAAGAAATGAGATTGAAGGTAAAGATAATTCTAGTGAAAATAAAGAAAACTACAAATTAGTTTCGATTTCGGATATTGTTTATAATTCTATGAGAATGTGGCAAGGAGCAAGCGGGGTTTCCAATTATGAAGGAATAGTTAGTCCAGCATATACAGTTCTTGTTCCTCAAAAGAGTGTAAATAGCCACTATTTTGGATATCTATTTAAAACAACAAAAATGATATATCAATTTAGAGTTAATTCTCAAGGTTTAACATCTGATACATGGAATTTAAAGTATCCATTAATAAAAGATATAGCCATTAAAGTTCCATCCTTCGAGGAACAAGGAAAAATAGTAGCCCTTTTATCACAATTTGATTTTAAAATTAAAAATGAACAAAAGAAATTGGAGTTACTAAACCAATGGAAAAAATCCCTACTACAACAAATGTTTATCTAACAAGAAAATAAATCTCATATCAGCTATCAAATTTGAAAGAAAACAAATAGGGGTGAAAAGTCTAATGCTTATTAAATCATTTAGTTATCACGATAAATTGAGAAATTGGAAGTTGGAAAAAGTAGATTTTCAAGAACTTACATTATTGGTTGGAGCTTCAGGTGTAGGTAAAACCAAAATCTTAAAAGCGTTAGAAAATCTTAAAAGAATAGCCTTTGAAAGTAGCTTTCTTTTTATGGGATTTGGAGATGATCTCAAAGAAGCATTAGGAAATATAATTCAGAGAATATCTTGGAATCTTGAATTTGAAGAGAAAGATCGTACCTACATTTGGCAGGGAGAAACAGATTATCAAGAAGATAACGCAATGGAATTTGAAAGATTCTCATTAAGTAAAGACTTTAGTATAAATTCAGAGAAACTCACAATAGAATCTGAACAAGAAAGTATAACGATTTTTGAACGTAATAAAAATCAAATAGTTGTTAATGGAAAAGAATCTCCAAAAATAACTCAGTCAAGAAGTTGTATGGATATATTTTCAAGTGAAGATAGCATTAAAAAAGCAGTAGAAGGCTTAGAAAAAATGTTGTTTTTTCATTTTGAAGAAGAAAAAAATCAGTTAGTTAGTAAAATTTTGGAGATAGATACTTTTAAAGATTTTAATGTGTCACTTGATTCTATAAAAAAAAGCAATTTATCTACAGTCAGTAAATTAGTTTTTGTGTATACACGATTTCCCTCTAAATTTTTAGAAATAAAAAAACAGTTTATTGAAGTATTCCCATATGTAACAGATGTTGCATATAAGTTAATTGAGAACAATAAATGGAATGAACAATATAAAGATGATATGGTTTATGAACTCCATATTAAAGAAGAAGACAGATGGATAAGCAAAAATGACATTTCTTCTGGAATGTTAAAAACTCTTCTATTCATCTCCATGCTACACCTATCCCCAGAAGGTAGCGTAATTTTCGTTGATGAATTTGAAAATAGCCTAGGAATTAATTGCATTGACATTCTATCTTCCATTGCTTCTAGCACATATAGCAACCAACTTATTTTAACAAGCCATCATCCATATATAATTAATAATATTTCCATGAATAATTGGAAGATTGTTAGTCGAAAAGGTGGTACAGTTGTCGTTAAAAGTGCGGAAGATTATGATTTAGGTAAATCAAAACATAAAGCTTTTATGCAATTATTAAATTTGGAAGCTTATAGAGAAGGAAGGGATTCTGATTGAACTTATACATTTTAGTTGAAGGGCAATCAGAAGCAAATGTTTATCCAAAATGGTTAGCGGAACTAATCCCAGACTTTATCCGCATCCAAAATCCATATGATGTTTTGGATAATAATTATGTTCTTTATAGTTGTGGTGGTTTTCCGAGTATTTTGGATGAAATAAAACCTGCTGTTGAAGAAATGAATGAGATTAAGAAATTTGAGTACCTACTCATTGTAATAGATGCAGATGAATTGGATGTAGAAGATCGGAAACAGGAAGTATTAGATGTATTTGTTGAAGAGAAATTAGATTTCGATTTAAATAAATTGTTTATAATCGTACAAAATCGCTGTTTTGAAAGTTGGTGTCTTGGGAATACGAGATTTTTTCCTAGCAATATAGAAACTACAGACTTTCAAATATGTAGGAATCATTACGATGTTAAAACGCAAGACCCAGAAAAAATGCCAAGAGATACGAACATCAAAACTATTACAACTGTAGCACAATACCATGCATATTATTTGAAAAAGATGTTTGCTGAAAGAAAACTAACGTACAAAAAAGCGGGATGCGAAGTTGTTGGTGAAGGATATTATTTAGAAGAACTAATTAAGCGAATAGAGAATACTACCCATTTGAACACATTTAGAAATTTTGTCAGTGTGTTGAAAATGATAAATGAGAAAGTTACTGTGTCCAATTAATTTTTTCGATGCTTAATTAATACAAAAAGTATTTGGCAGAACATACTAACGGAGGAAACCAATGCCAGACATCAAATTTGAAATCAAACAAACAATCGGAAGTATTTCACAGTCTCCAAAAGGATGGAACAGGGAACTAAATTTCATTAGTTGGAATGATAAAGAACCAAAATATGATTTAAGAGATTGGTCACCAAATCATGAAAAAATGGGCAAGGGGATAACACTTAGTGTAGAGGAATTAAAAAGTCTAAAAAACATTTTAAATGAAATGGATTTGTAAGTTCACAGCTAGTACAAATGATTTTATATATTTCGTAATTTTCCTCTCTTCTTGGTATAATAATCAAAAGGGAGGATTTCTTATGAGAACCATGCGTCCAATTAATGATATAGTTTTCAAACAGTTATTCGGTCAAGAGGAAAACAAAGACTTATTGCTTTCTTTTTTAAATGCCGTTTTGCGTCTTCCAACACCGCTAGATACTATCACGCTCATTGATCCTCATTTAAATGCCGATCAAATAGGCGATAAAAATTCTATTCTCGATGTGAGAGCTAAAACAAAAACAGGGGAACAAATCAATATTGAAGTTCAATTAGTAAACCAAAAAGATATTGAAAAGCGAACATTGTATTACTGGTCAAAAATGTATGAGAAACAATTAGTGGAGGGAGAGCTATACAAAAATCTCAAAAAAACCATCACGATTAATATTCTTAATTTCAAGTATTTCTCTACTGAACAGTTGCATAACACTTTTCAACTATATGAAAAAAACGAACGCTTTTTACTTGTAGATGATTTGGAAATTCATACGATTGAACTTCCAAAACTCACAGAAGAATACCTTGAATCGGGTGAGTTACTCGCTAAATGGTTAGCTTTTTTACGAGTAAATGAAGAGACAGAATTGGAGGAATTTAGAATGCAAATTCAAGAGCCAATGATCGAAAAGGCAGTAAATTTATTAAGTATCATCAATGGTGATCCAGAAAAACGTAGATTGTACGAAATGAGAGAAAAGGCAATGAGAGATCATGCGAATATTATGGAAACTGTAATGGAAAAGGGTATGGAAAAGGGCATAGAAAAAGGGAAACAAGAAGGAATAGAGGAAGTAGTTAAAAATATGCTAAAAGAGGATATGGAAATTTCTACCATCTCTAAAGTGACAAAAATGCCTATAGAAGACATTGAAAAGATAAAATCGAATATGTAAATCTGCTACAATCAACATAAAGATATAGAATTGGAAGTGTTTAAAATGAAAATATTCTTCAAAGAAACATCCATGGGAAAAATTGGCATTAGAGAAAACAATGGCTTTATTACTCATCTATATTTTGAAATGGATACAATTCCAGAGGATATAGAACTATGTGAAACACGCTTATCAAGATAGCTTTTGAACAACTAGACAGCTATTTGAATAAGCAAATCACAGAATTTTCTCTGCCGATGATACCAGATGGAACGGTTTTTATGAAAAATGTATGGCAAAAACTTTGTGAAGTACCATATGGAACAATGGCGAATTATAAAGACATTGCCACAGCGATAGAAAATCCAAAAGCTGTTTGGGCGGTGGGCATGGTAAATAACAAGAACCCGATTCCCATTTTTATTCCGTGTCATAGAATTATTGGATCACATGGAAAACTAGTAGGCTATCGTGGTGGTTTGGATATGAAGAAGAAATTGTTAGAGCTAGAAACATAGAAGGAGTGGGTGACTGTCCTCTCCGCATAAAAGAGAGCCATGAATGCTTTTTGTCTGCATTTGTGGCTCTTGATTTTGGTTACATACTTGATTTTATTTTTTTGATTTCTTCGATAGACATGTAGATGACTCATTCGAGAAAAAAACCGAAAGCAATTTTTTCCTACATATTTACATACAAATAGTGAATCTAAAAAGGATAGCGGTTTTGGCTTAAACAGCATGTGATCTACAGTGGTTTGTTATATTTCAACATTTTAACTGTCCATTTGGTTAATACAAATAGTAGTTGCTATAATCTTTTTCCTCCTAAGAATTGAAAAGTGATATTCCGAAAGACAGTCAACTATCTATTCATGTACTATAAAAAAGCAGTAAATAATAACTAACAAGTTAAAAGGAGAACACAGATTATGACAAATGATGTAAATGTATTTAACCCAATAAAACTAAAGTCAGAGGTAGTTTTAAGAAATAGAATATTAATGGCACCTATGACAACAGCATTAAGTTTTGAGAATGGTATGATTACAAGTGATGAGATTGCATATTATGAATTGCGTTCAAAAGAAGTTGGTGCAGTTATCACTGCTTGTGCGTACGTTTCTTATGAAGGAAAAGCATGGAAGGGCGGCCCTTCAGCAGATTCAGATGATATGATTCCTGGACTTACTAAATTAGCAAGTAGTATTCAAAAAAATGGTGCTAAAGCAATTTTGCAATTATACCACGGTGGTCGTAGGGTTCGTAAGGAAGCAATTGGTGGTGGGCAGAATGTAAGTGCAAGTGAAGTGGCTTCTCTTCAAAATAGTGAAAATACGCCAGTAGCTTTAACTCATGATGAAATCAATGAAATGATAGTTAAGTTTGCAGATGCTACAAAAAGAGCAATTGACGCTGGCTTCGATGGCGTTGAGATCCATGGTGCTAATGAATATTTGCTTCAACAATTCTTTTCACCACATTCCAATGTAAGAACAGATAATTGGGGTGGTAGTTTAAAAAACAGAATGAGTTTTCCATTAGCAATAGTGGAAGCGGCAAAGAAAAAAATTGAAGAACATGCTACGAAGCCGTTTGCATTGGGTTATAGAATCTCTCCGGAAGAATCAAGTGTGCCAGGAATTAATTTAGAAGACACTCTTGCTTTCATTACAGAGTTGAAGAACTTACATTGTTTGGACTATTTACATGTATCATGGGGTAATACACCTGCGTCAAGCAATGATTCAAACGATCAAGATTCAGTGGCTGTAAAAATTAAAAAAATTACGCAAGATGATCTTGTTTTAATTACCAATGGAAATATCAGCAGCAAAGAAGATTTATCAAAAATTTCCGAATCAGGCGTAGAGATGGTTGCAGTAGGAAGACCTTTACTTATTGATCCAAATTGGGTAAGTAAAGTTGAACAAGGCATTTCTCCTAGAACAACCTTAACAAAATCTATATTGGAAGAAATAAAAGTACCAGAACCTCTATGGGCTTTTGCAGTATCTTTTGGTGGATTCATACCATTTAACTTAAATGACTAAGTTATAGGATAGTATGTCCTTTAGGATGGTAGTATAGTAAACATAGAAGGGACACAAGTTCACACAGAGCTTGTGTCTTTTCTATTTTACCCAAATGCTATTCTTTGCAGTAATTGTTTGTCGTTTAAGAATTGAAAAGTGATATTTCGAAAGATAAATGATTGTAGCAACATGTATACTAATAATATTCAGCTTCATACAGCATTTTAGTGAACTGGACATAAAAATTTTAACCACTCTTATAGACATGATGAAGTGGTCATAACCCTATACATGGAGAATGAACAGGAGGTAATAACTTTGAAAAATATATTTTTTTATCAAACAGAGATTGGTGAGATTGGGATTGAAGAAAATGCTAGAGCGATTACAAATGTCTATTTTGGTAGGCAACCTATATCTAGTGATGCTACATTAAAAGAAACAGCTTTGCTTAAAGAGTCGGCGAAACAATTAAATGAATATCTCCAAGGAAATAGAAAAGTGTTTGATTTACCACTGGAGCCTACAGGAACTGAATTTCAGACAAAAGTTTGGACTAATTTGCTTACAATTCCATATGGTCAAACGTATAGTTACAGAGAAGTTGCAAGTTCTATAGGAAAAGAGAAAGCGACACGTGCAGTAGGGAATGCAAATAACAAAAATCCAATTCTTATTTTTATTCCTTGTCATCGTGTTGTGGGGTCTGATGGTAAACTGGTTGGCTATGCCGGAGGATTAGAAATCAAGAAACATCTATTGAATTTAGAGAAGCAATATGCAAATAGTTAAAACGAAATTTTTTGAGTATGTGGCAATTGGAGTATGAATTCATCTCTTTTCAAGAAAAAATATATACTATTGGATGCCAACCAAAAAAATTATGAAAGTGATACAATGGGCACCTTAGGGGGCTATAGAAGAGGACGAATCTACGGACAACTGGACTGTCCAATCTGCCCTACGTGCTATAGCCAAGGGAGGCTATGTTAGGCATCGTGTGTTTTTTGCAAATGAAAGTATTGCGATAACAGCTGGGTACCGTCCATGTGCTGTTTGTATGCCATTGGAATATAGGAAATGGAAAAATTCTATAACAAATGGAAGAGAAAAGAGTAAACCAATTGGCAAGGAGTAATTTTGTGGAACGAAATATACAAGAACAACTATTTTCTATGGCGGAAAGTGATTATCAAAAGTTTTCAGCATCACTTCTACCCGGTGTTAACAATATACTAGGCGTTCGATTGCCAAAACTTCGCAAACTTGCCAAACAAATTGCGAAAGAAGATTGGTGCGAGTATTTTAAAGCTACACAAGCAAAAAATAAACAAAATGAGTATTTTGAAGAGATTATGTTGCAAGGCATGGTAATTGGATATATGGATACAGATGTGGAAACAATAGTAACTTATATTTCAGACTTCCTTCCTAAAGTTGATAATTGGTCGGTTTGCGATAGCTTTTGTATTGGACTAAAATTTACGAAGCAGAACATGGAGCAAGTGTGGGATTTTTTGCAGCAGTATTTTTATTCTGAAGCGGAGTATGAGGTTCGATTTGTCGTGGTGATGTTACTTAATTTTTATATTGACCAAGTGCATGTGGAGCGGGTTTTGATTATTTTAGACAAAGTCAACCATAGTGGCTACTATGTGAAAATGGCTGTAGCATGGGCTATCTCCATTTGTTATATAAAATTTCCCATCTTGACAATGGATTACTTGAAAAATAATCACTTGGATGACTTCACTTATAACAAATCACTTCAAAAAATTACAGAATCACTTAAAATAGACCGTGATACAAAAATCATTATTAAAAATATGAAACGTAAAATTTCAAAATAAGAAGTCCGTTACTAATTTTAAATATAAAACAAGGAAGGGAAATTATATGGCGTTAGAATATAAAGAAAAGTGGAATGCAGTCATTGGGAATGATAGCTTTTATGATGGGATTTTCTACTATGGTGTAAAAACAACAGGTATATTTTGTCGGCCATCATGTAAATCCAAAGAACCTAAGCCTGAAAATGTTTCGTTCTTTGACAATATTGATCAAGCTTATCATGATGGTTTACGCCCGTGCAAAAGGTGTAGACCAGATTTGATTTATTTTAATCCAATGGATGAAACAATTGAAAAAGCCGGACAAATGATAAATACGTATTTTACAGATCCAGAGACGCTTTCCGAAAAATTAAAGGAACTCCGTATAAGTCAAAATTATTTTATCAGTTTATTTCGGAGTAAATATGGCATTACGCCTGTAGAATATATCAAAAGTTTACGAATGAAAAAAGCAACGGAATTACTTTCTTCTAGTGAACTAACTATTTTAGATATAGCAATAGACTGCGGCTTTGGTAGCTTATCGACTTTTTACGAAGCTTTCAAAAAATATTTTAAAATGACTCCGAAAGAATACAGAAAAACAAATGGTGGAAATACAAATGATAATTAGTGCCAGTAGAAGAACGGATATACCCGCTTTTTATTCAGAGTGGTTTATAAATCGTTTGAAAGAGGGATATGTATTCGTTAAAAATCCGAGAAACCCCAATCGTCTTGCTCGTATAGCTTTAAATCAGGATGTTGTAGACTGTATCGTGTTTTGGTCAAAAAACCCTGCTCCTATGTTAGATAGACTAAGCGAAATTGAAAATATGAATTATCCGTTTTATTTTCAATTTACACTTACGCCCTATAATAAACAGGTTGAACGAAGACTTCCATCAAAAAGTGAATGTATAGAAACATTTAAAAAATTAAGTGACAAAATTGGTTCGCAACGGGTTGTGTGGCGTTATGATCCTGTTATAATTGGTGAAAAATATACGACTTCCTATCACTTGGATTCCTTTGGAGAAATGGTCAAAAATCTACATGGCTATACAAATCAATGCATTTTTAGTTTTATGGATAACTATCCTAGGATGAAGAATAGAACAAAAGGAATTGCGGATGCAGAAATAAGCGAATCGAACATGCACGAGATTGCAAATGGTTTTTCTGAAATTGCTAGTGAATATGGAATAAAACTTAAAACTTGTGCAGAGGCAATTCATTTGAGTCAATATGGTATTTCTCATGCTTCATGTATGGATAAAAAAATGATAGAAGATATTGTAGTTTGCAAGATACATGCAAAAAAGGATAAAAATCAACGTGAAGCATGTGGATGTATAGAAAGCATTGACATCGGTTCATATGACAGTTGTGCTAATGGCTGTGTTTATTGTTATGCAACAACGAATGAAAGTATAGTAAAAAAAAACATATCTATGCATGACCCCAATTCGCCACTCTTGATTGGATATGAACATGGAGAGCAGACGATAGTAAACCGTGAAGTAAAATCCTTAAAAGAAAAACAATTATCCCTGTTTTAGAGATTAACAAACATTGGGATATGAATAATTTTTGATTAGAGAATAGTATTATTTTGTTTGATGAGTGAAGAAGTTAAACATAACCGATTAACAATTCTATTTCTTAATTAGTGGAATTATCAACGACACAAACCGATAGGTCATGGCATGATAAGCTGTGACCTTATTTTTTTGCTTTTTATTTCGTCGAACTCACGTTAAAATATCATATCAAATCCAGATGGTTCACTCCAGAAAAAGAGCTATGAATGCTTTTAAATCACATGTAGGACTCTGATTTTCTGATGGTTACCTTCTTCACTACTTCTGCGATAATCCTCTCCACTAATGGAAGCACTATTTTTTCGCATTTTCTCACTCTATTTTTTATCTTACATTTACATTCAGTTTACATAGTGAGATTATAATAAGGACACAAGTTAGAAAATGTGTCAAGGAAAGGAGGAAAGTATCATGATTGACACACAACATCTAACAAAACATTATGGGGATGTACATTCTGTTAGTGACCTGTCCTTATCTGTAGGAAAAGGAGAAATTTATGGTTTTCTTGGACTGAATGGTGCGGGAAAAACAACAACGATTCGGATGCTGCTTGGAATGATCCGCCCAACGTCAGGAACGGCTTTTTTAAATGGAGAAAAGGTGGATGCAGGAAATACAGCTCTTTGGAATAAGGTTGGTTATCTTGTGGAAGTTCCGTATGCTTATCCTGATTTAACTGTGTATGAGAACTTAAAAATTATTTGTCGTCTGCGTCAGTTATCAGAAACTTCTATTGATATAGTGATTGATAAATTACAGTTAGGTACATACAAACACCGCAAAGCAAAAAATTTATCTCTTGGAAATGGTCAGCGGCTTGGGCTTGCGAAAGCGTTGATTCATCGGCCATCTATTTTAATTTTGGATGAGCCGTCTAATGGTTTGGATCCTTCGGGAATTGCTTATCTTCGGGAACTCTTAGAAGACCTTGCTGAAAACCATGGTGTAACTATTTTTATTTCTAGCCATATTTTGGGAGAAATATCAAAGCTCGCTACTCGAATGGGAATGATTCATGAAGGACGACTGATTCAAGAAATAAATGCAAGTGAACTACATAACCATCTGCAGAAAAAAGTACTTGTTGATGCGATTCATAAAGAAATAGCTTATGAAAAACTTTTTGAGGCTGGATTTAAAGTGAAGACTAGAGAAGATGGACTCTTAGAAATGATGGATGAACGTGCGGTTTGTTATCCAGAACAGATTGCCACTATGTTAGTAAATGAACACGTTTCATTAACAAAGCTAAATGTAGAGGTAGAAGATTTGGAATCGTATTTTCTTAGAATGATAGGAGCCCCTAAAAAATGAAAGATATACTGTGGGCAGAAATATTAAAAATTCGTCGTTCAAAAGTTTTCTGGATTATTCTTATTGCTTTCTCTGTTATGCCTGTGATGATGGGGTTTATTATGTTTGTGATGAAAGATCCAGAGCTTGCGAAAAGTGCTGGATTAATGGGGAAAAAGGCTTCGTTGCAAGGGAATGCTGATTGGCAAACATATTTAGGGATGTTGGCACAATTAATTTCTATTGGTGGCGTTGTTGGATTTGGATTTATTACGAGTTGGGTGTTTGGTCGGGAATATGCAGAGCGGACAATGAAAGATTTATTGGCGTTGCCGATTTCGAGAATTTCGATTGTATGGGCAAAGTTTATCGCCATATGTATGTGGTGTTTGTTTCTAACGTGTATGATTTTTGCTTTAGGAATGACAATAGGTGCACTTATTCAGTTAGATGGATTTACAAATGAGATTTTACAAGATAGTATGGTTACCTTTTTTGTATCTGCTCTGCTTGTTATTTTATTATGTCCACCAGTTGCTTTTTTTGCTAGTTTTGGAGGTGGATATTTGTCGCCAATTGGCTTTGTAATTTTGGCAGTCATTGTTGCTCAAGTGGCAGGGGCAGTTGGATTTGGTGATTATTTTCCATGGGCAATTCCTGCATTGTATAGTGGAGCAGCAGGAGCAGAAAATGCCAAGCTAGAAATGATTAGTTTTGTAATTTTATTTATGACAAGTGTGATTGGAGTTATAAACACATTGATATGGTGGAGATATGCAGATCACCATTAAATTGTCTATAAGTCTAAAGCCTTTGATATAATACATCTTCGGTAGGTGGAGAACACTATTTATTACTGATAAGATGAAAAAAAGAAAGGAATCATTTGTGAAAAAGAAATCAATTGCAAAAGCGGTGTTAATGATAGGATTATTTGGTGGAATGGTAATGATGCCAGAAACGGTTTCGCCAAAAATAGTAGAAGTAGCAACGCAAGACAAATTGAAGAAGAAACGAGGAAGTTTAAAACGTTAGAAAAAGGGGAGATTTACTTTGGAAGCAGTAGTAGAAAAACAAGCAGGTACACAAAATAATAGAATGTTAGTTATTATTGGTCTTATTATTGGTCTTATTTTTTCAGAATTAGATGAGCAAGTGGTAGCAACGGCAATGCCAACAATTATTCGTGATCTTGGTGGATTGTCGATGTATGGTTGGGTTAGTGGTGTATATATGTTGACAATGACAGCATTTATGCCAATTACAGGAAAGTTAGCGGATTTGTACGGAAGAAGAGTTGTTTACTTATGTTGTATGGGACTTTTTATTGGTGGATCTATTTTTAGTGGATTATCTCTTTCTATGCCGATGTTAATTATTGGTCGAGGAATTCAAGGAATGGGTGCAGGGGGATTAATGCCGCTTGCAATGACTATCTCTGGTGATTTATTTCCAGTAGAACAACGTGCGAAGTTACAAGCATTTATGGGACCAATTATGTTTGTGCCTATATTACTCGGACCTTTAATGGGTGGATTCTTTGTTGAGCACGCAAGTTGGCATTGGATTTTCTTTATAAATATTCCAGTTGGTTTAATCGCAGCAGCATTTATAGCTATGGGACTACGTGAATCAAAAGGAGTAGCAAATCCTTCGATTGACTGGTTTGGATCATTCCTCTTGATTTCGGCTATTGTTTCGATGTTAATTACACCAGTTTTAGTAGAAAATCAAGGATACACATGGCATTCACCACTTATTATTGGGCTATTAGTTCTTGGTGCAGTGCTTACAGGGATTTTTATTTGGGTTGAATCAAAGGTAAAAGAACCAATTATTCCACTGCATTTATTTAAAAATCGTAATGTTGCGGTGATGTCGCTTCTTTTATTTACAGTTGGAATGGGACTTATGGGATCATTTTCTGCTTTCCCATTGTATTCACAAACCGTACTCGGACTTTCACCAACAAAAGCGGGATATATGTTTTTACCGTTGATGATTGGACTTATGGCAATGGCAATAGTGTGTAGCTTTTTTATTACAAAAGTTCGTTATCGTGAATTATTTGCATTCTCTTTTCTTGTACCAATTGTTGGGTTTTATTTATTCACAACGGTTACTGTTGAGACTTCAATCATCACCATTATCGCTTATTTCTTTGTGATTGGTTTGGGTATGGGACCAATGTTTGGTGGAGATAATTTGATTGTTCAAGAGTCTGTGGATAAAGAAAATGCTGGGACTGCCTTAGCAACTGTCCAATTGTTTCAAGCACTTGGCATGACAGTTGGAGTGAGTGTATTTGGAAATATATTAGCTTCTTCCATAACTGATAAAATGGCGGGGATTGCAAGTAAACTTCCATCGAATATGTCGCCAGATATGAAAACATTATTAGGCGGTGCAAAATTACCTGCAGAAATAGCAACACAAGTGAAAACAATTATTGTTGAATCATTCACACATATATATTCCATGGCGTTTATTATGGCTATTGTGGCATTTGTGATTTGTTGGTTTTTGAAGAAAGAAGTATTAAGTGTGAAGAAGGAAGATGAGAAAGAGAAAGTAGAAGTTTCTTCATTATAGTGATAAGAGTAACGTATGTTTGAATGATTTTTAGTCAAACGCTACATGAGTATGGAATAATCGGGGTGTTTTTTACCCTGTTTGTCCCATACTCATTTCTTTAGAGTTTTTTTCTTGTTCATTTTTATGCCCATTTCAATAGAGAAACTTCCACTAATTTTCTTTTCATGTCTATATAGACGGCAAAAAAGATTTTAATTGATTTAAAACTATTTGTATCGAACATGAATAGTTCCAAGATTTATATTTTTGCCTAACTGAAAACAATATTACCGTCTATATAGTTTATTATATTTAAGAAAATTTCTATTCAAAAATTTTCTTAAACAAGGTATACTGAAAGAAAAGATACTATAAGTCTATCTTATTGGAATATAATAGTTTTAAAAATTGTTTATAATTTCTGTAGCCATTGAATATTTTGTGGATGAAAAAACAGGTAAAGAAGGTGTTTGGATAGTATGGATGCTAGTTATTTACTTAATACGTTATTACAGGATACTAATTCCCTGTGGATTATCTGGAAAAGTGATTTATCTTATATAGATTTTAATGTGTATATGAAAAATACAGTTGACAAAACAGTGAATCCATTAGATAAGACATTTCTCAAACGACTATTTGGAGAGTTTGAAGATATTTATGAAGCTGTTTGGAAACTTAATAAAGAGAAGAAGTTTCATGTTATTAAAATGACCAATGGCACAGAGCATCACATTTTATTTCAAACGATGGTTTTAGAGAAGACAGGGAATACTTCTACATTTTTGTCAGTCGGAACAGATATGACAGAAGTTGTGATTTTACGACAAGCATTAATAAATAAAAAACAAATGCTTACGGATATGGAAGAAAGATATAATTTATCGTTAGAAGAGGCTGATTTAGGAATTATGATATTTGATTTAGAAGGTTTTCTTGTTTATATTTCAGAAAATTCAAGGGGATTACTAGGGATTGATAAAAAATATGATATTTCCATTATGGATATTCATTTACAAATACATTTAGATGAGCGTGATGGAAATCTTTTCCAGTTGAGTCAATTGTTAAAAGGTACAATTGAAATATTTGCTTCTGAATATCGTCTTTTAGTTAATAACATATATCGTCATTTTTCTTTTAAGTTCAAAAATGTTCGAGATGAAAAAGGAAATATACTGAGAGTTACAGTTGTATTTTTTGATATAACTGCTCAAAAAGAAATGGATGAACTCATTAATAAACGAACATTTGAAGACGAATTAACTGATCTTCCAAATAGACGAAAATTTTTAATTGATGGGGAACGAATCATTGAAACAACAAACCAAAAAATTAGCCTTATTTATTTTGATTTAGACAGCTTCCAAATTATGAATAATTTACATGGCTATGGTTATGGGGATGAGATTCTTAAAAATGTGGCAAAAGTTATTTCTGAAATACTAGAAGAAAATACGTTATTTGCAAGACTAGGTGGAGATGATTTTGTTATATTAATAACTGGTAAAAACGAAATGGAAATTGAAGAATTTGTGATTCAATTAAATGAAGCTATTGTGAAAATGGAGACTTCTAATCAAAAAGATGTCATAAGCATCAGTGTAGGTATTAGTCTATCTGTAAATAAAAGAGATATTGCTACGTTGTTGGCTGAAGCAACGATGGCTGTTGGAGTTGCTAAAACTGATCAGAACAAATTTTATCGTTTTTATGATGAAGCAACAAAAAATTTAGCTATTGAGAAAGAGATATTAAAAAAAGAATTGCTAGTAGCATATGAAAAAAAACAATTTACTATTTACTATCAGCCGAAATTTTCGTTTGCTGAACGTAAGTTAGCTGGAGCAGAAGCACTCATTCGTTGGGTTCATCCCAAAAAAGGTTTAGTTCCGCCTAATCTTTTTATTCCCGTTGCGGAGGGAATGGGGCTGATTACCAAAATAGATGAGTGGGTCATGAGGGAAGTCTGTAGACAAAATAAACAATGGCAAGATTTAGGAATTCCGCCAATTAAGATTTCTGTCAATATTTCTCAAGCACAATTTTATCATACAGATATTTTAGCAACGATTCAAAGTACGTTAAAAGAGACTGACTTATCAGCAGAATATTTAGAGATTGAATTGACAGAAACAATGGCGATGCAAAATATACAAACAACGGTTGAAACACTAGAAAAAATTAAAGAATTAGGTGTTAGTGTTTCTATGGATGATTTTGGTACAGGTTATTCTTCACTTAATTCGCTCAAAATACTTCCGTTAGACACACTAAAAATCGATAGAAGCCTTATTATAGATGTGGAAACAAATGAGTTATCAAGAGAGATTGTTCGTTCAATTATCAATCTTGCCAAAATTATGAAGCTAAAGACGGTAGCCGAAGGTATTGAAACGGATGAACAAAGCAACTCTTTAAAACAAATTGGTTGTGATTTGGCACAGGGATATTATTATGGAAAGCCAGAGTCAAGTGAGAAGTTTTTGAGTTTCTATAGCAATATTTAATTTAGTGTATAAAGCCTCAAAATTTGCTTTGTGGTACATGGATATGATAAAAGGAGATCTTTTAAATCCATCTAACACATTTCAATGGTCACAGGAATTTAGAGATATGCTAGGTTTTACTGATGAGACAGATTTTCCTAATATTTTCAGTAGTTGGATTAACAGATTACACCCAGAGGACCTAGATGAGACACTAATAAAGGTTAGTGCTCATGTTCTATAACAGGTAAGACACCATTTGACACCAGTGTACAGGCTAAAGAAGAATGGGATGTATAGCTATTTTCACGCCTATGGATCGACAATAAGAGATGAGGAAGGCTATGCCCTTAGAACGGCAGGTGCACTAGAGGAGATAAGTGAAGAAACAGCAAAAAAATTAAAAACGAAGTTGAATTAATTATACATATATTCGATAGTGTTTGTGATTTGTTAGTTTTTGAAGAAAGAGGATAGGTGGAAACCTCAATTTTAACAGAAAAGGAGCAACAATTATGCTACACCACATTGAAATCTATGTAGCCAACATTAAAAAGACTAGTATCTTTTGGAATTGGCTTCTAACAGAGTTAGGCTATGAAAGCTACCAAAAATGGGAATCTGGGATAAGCTTTAAATATAAAGGAACATATATTGTATTTGTTCAAGTAGAAGAACGATTTGCGAATAATTCGTACCATCGCTGTAATATAGGCTTAAATCATCTAGCTTTTCATGCAATATCAAGAGAGCATGTAGATGAAATGACGTTGAAATTGCAAGAAAAAGAAGTACGAATTTTATATCTGGATAAGCATCCGTATGCTGGTGGGGAAAACTATTATGCTGTTTTCTTTGAAGATCCAGATAGAATAAAAGTAGAATTAGTAGCACCATAATAAAAGCGGCCTCCTAAAAGAGAGCCGCTTTTATTGTAACTTTCTCCATTCACTCTGCAAAATTCCCATATAAATTAAGTCGTATTTTTCTCCATTACGAAGAACGCCTTCACGAACGATTCCCTCATGAACAAAACCAACTTTTTCATAACAACGAATTGCTCCGTAATTATTAGACATCACCCGTAAGCCAACTCGATTAAAATTCAGTTCATCAAAGGCATAACGAATAACGGCTTTTGTGGCTTCCGTACCGTATCCTTTATTTCGATATTTTGACTCCCCAAGTCCAATAGTTAAATAGGCAGATTGGTTATTCCATTCCATATTATAGAAACTGGCATAACCAATAAATATATCGCTGTGAAGTAAGCGGATACCCCATTTAATACTAGATGTATCTGCTTGAAATTCTGCACGAAAATAAGTTGCGGTTCGTGGCATGGCATAATCTGTATCTAGACTTTGAAAAAATTCAGAGTCTTCACTCCAACGAGCGAACATATCCATATCTTGCATCGTTAAGGCAGCAAGGCGAATACGTTCTGTTTTAAATAAATTTTTCATTTTTTCACCTACACTTTAAATTCTTCACGAAATATTTCCATGTAGTGTTCTGGTTCTTCTAATTTATGAAACCCGAAATCTGCATAAAATGATTGGGCATTTTCTGTACGTAAATTAATTCTAGGTATTGAACAAATATCTGGATGTCTCATAACACATTTCATCATCCATGAACCAAGTTTTTGACCACGGTAATCTTCATCAATGAAGAAGTCACACAAATAAGCGAATGTTGCTCCATCAGTCACGACACGAGCAAACCCAATTTGAACATCATCTGTAGATAAGGAAAAACAAAGCGAGTGGTCGAATGATTTTTCCATTCTTTCTCGTGAACGATCGCTTGCCCAATAAGACTTTTTTAAATGTCGAAAAACAGCATTAACATCCACATCTGATCTGCGTGTGGAAATAATAAATGCATCATTTACATATACTTCATCCGTAAACATGTGATTCTCCTTACTAACTATTTTTTATATAATTGTAAATGCTAAAAAAGTATGTGTCTATAGAAAGAAAGGAGAAATTTAAAAATTTTTTTGAAAAACTATGTGCTAAATAAAAAATTAAGCAGGAAAAAGGTATTTCTATCTTGAATAATTCCTATAATGAAAAAAAGGAGGAGAAATAATTTTATGAAAGAAACAAAAGAACGTGAAAAAAGAACGTCCAGTGGTTTTTTATTAACACAACGTGCGTTTCTCAAATTATATTTAATTACATTGACGGAGCAAGAAAGATTGTATGGACTCAAAATACTAGACTTAATTCGTCATGAGTTTAGTGAATTTGGTTATCGTCCAAATCATTCGGAAGTTTACAAAGCACTCCATGATTTAATCGAAGATGGTGTGTTATTACAAATAAAACGAAAAAAAGAGGGTATGAAATACCAAGAGGTTGTGTATTACACATTTCCAAGCGGTGGCTATGAGAAAGCACAGTTATACAAACGCCAACTAAAAACAGAATTGGATCGTTGTGAAGGACTTTTAAAAAAAGCAATTAAAGATAATTTTTCTTGAGAAAATGAAACTTTTTTTAGAGAAGTTCGTAAGTATATGCGGAAGGCGGGAAAATCGCAACTAATTGTGAACAAGTAAATTTAATTATCAAGATTGATTTACTATGTAAGTTGACACAAGGAGTTGGACCGTGCTTACAACCTTGTAATGCGTTGGGTAGCAGGTTCAAAATAAAAGGGGAATCATTTGGCTTTTGTCAAAATATACGATATTATGATTACACATAACGAAATGGAGGAAAAGAAATGGCAATTTCTTTGCAAAAAGGACAAAAAATTGATTTAACAAAGGGAAATGCAGGGCTTTCCAAAATTATAGTTGGTCTTGGTTGGGATGTTGCAGCTAAAAAAGGTGGATTTTTTGGCTTTGGTGGCGGCGGCAGTGGTAAAGATGTTGATTGTGATGCATCCGTTGTGTTACTTAGTGAACAAGGAAAAATTACTAAAAAACAAAACTTAGTTTATTTCGGTAACAAAGAAAGTGCATGTAAAGCTGTTCGTCATTCTGGTGACAATGTAACTGGAGAAGGGGCTGGGGACGATGAGCAAGTTTTCATCGACTTAAACAATGTTGCACAAGATGTACATAAAATTTCGTTTGTTGTTAATATTTATCAATGTGTAGAACGAAAACAAGATTTTGGCATGATTAAAAATGCATATATTCGTATTGTGGATGGTTCATCTAATGCAGAATTAGCTCGCTTTAATTTAACTGATGAATTTGCTGGACTAACAACACTATTCCCTGGGGAAATTTATCGTCATTCTGGAGAATGGAAATTTTCAGCTATTGGTGAAGGAACGAAAGACACAGGGCTTGCCCAAATTATGGAAAGATACCAATAAATTAGGAGGAACATATCGTGGCAATTAATCTTTCAAAAGGACAAAAAGTTGATTTAACAAAAACAAATCCAGGTTTAACAAGTGTAATTGTTGGTCTAGGTTGGGATACAAATAAATATGATGGCGGAAAAGATTTTGATTTAGATTCTTCCGTATTCTTATTGAATGCATCTGGAAAATGTGGCTCGGAATCAGACTTTATTTTTTATAACAATAAAATAGGTGCTAATGGTTCTGTTGAACATAAGGGAGATAACAAAACGGGTGCTGGCGATGGTGATGATGAGCAAGTGAAAGTAAACTTGGCAAATGTACCAGCAACTATTAGTAAAATTGCGTTTGCAATTACGATTCATGATGCGGATACTCGTCAACAAAATTTTGGGCAAGTAAGCAACTCGTATGCTCGTCTCTTTAATGAAGCAACAGGAGAAGAGTTAATTCGTTATGATTTAGGAGAAGACTTCTCGGTTGAAACAGCTGTAGTTGTGGGTGAATTATATCGTCATGGTAGTGAATGGAAATTTAATGCTATCGGTAGTGGCTATCAAGGTGGTCTTGGTTCATTAGTAAAAGATTATGGTTTAGATGCGTAGTTAAACCAATCTTTATTATGAAATAACCACAAAATCCTGCAATTAATGTAGTATTTTTATTTCATTGAAAGAAGGAATACGTTATGGCAATTTCTTTGTCTAAAGGTCAACGAATTGATTTAACAAAAGGAAATCCTGGGCTTACAAAAGTAATTATTGGTCTAGGTTGGGATACAAATAAATATAATGGGGGACAGGACTTTGATTTAGATTCTTCTGCGTTCATGGTGAATGGGCAAGGAAAAGTTCAACAGGATGAAGAATTCATTTTTTATAACAATCCCAAAAGCCCGACTGGAGCAGTGGAACATACAGGAGATAATCGAACAGGTGCGGGTGATGGTGATGATGAGCAAATGGTTGTTAATTTTTCACTAATGCCTGCTCATGTGGAAAAAATAGGAATTACTGTTACAATTCATGATGCCGATGCACGCAAACAAAATTTTGGCCAAGTATCAAACGCCTTTGTTCGGGTAATGAATGCCGTAACAAATGAAGAAATACTTCGTTATGATTTAGGAGAAGATTTCTCCATTGAAACAGCAGTTGTTATTTGTGAATTGTACAAACACGGAGCCGACTGGAAATTTAATGCGATTGGTAGTGGATTTTCAGGTGGTCTCGAAGCATTATGTAGAAATTATGGATTGCAAGTATAGCTTGCAGAAGGAGTAAAGAATAGATGGAGTTATTAGGTATTACATTCTCAACAGAAGCATTGATTGCATTGTTGAAAATTATTGGAATCGATATTATTTTGTCTGGTGATAATGCGGTAGTTATTGCGATGGCAACACGAAATTTACCGAAAGAAGGACAGAATAAGGCGATTTTCTGGGGGACAGCAGGAGCTGTTGTGCTTCGGATTATTTTTGCAGCGTTAATTGTTTATTTGTTACAAATACCATACGTTCATATTATCGGTGGATTACTTCTTCTTTGGATTGCCTACAAAGTATTGGTAGAAGACGGAGACGGAGACGCTGATATTAAGGGACATAGCAGTATGACGCAAGCGATCCAAACAATCATTATTGCGGATGCAGTAATGAGTTTAGATAATGTTGTTGCTGTAGCTGGAGCTGCTAATGGACATCTTGGAATGATTGCTCTTGGTGTATTTATCAGTATTCCAATTATGATTTTTGGTTCAAAGCTGATAGTAGGATTAATGGAAAAATATGCATGGATTTCTTATGCTGGAGCAGGAATTTTAGCATGGACAGCTGGAGAAATGATTTTTAAAGATGAGAATGTATTAAAATGGTTAAATATTTCCCATGGTCCAATCACGTATGCGATTGTTGGTGTGATAACACTAGCTATTTTGGCGGTTGGGTATTTAAAAAAAAGTAAAGCACAAGCAAAAAGTTAACCCCTGTTTATGGGAGCGATTGAATCAAGGGGGCGATTTCTTGATTCAATCGCTTTTGTTTATTTGAAAGTAAAAGAGGGAACAAGTATGAAAAAAATACAACCAATAACAATTGATGTAAACAAAACAGACTGGTTATCCATTTTCAAACAGCCAATTTCTAAGCGAAATAATTATATACATACAGATGAACAATTGACTTATACACAAGTAGTTGGCAAATGTTTAGGAACATACTTAGATACAGATGAATATTTTACAATTCTATATGACTTGTCCACTGAAAAAAATATTTATAATTTAAGTGAAACATTGGATAAATCCATTTCCCCAGAAAGATTTCAAGCAGTACAAAAATTACTGTTAGTTAATCAATCAGAAGGGGGATTGTCTGTTAACCGTTTTATTGCCTTTATGCATGGAGAACAATTAATTTCAAGTGGATCAACTCTCTTTCCATATGAACATATACGTGAAAAAATAAGACTGTTGTTTCTGCACTTTAGAGAAAATCATGCTAATGGATTTCTTCATCCAGATTTTCGCCGTTTTCTTGTAGATATAACAAAATGGCAGTTTAATCATTTAGAGAAATGGTTGAAAGAAGAGGATGTTCCAAAAGTAATGTGGTATGGAGAAGCAAATTCAAGTGAGCAATATTTTTTGTATTTTTTAATTTTAATTGGTTGTGATATACTTTTATTTCATCCAGAAGGAAAAGATGTATTGCCTATTAGCCAAGATAAAAATTGTATTTATATGTATCCAACAACAGCAAAATTAACGGAATTCCCAACTAGTCAACCAGTCAGAAAAGGAACAGTAGCCTTTCAAGCATCACAAGAAATTAATTCGATACTTCATAGCGATGATTCCATGCTATATAAACCTTGGCAATTTAATGCGTATGCACCGAGAGCGATTACCTTAAAGACAACGTATGATGAATTATTTTTATTGATGAAAGAACTTGCATTTATTCGTCCAAATTTTAAAGTGGAAAATAATACGGTGCATATACCAGCAGTTTTTAGTAAAGTTTCAGGGATATCTAGGAACAAAAAAAGCTATTGGGAGCGAATCCAGAAGCTTTGTGAAAATGAATTAACACTCTTAATAAAAACTGCTCCATTCACAGAAGAAGTTACAGGAAATAACCAATATCATTATCAAAATGCCTTAGGAAGAAATGGACTAGACCCAGAAAAAATGGTCGTTGGAAATTGGTGGATATATAAAGAACTTCCAACTGGCTTGCAATATGGTTTGGCATCTGCTATATCAAGGTATTGTGCAAATCCAAAGTTAAAACTATTGGTACATGAGAATACACAACAATTGCAGATGTATTTGTTTAATCAAGCACTTCATGTAAGAAAAGACGTACTCATGTTACTGCAACGCTTTGATTATTCACAACAAGTGCCACGAATTATTATTTACCATAATGAAAAAAGTGGAACATTTCAGCGTTCTGATGCGGCATTACTGGCATTAATTAGTGAAATAGGTTTTGATATTGTCTTATATAATCCAACTGGACAAAATGACCTTGAACAATATGTTGAAGAAAGTTATTATGATTTGCATTTGCTAGAAGATCGAAGTTTCAATGAAGAATTCCAAGAGGAGTCATCATTTAAAAAGCTATTTAAAAAGTTGTTCTAAGGAGAGATATAAATGAACGAAAATGAATTAAGCCAAACAGATACAAAACTTCAACTGCGTCAAGATAAAGAAGTAATGAAACTTGCTCAACTGATTGATACTCGTGATCAAATTTCATTGCTTGAATATGGAAAAGAGCCAGCAAATGAAATTTCTACATTTTCTGGGCGAATTTTAAATACAATTAAATCAAATAGTGTTGAAGAATCAAGTGTTTTATTTACCCAACTTGGAAAAATAATGGATAAGTTCGACAGCAAAGATTTTGCCGAAGAGGAAAAAGGATTTTTTGCTAAAATGTTTAATCGTGGTGAGAAATTAATGGAGAAATTATTTGCGAAGTACCAAACAATGGGTGGCGAAATTGACAAAGTTTATGTGGAAATTAAAAAGTATGAAACAGAAATGAAAAACTCTACGCAAACACTAGAGCAATTGTATGAACAAAATTTTCAATACTACATGGATTTAGAGAAATATATCGTAGCTGGAGAAATGAAAGCAGAAGAATTACGGACAAAGCTTCCCGAGTTAGAAGAACGAGCAATGAACAATCAACTAGCATCATTAGAACTAACAACACTTACGGATGCTATAGAGCTACTTGAACAAAGGGTGTATGACTTAGAAATGGCAAAACAAGTAGCCTATCAATCAGCGCCACAAATTCGACTTCTACAAAGAGGGAATACAAAATTAATCGCCAAAATTAATTCGGCATTTGTCACAACTATTCCGATTTTTAAAACGGGATTAATTAATGCGATTGCAGCGAAACGGCAAAATCTTGTTGCAAAATCAATGGAAGAGTTAGACAAACGTACAAATGAAATGCTATTGAAAAACGCTCAAAATATCACAAATCAAAGTGCACATATTGCTCGTCTTGCGGGTTCTCCGAGTATTAAAATTGAAACAATGGAACAAACATGGGCAATTATTATGAAGGGAATGGAAGAAACAAAGGCAATTGAAGAAGAGAATAAAAAGATTCGTGAAGAAGGTAAATTACGTTTAGAACAATTACAAGAGAACTTTAAGAAGATAAAATAAATTATGGGACAATCAGAGGAGAAACACTTTGATTGCCCCATAATTTATTTTAATAGGATGGAACAAGATTTATTTATAATAGATTAACAGGCGTATAGAACCAATCTGGAACTGGAATAATTTTCATTGTAACTAGAACGCAACATACTAAACCAACTAAGAAGCTAATAAATACATTTCGTGTAAAAGCCATTGTGACAATACAAAATAAGGCAGCGGTAATATAAATGGGATTTAATACAATACTAAGTACACCGTCCAACTTGTGTGTGAAAATTCCTGGGAAAATAAGTGAAGCAAAGATTCCTGGGGGAATAAAAACTAAACTTGCTTTTAAACGATCAGATAAAAGGCGGTCGGGAACTCTAAGTAATGAACGACGAGTAAGATAAGTGATGACACCCATTCCGATAATGACGATAAGATTATACGAACTTGAAATCATACTATGCAGCTGCTCCTTTCGCTTTTTCAGGTTCTTTATATGAAAAGTAACCGATGAAAAAAGCAATAATACCACTTATAAGAATATGGAGACTATATGGTAATGCTGTTGCTAAATAAGTGGATAACAAACCACACAAAATAAAGGTAAAAAGTAAAAATTTGGTAGATAATTGATTAAAAGCCATCGCAAGGAACATAGCAGTAAATGTAAAGCTAAATCCCATTGTTCTTGGATCTCCAGGAATTAATTCACTAATAAGTGTTCCAATAAGTGTTCCTAAAATCCAACTACCGTACAAAAAAAGACTAACTGCTGTAATATAAGATTTAGTACTTCTATAATGGCTAAAATGTGTATAAGTAACAGCATACTGCTCATTACTCATAAAAAAAGCAGAAATATTAGAGAAACTAGATCCGAATTGTGCGTAGTATGGTGACATAGATAATGATGTTAAGAAGTAACGAGAAGAAAGTAGAAAGACTGTAAGAAAAACAGTAATCATACTAGCTTGGTCAGCAATCATTGGAAGTGCAGCGAATTGAGCAGCACCAGCGAACACAGATGCAGACATCAAAACAGCTTCAAATGGTGTTATACCACTTTGCATAGCCATTACGCCGAATATTCCACTGAATAATAACAAACTAATTGAAATGGGTAGAGCGTCTTTTAAGCCCCTTCGCCATTCTTTTTTGTTAATCTTAATCTTCATACAAAAAACACCCTCTCTATAATATTCAACATATATAAATGTATTGTTAATAAATTTAACAAAATCTTAATAAAGCAGTATTCAATTACAAATTTACCATAATATAACTCTACTAGTCAATGAGAATTATGGTGTAAATAGTCTAAATGAATAATATTGTAGCAGAAATTTAACAAGTAATTTTTATTTATTTTGTAAGAATAATTATTCTCGATTTTTTAAAATCAAAAAATACGTTATAATATTTTTAAATTAGAACTTTTTTAAAACAGGAGGAAAAAATGTGCAAAAGTGGCAAAAATATCGAGAGGCACTACTCATAAAAATTCGTGAACAAATGGAAATTTGGATGAGTGTAGAGGTGAACACATTTATTTCGCAAGAAGAAGTATATCGTTTTCTTCATTCTATTCAAGGTACTTCTGGTACAATTGGAATGAATGGATTGTTTACTATTGCAAAGGAACTCAATGAAATAAATAAAAAAGATAGTTGGGAAGCAAAAGAATTAATTAATTATCTCGTTCCACTTGTAATGGAAAGTTATACATACCAAGAAAACCAAGAAATGTTGCTTGAAGCAAAAGAACAAAAAGTAGAAAAAAATGCCAATCAGTCACTCGTTTTGATTTTTGATGAGGACATTCTTATGTTGCATACATTAAAAGAGGTGCTAGAGAAAGAAGGATATTTTGTCATTGCTACACCTTTCGCAGAGCAAGCGGTACATTATTTTCATGACATGAATCCTGAATGTCTTATTACGGACGTACAAGTATTTGAAAAAAGTGATGAAAAGATCATGGGAACATTAAAAAATAGGATTAAACATTCTTTTATTCCAATGATAATGACCAGTGTAGATAGAGATAAAGAAAAAAGGTTGAAAGCTTTTGAGATAGGAGCAGGAATATTTTTTCATAAACCAATAGATACAGATGAATTACTTGTATGGATGAAGAGTCAAATACAGTTAAAAAAACAACTAGACCACTTATTATTTATTGATGAACTCACTGGGGTAATGAACCGAAAATCATTATATGAAACGTATAAACAGTTGCGTGCAACAGCGAAAAGAATGAACAAAATATTTTCTGTTGTTGTGTTAGATATTGATCGGTTCAAGTTAGTCAATGATACATATGGGCATCTTGTGGGGGATGTTGTATTAAAAAGATTTTCAGAATTTGTTCGAAGCAATATTCGGACAACAGATGTTTTTGCACGTTATGGTGGAGAGGAATTTATTTTGCTGTTGCCGAAAACAGAAGGATTAGAAGCACAAATATTATTAGAGAGAATTCTTCATGATTTTTCTAAAGTTGAATTTGAAATGGATACAGGCATATTATACGTTACTTTTTCAGCAGGTATTGTGGAAGTAGACGATTTGACGGAATCAGATTTAAAGAAGTGGATTGAATTAGCAGATATTGCTTTATATAGAGCAAAAAGATTTGGACGTAGCCGAATAGAAATAAGTAACATCCATTCTGAATCAGTAGAAATGATTCGGAAAATTAATTTGGCAATTATTGATGATGATGTTATTATTCGGGCATTACTTAGTGAAACAATTCAAGAATCGCTTGGGAAACATTTCTCTCTTGATATTCGGACTTTTCAAAGCGGTCAGGCATTTTTTAAAGATGAATGGCATAAAGAACAAGTTCCATTTATTGTCATCTTGGATGGGGTGATGCCTGAAATGGATGGGCTAGATGTCTTAACAAATATTCGGAAACTGCCACAATCAGATTCTTATTCGGTTATTATGCTAACTGGGAGAGGATTGAAAGGCGATATTTTGAAAGCATTAGAGCTGGGAGCAGATGATTATTTAACAAAACCATTTCTCATGGAAGAACTAGAAGTGCGGATCGGTCGATTACTACAAAGAGTTAGAAAATAAGAAAGGGTGAAAATTAATGGCGAAATTATTACTTGCTGAAGATGAAAGTGCATTACGGATGTTACTAGAAGACACATTAATGGATGAAGGATATGAGTTAGATATTGCAGTTGATGGAGCAGAAGCATTAGAGAAAATAGCGTCAAACTCCTATGATTTAGTCATTCTTGATTATATGATGCCAAAGTACACTGGGCTAGATGTAATTATAAAAGTACGAGAAATGCCTGACAAACAGACGTTAAAAATATTAATGCTGTCTGCTAAAAGTCAACAGTCTGAACAAGACAAAGTTAAATTAGCTGGAGCAAATGGATTTATGTCTAAGCCATTTAGTCCACTAGAATTAATTGATAAAGTTGGAGAGATGATTAGTGAGTAAGCAAAATCCTAGCAAAGTTTCGATTAAAAACAGCATTACAAAACGGATTTTTATTATTAAAATCAGTGCTTTTGCTCTTGTTTTGCTGGGAGTTATTTGTCTCTATTTTTTAGATCAAAAAGAGTTTGCCGAATTTGAGCAAAGTAGTCAAGCGGAATCAAAAACAATTCTCTTGAGCAGTTTAACTTTCAATGATCTGTTTTTTGGAAGTTGGTTTATCTTAGTTATGAGTATTGCAAGTGTAGTTACTTACAGAATAGTTACGGAAATTGAAAAGAAACTGCATGAGCTTTCTAAACAGGCTGCATCATTTTCTATTACTAATGATGTAGTGGTATCGTATACCAATCAAGAAGATGAAATTGGTATATTAGCAAGATCATTGAATGAAATGATGAGTGAAAATCAAGCGAACGGGCAAGAATTAGCGGCTCAAAATGAAGAATTGCAAGCTCAGCAAGAAGAAATGAATGATATGCTTTTTAACATGGAAGAAAACAAAAAACTGTTAGAAAGCAGAAATGCCTTCATTCAATCCCTTGCTTATACACTAGACCGCAAAATATTACTGAAAAGTATCATTAGCAATATTGTTCCTATAATGAAAGCAGATAAAGGAATAATCATGCTTCTTAATCACGAATTAGATTATGCTGTGTGTGGAATAACAGATAAAGGGGCAAAACAGTTCCAGGAAACATTTTATGATGGAATGTTTGTACGGTTAGTAGAGCAAAGAAAACCATACGTTTCAGAGCGTTATTCAACTGCTACTGAAAATGGATACCATCTGAATAATACCGCAGTAAGTGATTTGTGCATACCAGTTGAAAATTCTAATGGAAAATTAATGGCTTGTATAGTTCTGACATATTTTGGAAAAGTAGTGAATGAAAAAACAGAGGAATTAGCTGTTGCTATGGCAAAGCAAATTTCTCTGTCACTTGGAAAAATAGAGTTGTATGAGGAAACAGAAAGACAACGGCAAATGATTCAAGATATATTGAACACTATTCAAGAAGGAATTCAACTTGTTAATAATGATGGTCAAACGATTCAAGTGAATTCTAAGTGGTGTGAAATGATGAGAACCACAGAAACTTTATGTTTGTCTGAGTGGTGCGACATCAGTGAGCGTGTCAAACATGCCGATGAATGGAAACGGGAAGATTTTTATACACAACTGATAGGCTTAGTAAAAGACTCAGAGCCACTTATTCAATTTATTGATGAAGTAATTGAAGGGAACAATATTAATCAAAGTATTGTGTATGAAATGGAATCTTCTCATAGTTATGTAAGAATGTATTATGAACCATTGTATCAAGGTAATGAACGAGTTGGAACATTATTTGTTCATCGGGATATAACAAAAGAATATGAAGCGGATCAAGTGAAATCTGAATTTGTTAGTACAGTTAGTCATGAACTTAGGACACCACTTGCAAGTGTACTGGGCTTTGCTGAATTGCTGTTATACAAAGAGCTTTCACCAGAACGGCAAAAAAAATATTTTATGACTATTCATCAAGAAGCAAGAAGACTAACAACGCTTATTAATGATTTTCTTGATTTACAAAGAATGGAATCAGGAAAACAAACGTATGATTTTAAAATAGTGAATCTTACTGAGATTGTAAATGAAGTACTAGAACTACAGAAAGTGAATACAACCATTCATACACTTGAATTTATTTCTACAGTAAGACATTCAGAAATTCGAGCAGATACAGATAGATTAAAACAAGTGTTAATGAATTTAGTTGGGAATGCAATTAAATATTCTCCAGATGGTGGAAAAGTATTAATTACCTGCTTAGAAGAAGGAAATATGCTTCGTTTACAAATTGCCGATGAAGGTTTAGGTATCCCAGAAGAAGACCTTTCTAAATTATTTAGCCGTTTTTATCGTGTAGATAATTCTGATCGGCGGACAATTGGTGGAACTGGTTTAGGACTGGCAATTGTAAAAGAAATTATGGAAGTTCATAGTGGAAATGTCTACGTTTCTTCTGTATACGGAAAAGGAAGCACATTTACATTAACATTTCCATCCATTACATCTGATGAAGAAGAGCGTGATTTGTATGAAGGATATCGTGTGTATATTGTCGAGGATGATGTTAGTTTGTCTGAGCTTCTAAAAGAGGAATTAGTAACGAGTGGTTATAGTGTTGCTCAATTTGTGCGTGGGGAAGATGTGCTTGTTGCTATGCATCGGGAAGTGCCGGATGCTCTTGTGCTTGACTTAAATCTTGCTGATGATATGGATGGTTGGGATGTTATTGAGATAATGAAAGAAGACGATGCTTTAAGAGATGTGCCAATTATCATTTCAAGTGCATTTGAAGAACAAGAACGGGCAAGCAAACTAGGAACAAGAGGATATTTAGTAAAACCATATCGTCCTCATAAATTGTCTGAAGCAATTGTTCAAATTATTGATGATCGACATGGGCAAATTTTGATTTCAAAAGAGAACTAATAGATGGAGGATTGGTCTTTGGAACAAAGGGGCAAAAGCATTCCGATTACCCCAAAATAATAAAATGAATGGTTGCTAAAATCCTGTAGACTCAATGTTTTAGTGAATCATTCATTTCATTAAAAAATTTCAAAAAGATTTTTGTCCCATCCTCTGTATTTAGGAATGGTTGCCAAAACACAAAAAATCAATGTTTTATCAAACCATTCCTAAAAACTAAAACTGTTCAAACTACTTTTTAATCTTAGAGCTATTTTTTAGTTAACCCACTGCCCCATATACTGACGAATTTGTTTTCTCCACCAATCCCAATCATGATACACATCATGTCCCCAATAATCTATCTGAGCAGGGATGGCTTTGTCACGAAGAATTTCTTCTAAGCGGTGCATATCAATTAATGTATCTTCTTCATATGCTCCTTGTCCAGAAGTAATGAGAATTCTCCCTTTACGATAAGCAGATAAATATTTATCATCTGTTAAGTTAGCTAAGTAATTGTTAGGAGAATGAAAATAAACTTTTTCGCTCATATAATCTCCAAAGAAAATTCTTGTGGAATATACACCGCTCATCGCAATAACTCCATCAAACTGAAACGGATGGCGGAAGAAGAAATTAGCAGCGTGATATCCACCCAGAGAACAACCAGTCACCCAGATTTTTTGTTCTTCACCAGCATTATTTTTTTTACTTGTGTCCAAAATGGACGGAACAAGTTCGTTCATAATGTAGCGTTCAAATTGAGTATGACGCTCAATTCTTTGATCAATATCCCAATGCTCGGAATGAAATGTTTCCGTATCAATACTATCGCACGCCCACAATTGAATTTTTCCATCATTAATAAAATCAGCTATTTCATTAATCATTCCAAAATCTTCATACTGATAAAATTTTCCATAGGATGTTGGAAATACTAGAATCGGTTTTCCTCTAGTTCCATAGATTTTGTATTCCATATCTCGTTGTAACTCGTGACTAAACTCTTTATGATATTCAATATGCATTATTCCACTTCCTTATGAATAAACTCAATAATCCCTCTGAGTTCTTCTAAATTTTCTGTTCGGAATTGATACGCTTCATTACCCATAGCTGGACTAAAAATAGCATCAATTCGGTTGTAGTTGACAATTTTTTCTCCAAAAGTTGTCATAATTTCATCATGATTATGGACGTATGATTTATGATCTTTCCGACTAGCATAACCAACACAATACTTAACATTTTCTGATGGTTCAGCAGTATTAAAGACAACCATATTTGCCCACTGCTTGTACACATCGTAATTATTGGCAAAGTTCATCGCATCAGGAACCCAGCCACCCGGAGGACGCATATTTACTTCTAATCCATAAATTTTTCCATTTGGACGTTTGAAAAATTCGATATGAAAAAATCTTTCACGAAGTTCATACGCTTTTAACACATTTCTTCCAGCCTTTTCAATTTCAGGCTCAATTACTTTTTTGCTGTAATAGAAAGTATGCTCATTATTGTTGACAACATCCATCAAACCACGTTCAAAATAATGACTAGCAGCATATTTCACAATTCCATCTTGATCGACAATTCCATCATAGGTAACAATAATTCCATCAATAAATTCTTGAGCAATAAATTCCACATTCTCTGGTTTTTCATTCAAAAACTTTTCAATTTCTGCATCACTATTTAACTTGTATGTTGTCGCAGCTCCAGCACCTTCATTTGGTTTAACAACAATTGGGAATCCCCATTTTTTTGCCATATGTTTTAAGTTAGATAGAGATAGATTCTGTGTTTCTTCAATTGCGTGAACACCAGCTTTTTGAAACAACTCTCTCATTTTTGATTTATGTTTTAAGTTATCCACATAATCCATTCTTGTTCCAGAAATATTAAAATCAGTGCGAATCTTTGCTTCTAACTCAATCCAATGCTCATTTAGTGATTCAAAGCGATCAATTTTCCCATATTTGTGTGTGAAGAAAGCAACGGCTTTCATTACATCCTCATAGTTTTCTAAATCATGAATGCAATAATAATCAGTGAGATGTAATTGTAACTGGTTATTCAGAGATTCAAATGGGACATCACCAATTCCTAACACTTTTGCTCCATTTTCATTCAAGCGTTGGCAAAAGTATGTAACAAATTTTGGGAAATGAGGGGAAAAAAATACGAAATTCATAAAAGCACCTCCAAAAAGATTTATATTCTTCTAAACTAGCCTATTTTTTCATAATAAGCAATTATTTTTTGAAGGAATGCTTATATTTTTAAAAAAAATGGTAAATGAGTATAATAAAGGATAAAACTTTTTAGAGAAGAGGAACTAATTTGCTAGAATATTTTACTTTTCATGTTACCCCATTTAATCATGAACGATGGGCGAGAGTATACTTACCAAATGATTATTATGAGTCAAAAGAATCCTATCCTGTTTTTTATATGCAAGATGGACATAATTTATTCCTAGATAAAGATGCAACATATGGACAATGTTGGGGATTAAAAAAGTATTTAGATGCTAGTAACAAGCGAGTTATTGTTGTCGGTATTGATTGTAATCATACTGGTAATGAAAGATTAAACGAGTATGCTCCGTGGGAAAATCGAGATTTAGGGATGAATATGTTTCACTCTAAAGAAATTACGGGTGGTAAAGGGAAGGATTATGTTGATTTTCTAGTAAATGAATTTAAGCCATTTATTGATTGGAAGTATCGGACAATTTCGGATGATTGTGCAATTGGTGGTAGTTCCATGGGTGGGTTAATTTCTACGTATGCCGCTGCTACATATCCATATATTTTCAAAAAAGTAGCAGCTTTGTCATCTGCTTATTGGTTTAATCAACATGATTTGGAATCGTATATCCAAGAAAATGATTTGTCAGCTATTGAAAAGTTTTATTTATCTGTTGGATCAAACGAGTCCACTTTGAAAATTACAAATCAAAGATATATCGATTCTAGTAGAGCTGTATATGAACTGTTAAAAGAAGAAGTTCAGGAATGTTTTTTTGATATTGTTGAAGGTGCTATTCATAATGAACTTGCTTGGGAAGAAAGAGTGCCTACTATTTTTGATTACTTTTATGGGGAATAAAGATCATGAGAATTTTTTCTATTAAGTAGGTGATTGGTTTGGACGAGATTTTTAATATTGAAAAACAGTTACAAGAATTGGAAATAGAAATAGAAAAACATGGAAATAATATAACTTCTATGTTTTCTTTATGGTCTGAAAAAAAGAACCTCCAAAGAAAGCTTTCGCTTGCTAAAGGTGAGGAAACAGCTATAAAAATTGAATATACTTTTCTATGGGATGTAGGTGCACCTTTACCACATGTAATATCTTCTGGAAATCAAATATTTCTAATTTATTATATGCGAGAAAATAATTTCGATTTTGATGGATTGTCAGTAAAAGTAGTTAATCCGAATTATGATGGGTATGTAGCACTTGTAAAATTTAAAAATGCTTATGGTTATAAATTTGGCGGTATAAATGATGAAGTTATATATGCACATCCTTTATTCGAACATGGTTTAGAAGCTTACGGGGCACATATCATAGAAAACTCAAAATGGCTAACAGAAGAACAAACAATTAATTCTGTGCATAGTAATTACAGACAAGAGGATTGGAATTTCTACAAGCATTATTTTTTCCCATTTCATGATGAGATTTTTGAGTGTATTGCAAAGAGATATGAGGCTAATGTTTATAAAGGGACAATAAAAGATGTTGTGAAAATAGCTGCGACGCTTTTGTTTGAGTAAAAAATATGGATCTAGTGTCAAGGAGGTAGAGATATGATTAATGATGAAAATGAAAACGAATTTTTTAAGTATCTGTATGAATACTGTTTATCTATGGTAAACATTACACAGAGACAAGGAGATTTCAATGAGTGAAACCCATACTACAATTAGAATTGCTGGTAATACAGAGGCTCCTTGTTATTGGGCAATTAAGGAAAAAGGATATGATGTTGAAATAATAAATTGTTTTTTAACTAGTAAAGAAGGTAACGATTGTAGGTATACTATTAATGCAAAAAAAGGTGATTGTCTTTTTAGTGCTACAACCATTTATGAATTATTTGCTCTTATTTCTATGTGGGAGATAAGAGGAGATAACTGGAGAGCGACTAGAGAGGAAATTGATATATATTTTGAGCTGAAAGATGCAGCACCATTTTATGATATGGATGGAAATGAGATAATAAGCTAGAATACAAGTAAACTGCAATCGTAATAGGAAGATATCAGACTCTATAACCTCCTTACCTTTGATTATTTTTATGTGCAATAAATAAGTGTCAGAAAAATTTGCCTTGACAAGTTGAAACAATACGTTTAAAAATAATGAAAGATATAAAAGGCAGAGGGGGGAGTCCGTTTAGGCAAACAACTTCTATTGATTTCTATAGATATGTAGAATTTTTTGCTAACGGCTTATAATGTTCTTAGGGTATGTATTTGTTTTGTTATCAGCAATTGGTTTTGGTGTGCTTCCTATCTTTACTTTATATGCGTATGAAAGTGACATAAGTATTGCTACACTTTTATTTTTCCGTTTTACATTTACAGCCATATTTTTCTTTATTTATTTAATAGCTAGCAAAGATGTAAAAACACCGAAAAAGCAACTAGCTACTTTTATGTTACTTGGATTTTTATATGCAGTATGTTCAACAACATATTTATTGGCAGTCACCTACATTTCACCTTCTGTTGCGACCTTGTTATTTCATTTGTATCCATTAGTTGTTGCGATGATGTCTTTTGTTATTCATAAAGAAGCTCTATCAAAACTATTAATAGTTTCTATTGTCATGTCTTTTTTAGGTGTTAGCATGGTGGTTGGTTTTAAAATGGATAATTTAAATATGACAGGGCTTACGCTTTCGCTTGCGTCAGCAATTGTCTATGGAGCGTACATTATTACTAGCGGACAAATAGTGAGGCAAGTTTCTTCATTCAAAGCGACTGCTTATATGTCTTTATTTGCAGCCATATTTTTTTTAATAGGTGGGCTTTCTTCTCATACATTTAGTTTTCACTTTGATTTGCAAGGTTGGATTTGGATCGGAATGATTACTTTTATTTGTAGTATTTTATCTATCATGATGTTTTTTGTTGGAATAGAACGTATTGGGCCGACAAAAGCATCTATTCTTAGTATGATTGAGCCAATTGTAACGATTCTATGTGCCGTATTTTTGTTTAGTGATCATCTTTCTTTTATGCAAATGATTGGTGTTACTGTTGTATTAATAGGTTCGATACTTGTTGTTTTATCAAAAAATAATGATGTAGAATTGGAAAAGAAAGATGATTTGGAAGCAGTGTAAAAAAACGAGGATGGGTCAAGAGGAGAAAATCTTTGGTTGACCCATCCTTATTAAAATAAATAGTATAATAAGCCCATCTATTTCACTAAAAATTCCTCAAACAGTATTCTGTTTTAACGCTATTTTTATGTCGAATTTTTTAGTGAATTAACGATTTTTAAGAGCTAAAAAAAACAGTTGCACATTTGTTGTTTAAGAGTATAATGCATTAAATAAGGTGCTATGTTGAATGAATTGAAGTGTTTTGGAATAGATTAAGATGGAGAACATGTTAAATAAGTATTTTTTGTTCTCTCACTTATTTTTTTAGTTTTTGCATAGTACAGACTCAAAAGAAACAAGGTGATGTTCAGGGAATCCATTTGGGGAAGGAAGTTTAAAAACTTCGTATCTATTTTGGGAATGATAGGAATGAGTTTGAAGAAAGTTCCTACAAACTTTTCAATTGTTGGAGAATGGATTTTTTTATAGAGAGGAATACTTAAAATGGCAACATCTTTAAAACGCTTGCTAATCGGATCACCGCTTGAATCAGCAAGACTACAACACGAGAAATTACCGAAATGGAAAGCTTTAGCTGTTTTTTCATCAGATGCATTATCATCTGTTGCCTATGCAACGGAAGAAATTTTATTAACACTTGCTGTAATAGGAACTAGTATATTTTTCTATTCTATACATATTACACTAGCTATTTTAGTATTGTTGTTTCTTGTGACGCTATCATATCGACAAATTATTTCTGCTTTTCCATCTGGTGGTGGAGCGTATGTTGTGTCAAGGGAGCATATTGGACCAACAACGAGTCTTGTAGCTGGGTCTGCTTTAATGATTGACTATATTCTAACCGTAGCTGTTAGTATTTGTTCGGGTGTAGCAGCGATTACATCAGCATTTCCAGCGTTACTTGAACACAAAGTGTTGATTTCTGTTGCACTTGTTATTGTTGTTATGTTACTCAACTTGCGTGGGGTTACGGAATCTGCGACTATTTTTGCTTATCCAACATATATATTTATGTTTTCGGTTTTGTTAACGGTTATTGTTGGCGGATTTAAACTGTATACAGAAGGATGGCATGGATTTAATACAACCAATCATGCGGAAACAGACCAACTTTTTACAACTTATGGAATGTATATTTTGCTTCGGGCTTTTTCATCAGGATGTTCGGCAATGACAGGGGTTGAAGCAATTAGTAATGGTGTTCCGTCATTTAAAACAGATAGTGTAAAAAATTCCCGAATTACAATGGTATGGATGTCTTCTTTACTTGGATTTATGTTTATTGGAATTTCCACATTGGCAACTGGATTCGGTGTTCAAGCTCTTGATCATGTAACGGTTATGTCACAAATTAGTAGTCATGTATTTGGTGGAAGTAGCTTGATGTATTACATTTTCCAATGGTCAACGATGTTAATTTTAGTATTGGCAGCTAATACAGCTTTTGCAGGATTTCCACAATTAGCATCTATTATTGCTTCTGATGGTTATATGCCACGAAATTTAGCAGCTCGTGGTGATAGATTAGTGTTCTCTAATGGGATTATTTTGCTTGGAACGCTTGCGATTATTTTAATCATTTTATTCAAAGGAGAAACACATGCATTAATCCCACTTTATGCAGTTGGTGTATTCTTGTCCTTTACGCTTGCTCAAGCTGGTTTAGTGAAGAAGTTATGGATTGAACCAACACGTAAATGGGGAGTTATTCTTTTAGTTATTATGGGAGCAATTGTTACAGGAACAGTTACACTTATTACTGTTGTTGCTAAATTTACACAAGGGGCATGGCTTGTAGTTGTTGCCATTCCATTAGTTATTATTGTATTTTACAAAATTCATAAGCATTACCAACAAGTTGGAAGACAATTGCGAGTAGATGATTCAGAGGAAACGATGAAAAATGCGATTCATGCAGCAGCAAAAGTAATTATTCCAATTTCTAGTGTGAGTAAAGTTGTTATTGATTCTGTTCGCTATGCAAGAAGTATTTCAGATGATATTACAGCAATTACAATTGTATTTAATGAAGAAGAAGAACAAAGAATCCGAACTAGTTGGGATCGGTTTTATCCAGAGGTTGAATTAAAAGTTGTCTACTCTCATTATCGGACGATTTTACATCCATTGCTTGATTATATTAGTGAAATTGAGAATACAACACCAAGCACATCCATTACAGTAGTCATGCCACAATTTGTTGTCAAGAAAACATGGCATACATTGCTGCATAACCAGACTGGAATTGTTATTCGTTTTGCTTTGCTTCGGAAGAAGAAAGTGGCAATCGCAACCATTCCATTCCATTTAAAAGAGTAGTTAGAGGTCAAGGGGAAATATTCCCTTTGACTTATTTTTTTGAAAAAGGGAACTTTATGTTTCTATAGAACGTATTAGAAGTAAAATATAATGAAAAGAAAGAGGTGTTGATAAATGAGAATTAGTGATATTAGAAAAATTGCAAGGGACTCCCTAAGAGGAAAATGGGGATTAGCAATTGGTATAACTGTGTTGGCAGGCATTATTGTAAATGGGATTCCTAAGTTATTGGATTTACTGTTTGGAGGAGGGATAGAGTATAGTACATATTCTTACTATATAGAAGCTTTTCATTATGTGTATAATGTTAGCGATGGAGTTAATGTTCAGGAAAGAAGCATTGATATTTTAAAATTTCTTTGTAGTCTTCTTCTGTTTCCAATTACTATAGGAACAAGTTGGGTATATTTACGATTTGTTCGTGATGAGTCTGCAAAAGTATCGGATATTTTTATTCCTTTTTTAGATATTATGATTGCTTTAAAAATAATTTTAACAAATATATTAATAGTAATTTTCACCATTCTTTGGACGTTTCTTTTTATTATTCCGGGTATTATCAAAAGTTTTTCTTACTCGCAAACATATTACATTTTACGAGATCATCCAGAACTGACACCGCTCGAAGCAATTACTAAAAGTAGAGAAATGATGAATGGATACAAATGGAAATACTTCTTATTAAATTTAAGTTTTATCGGTTGGATTATTCTTTCCATATTTACATTGTTTATTGGGCTTTTGTGGATTCTTCCCTACATAGGAACAGCAAATGCAGCATTTTATGATGAGTTGCGTGACAAACGAAAAATAATTGACTTAGAAAAAATATAATATGAAGATAAATAGACATTGGACTGATTAAATCGGGAATTTCTCTCCCTTTTTTAATCAGTCCTTTCCTTTTTTTGTGCACAAAAATTCTTTGCTTGCATATACTGATAAAAAGTTGGTATAATGCAACAAAAAAGGTCTTATCAAACAAATTAGCGGGTGAGAAAAAATAATGGGGATAACCAAAATATCGTTACACGATGGAAATATTGGAGAAAAATTAAAAATTACTGAACTTCTCGTTGAAGGCGTTATGAGAAGAAGGTTATTGGATTTAGGATTTGTTCCAGGAGCAATTGTGACCGTTCTTAGAAAAAGTCCGCTAGGTGATCCGATTGCTTATGAAGTGAGCAGAACAACAATTGCTCTTCGAAAAGAGGAAAGCACAAAAATATTGGGGGAGAGGATAGAATGAATTATCGAATTGCGTTGGCTGGAAATCCAAATACTGGAAAAAGTACGTTATTTAACTTATTGACGGGACTTAATCAACATACAGGCAACTGGGCAGGAAAAACGGTGGAAATGGCATCAGGAACATTTACACATAAGCAATTAAATTATGAAATGATGGATTTACCGGGAACATATTCCCTTTTTTCTAATTCATTAGATGAAGAAGTAGCTAGAAATTATATTGTTTTTGAAAAACCAGATGTCACGATGGTTGTTGTTGATGCAAGTTCCTTGGAGCGTCATTTGAATCTGGCATTACAAGTGTTAGAAATGACTAGTAATGTAATTGTTTGTGTGAATTTAATTGATGAAGCAGAGAAGAATGGAATAACCATTGATGAGAATAAATTAATGAACAAACTTGGTGTGCCAGTGATAAAAATTTCTGCACGAAATAAAATCGGTATTCCACTACTTTTAGATACATTAGATCGTTTAGTTCAGGGCAAAATTACAACAAAACCATATAGAATTACGTACTCTGAAGAAATTGAACAAAGTGTAAGACAACTAGAAGAAAAAGTAAAAGAAGTTTTTGGTAATTCCATTCCATCCAGATGGTTGGCGTTACGTTTGTTAGATGGAGATACAGCACTTTTAGAGCAATTACAAAGTAGGATGAGGGGATAATATGACTGCTGATACTAAAACTGCTGAATTAATGAAAGATATTCAATCATTATCAGATATCAAATGGCGTGATTCTGTTGTCCAAACAATTTATGAAACAAGTCGTTCTATTTGTCAAGGTGTTGTAAAACAAAAAGAAGTTGTAAATAATCGTACAGAAAAAATAGATGCCATTGTTACTTCCCGTTTGTTTGGTTTTCCGATTATGATTTTTATGCTGGCAGTTATTTTTTATCTTACAATAGCTGGGGCAAATGTTCCTTCTGCTATGATTGCTGATTTTTTTGCGTGGATGGAAGGGTATATAAGTCAATTTTTCCATTGGCTACATGCTCCTGATTGGCTTCATGGAGTAGTTGTACTTGGATTATATAGAGGAACTTCATGGGTCATTAGCGTAATGCTTCCGCCAATGGCAATTTTCTTTCCAATGTTTGCCTTATTGGAGAATTATGGATATTTGCCACGGATTGCTTTTAATCTTGATCGGCTTTTTAAAAGAACAGGAGCTCATGGAAAACAGTCACTAACAATGGCAATGGGATTTGGTTGTAATGCAGCGGCAATTTTGTCTACACGAATCATTGAGTCACCGAGAGAGAGAATGTTAGCTATTTTAACGAACAATTTTGTGCCATGTAATGGACGGTGGCCAACGCTTATTTTACTCGCCTCTTTATTTATGGCTGTTGGTTCTACGGGAATAGCGGGAACGTTTGTTACTTCTGGTGTTGTGATTGGTATTGTTATGTTTGGGATTTTAATGACTTTTTTTGTATCATGGGCATTATCAAAAACATTACTTCGAGGAATGCCAAGTCATTATACGTTAGAGCTTCCGCCATATCGCCGTCCGAAAATTATGGATACCGTCATTCGTTCTTCATTAACAAAATCTTTTTCTGTATTAAAGCGTGCTGTTTTATTTGCCGCACCAGCGGGAGTATTAACTTGGATAATTGCTAATATTTATATTGGAGATACAAGTGTGCTTCTTCATATTGTGCAGTTTCTTGATCCATTTGCAAAACACTTAGGATTAGACGGTTACATTTTAATGGCATTCATTATTGGGCTTCCTGCAAATGAAATTGTTGTACCAATTTTGTTAATGGGATATCTTGCCACAGGGGCACTAACAGAACTTGATAGTGCGGCATCTATTAAAGAAATTTTTCTTGCACATCATTGGACATGGCTTACAGCATTAAATATGATGTTGTTTTCCCTGCTACATTTTCCGTGTGGAACAACACTTGTTAATATTTATAAAGAAACAAAAAGTAAGAAATGGACATTTTTAGCATTTGCTATTCCAACGGCAATTGCGATTATTGTTACATTTACCACGACAGTTATAGTGAGGACATTTTTATGAAAATATTAATCGATGCCGATGGTTGCCCAGTTGTCCAGAATACGATTGCAATTGCCAAGGAATACAATTTAGATGTGATTATTATTTGTGATACAGCACATCATTTTTCGATTGCGGATGTCACAATTATTGTTGTAGATAAGGGAAATGATTCAGTTGATTTTACGCTTGTGAACAAAGTGAATACAGGTGATATTGTCATTACTCAAGATTATGGTTTAGCGGCAATGGCACTTGCAAAGAGAGCCGAAGTGATTAGCCAAAATGGCTTAATTTATACAGATGAAAATATGGACAGTTTACTTCATGGGAGGCATATTGCAAAAAAAATTAGAAATGCTGGAGGACGGCTTAGTAATCAAAAAAAACGAACGAGCGAAGATGATGTTAATTTTGAGCAAGCACTAACCCAGTTGATTGTTAAAAGTCATGTAGAACAATAAAAAATATCTGATAAAATCGAGCGAAAATGATTTTATCAGATATTTTTTTATGCCTGTATAGTAAATGACATTCTATTTTTTACATGAAGCCTTTGGAAAATATTTATACAGACAAGTAGCCATAACTCACCAAATAAAAAACCAGCAAGTACATCACTCGGAAAATGAACCCCTAAATAAATTCGACTTATTCCAATAAGCAATATAAGCGGTATAGAAATAACTGGTACATACCAAAATGGCTTTCCTTGTTCTTTTAGATAGACATAAATGATGTAACTAATCATTCCGTAAAAAGTGATTGATACCATAGCATGCCCGCTTGGAAAACTGTATCCAGTCACATCAACTAAATGTTCAATTGTTGGTCTAGTTCTCTTGAAAATATATTTTAGTCCTTCATTCAACAAAAAAGTACCAACAAGTGATAGAAAGATAATGGATATTTCTTTGTAGAGGTGATGAAAAATACAATAAGCACTAATACATATAAATAAAATAATTTCTGTAGTAGCCGATCCCAGATGTGTAATTATTTTAGCTATGCTGGTAACATTCGGAGTTGTGAAATTTTGAATAAATGTAGTAATCTCTGTATCTATTACGGTTAGTTGATGATGAAGTAGGGCGTAAATAATTACACATAAAATAATAACAACTCCGCAAACAGTAATCAAATTATTTTTTTTTGACATTTTTTCTCTCCAACTTTAATTTTAAAAATGATAAAATAGAATCGTTTCAAGCATTCAGTATACATAAAAGAATAAAGAAAAACAATTGTAGATAATTAATTTAAAAAACTATGTGCTAAATAAACATTAAGAATAACTAAAATTCCACAATTAGATGATAAACATATTTGAACGGTTTTAGTGAAATGAAAAGTTTGCTAAACATTGTTTTTACAGGATTTTGGCAATCAAACTTGAAAATAAATATCCATTTTTTAGAATATGAAGTATAATGAAATGCTAGGAGGAGTAGTTATGCAAAAATTAAAATCAATTGGTTTACCTTTTCTTATGATTATTATTTTTATTGGTTTATCATACTACCATTTTTTTAGTCAACATCTAATGTTACCCAGTCCGGATTGGAGTAGGTCACAAATATTAGATGTACAAGGAAATTCATTTCCAATTCAAACAGTGATAGAGTTTGATGTAAAAAAACATATATTATTAACAGCAACGGATAAAGAAGTAGAAATGAGTACATACTCTGCTACATTAAACAAAGAAAATCCAAAAGTTTTTCCTGTACAAGTTCCTACTTTAACAAGTATGGCAATCTTTAGAGATTCTCTTTTTTTTATTCGCAATGAGCAACTTGTAATGAGCAATAAGAAGAATGAAACAATTATTGCAAAAAAAGCAACACAGTTTATAAGAAATGAAAACTCTCTTTTATATTGGAGTGACAAAAATCTATTTCAATATAATTTAACTACAAAAACAACAGAGAAAATCCAGACATTTAATCAGCCGATTCATTTTGTTACACTCGGAGAATCTACTATATTAGTTGCCAGTTACGATGTACCAGCAAATATTCAGTTTGTTGAACTTAATAGTGAAGGGAAAATAACAAGCAAGTTTCCAACACTTACTCTATATAATTTAGAGCCAGAACAACTATTTTACTTGGAGAAAGAAGCAACGGTACTTTTGTCAGGACATAGTTTCACACAAGGTGTACGTTCAGATAAAATATTAGAGATTCCTTTGAAAAATCCAATAAAAATGAAAACAATTGAATTTATGGATGCTAAATGGGAAGAAATGCTCGAAAATCCACGTTATATAGATGTGAAGCGGGATAAGACAACACATATTTTATTTACAGCTCTAGGGAAAACAATGGGAAAAAATGTTGAAACAAATGTATATGAAGCGGTAAAAGAACAAGATCAATGGTATGCAAAAAGAATAAGCTCTACCAATCAAGTAGTAATAAAACCATTTTATATGGGTGATATAATAGCTTGGCAAGTAGTTAAAGGAAGCACATATACACTATTTGGAGCTACTCAAAATAAAGATGTCATTAAAGCGAGCCAACAAACAACTTCAGAAGACTATAAAAATGCTTTTTACGATACGTTTACAGCAATATTTACGGGCTTTTTTATTCCAGTATTATTTGCCTTTGCTTGGTTTATTTTGCCAGTCTGTACGTATATGATTCTTGTGTTTACAAAAAGAGGAGATTTAGATCAATTATTTAAATATACTTATTTGTTAATTGCTATATATATTGCTTCACAGTTAGCATTTCTTAACGGGATGTTTAAGAAAGAAATTTTTATGCAGTTAGCTCCTAATTATCTAACATTTAGTGGTTCACTTGTGGTTGTTCCTCTGCTAGTAGCACTTATTACACTTGGTATTTTCTATGTAGTAGTAAAAGAAGATAATGCTGGTGTGATCCAGGCATTTACTTATTTTGCTAGTGTGAATTTATTATTTATCATGTTTTTGTTTGGACCATATTTAATCTAAAATTAGTCTGGGCAAAAAGGGGATTTTACCTCTTTTGACCCAGACTAATGAAATGAATGGTTGCTACAATCCCATAAAATCAACATTTTGGAAAACTATTCATTTCATTCAAAACCATTCGAAAGACTTCATTTCTAACTTCTTTTTGTTAAAATGATTTATACTGTATGTAGAAAGTAGGTGAGTATATGAAAAATAAAATTGCTCTATATGATATTATTTTTTATGTAGCTGTTCCATTAATTGTTTGGAAATTTGGAAGAGGATATCTTGGTGAGTATTATGCGATGTTATTGTCATCTGTACCAGGAATTCTTTATAGTGTTTACCGTTTCTATGAAGTAAAGAAACTAAATACATTAGGTTTATTTATGCTTATTAATCTTCTAATGGGAACATTTACAGATGTCATTGCCGCTTGGGCGGATGATCCACCGATACAACTTTTGTGGAATAAGGTGTATTATCTATATGCATTAGGAGTATTTTTTCTTGTAACGGTGCTTATTAATAAACCAATTACGATGTATTTTGCAGTAGACGTAGCAGAATTACAAGGTTCAAATCGTGAAGAATTACTAGCCATGTATCGTGAAAAAAAAGTATTAACTATTTTTAAATGGATTACCTTTGGTTTTGCTTTTCGTGATTTTTTGTTCGCAAGTATAAAAGTATGGTTAATTTCGGAATATGGTGTCGATGCATTTACAAAGGGAATGATTTTAAGACAGGCATTAAACTGGGGAATGACGCTTATTTTTGCGATAGGGTTTGTGTATATTGCTAAAATAACAGGAACTTTTTCTATGGATGACGACAAAGAGGAGGATGAGAAGAAGTGAACATTCGCTACGCTACAATTGATGATTTAGAAGAAATTGTTGCTATTTATAACGAAACAGTATCAACGAGAATGTCTACAGCAGATACAAAACCAGTCACTGTAGAAAGCCGTCAGGTGTGGTTTGATGCTCATAATGAGCAATCTCGTCCACTTTGGGTAGCAGTTGATTTAGAAGAAGTCATTGGTTGGGTCAGCTTTCAATCTTTTTATGGTAGACCCGCTTATCAAAGAACAGTAGAAATATCTATTTATGTAAAAAAAAGTGCTCGTGGACAAAAATTGGGTGAAAGATTACTTACATATGCTTTATCTCAGTGTAATGAGTTGCAAATTGAAACAGTGCTTGGTTTTATTTTTGGACACAATGAACCGAGTATTAATATGTTTAAGAAGTATGGTTTTGAACAGTGGGGACATTTGCCAAGTGTTGCGGTGTTAGATGAAGTGGAAAGAGATTTATTGATTTTTGGGAAGAAAATGAGTTAAAAAAAGCGAGGGTGGCAGAAGGGAATTTTCCTTAGCCATCCTCACTTTTTATTCTTGATACATTTCCTCTAATTGTTTTTGAATATCGGCTGAGTCTAAATACTCATCATATGTTAATTGTTTATCCATCACGCCTTTTGGTGTTAATTCAATAATACGATTAGCAATTGTTTGAATAAATTGATGGTCATGTGAAGCAAAAATCATAGAACCTTTGAAAGTAATTAAGCCATTATTTAATGCGGTAATAGATTCAAGGTCTAAGTGGTTTGTTGGTTCATCCAAGAGAAGTACATTTGAGCCATCAAGCATCATTCTGGATAACATACAACGTACTTTCTCTCCACCAGACAACACCCGTGCTTTCTTTAACACTTCTTCACCAGAGAATAACATCCGTCCAAGAAAACCACGTAAGAAACTTTCACTATCATCTTTTGGAGAAAATTGGCGTAACCAATCCACAAGATTTAAGTCACAGCCCTCGAAATATTTGGAGTTGTCTTTTGGGAAATACGCTTGTGAAGTTGTTACGCCCCATTTAAATGAGCCACTGTCTGCTTCCATTTCACCAACTAAGATTTTAATTAATGTTGTTTTAGCAAGTTCATTTGTACCAACAAGAGCAATTTTATCGCCTTTATTCATAAAAAAAGTAAGATTGTCTAATATTTTAACACCATCAATTGTTTTTGAAAGTCCTTCAACCATTAATAAATCATTACCAACTTCACGATCAGGTGCGAATCCAACAAAGGGATAGCGGCGAGAAGATGGACGAATGTCATCTAGGGTAATTTTATCAAGTAATTTTTTACGAGAAGTTGCTTGTTTTGATTTGGATGCATTGGCACTGAAACGAGCAACGAATGCTTGTAATTCTTTAATTTTTTCTTCTTTCTTCTTGTTTGATTCTTGTGTAAGTCTGCCAGCTAGTTGACTGGATTCATACCAGAAATCATAGTTTCCAACGTACAATTGAATTTTTCCGAAGTCAAGATCAGCAATATTCGTACACACTTTGTTTAAGAAGTGACGGTCATGGGAAACAACTACAACTGTATTGTCAAAGTTAATAAGAAATTCTTCTAACCATAGAATAGCCTTAATATCTAAATGGTTTGTAGGCTCATCAAGTAATAAAACATCAGGTTTACCAAACAAGGATTGAGCAAGTAATACTTTAACTTTTTCTCCTCCCATTAGTTCTGACATTTTTTTACTATGTAAATTTTCATGTACGCCTAAACCTTTTAACAAAATTGCAGCTTCAGCTTCAGCTTCCCACCCATTTAAATCGGCAAATTCTCCTTCAAGTTCAGCCGCACGCATTCCATCAGCATCGGTGAAATCTTCCTTCATATAAATAGCATCTTTTGCAAGCATAATGTCATATAGACGTTTGTGCCCCATAATAACAACTTTTAATGCTTCAAATTCTTCGTATTCAAAGTGATCTTGTTTTAAAACTGCCAATCTTTCACCAGAACCCATAAAAACACTACCTGTTTGAGCTTCGATTTCTCCAGATAAAATTTTTAGAAACGTTGACTTTCCAGAACCATTTGCTCCAATTAATCCATAGCAATTGCCAGGGTTAAATTTAATTGTTACATCTTCAAATAATTTTCTATCTCCGTAACGTAAACCAATATTATGTGTTGCGAGCATTTTTTATCCTCCATATAAGTTAATCGCTTTAAATTATAACATATAATACCCAAGGTTACCAAAAAATCTATTATTCATAGGGTTTAAGGCAATGTCGTCAACTTAAGCAAGAGAATGAAGAAAACCCAACCAAAAAAAAGGAAAACAAATACATTGATTCTGTAATAAGTAAAAGATCAAGAAATGGAAAGGTAGTTTCACAGAAGTGAAAGGAAAACCATCTGTCAGTGTGATAGAGCACCCCAACAGATGGTTTTTAGTTTGATATTATTTTGTCATCAATGAATAATGTTTTTGCTGATTATAATTTAAAATATACATGCTTTTCTTAGGGGTTTACGCATTACAAATAATAAGAAATATATTAATAAAGAAAGACATATAGTACGGGACTAGCATCTATCTCGTGCGACTATCTAGCTTCTTGTGTGGATATGCTAAACGTATAGATGAACCATCATCTTTAGTAAATACCATGTTATTATTGAAGAGGAGATACAATGATGAAGAGAAAAGAAACAGTAGAAACAGGATGGAACTTAGACAATAGTTATGCTCATCTGCCAAAATCATTTTTTACCACTCTCAATCCAACTTATATTCGCTCACCGAAATTAATCATTCTCAATTATCCATTGGCAACATTTTTGGGGTTGAACGCCCAGACTTTGCAAAGTAAAGATGGCGTGGCGATATTTGCTGGCAACCAAATTCCTGAAGGTGCTTTGCCTCTTGCTCAAGCTTATGCGGGGCATCAATTCGGACATTTTACGATGCTAGGGGACGGTCGAGCTATGTTGCTTGGCGAGCAGATTACGCCTCTGGGTGAACGGGTGGATATTCAGCTTAAGGGTTCGGGTAAAACACCATACTCTCGCCGAGGTGATGGTCGAGCAACACTTGGACCGATGCTACGTGAATACATCGTCAGTGAAGCAATGCATGAACTTGGCATTGCTACTACCCGTAGTCTAGCAGTGGTGACAACGGGTGAGTCAGTAATCCGTGAAACCGATTTGCCTGGTGCAATTCTGACCCGTGTGGCTGCCAGTCATTTACGGGTTGGTACATTTCAATACGTTGCAAAATGGGGCACAGTTGAGGAACTCAGGGTTCTAGCTGACTATACACTAAAGCGTCATTTTCCAGATGTTGAAACTGATGAAAATCGATATCTTTCGTTACTTGAGGAAGTGATTAAGCGTCAGGCTGTACTGATTGCTAAATGGCAACTGATTGGCTTTATACATGGGGTAATGAACACCGACAACATGACCATTAGTGGAGAGACTATTGATTATGGCCCTTGTGCCTTTATGGATACCTACGATCCAGAAACCGTATTCAGTTCCATTGACCTTCAAGGTCGTTATTCCTATGGTAATCAACCGCATATTGCAGGATGGAATCTCGCACGGTTTGCTGAAACATTATTACCACTACTGCATGTAGATCAGGAGAAGGCTGTCAAACTAGCTCAGGATGCGATTTCAGGTTTTACAAATTTGTATCACTCTAATTGGCTAACGGGAATGAGAGCAAAGTTGGGAATATTTAATGAAGAGATAGGGGATGAATCCCTTATTGAAAACCTCCTTAGTATGATGCAGAAATATAAGGCTGACTATACCAATACCTTCCGTGCATTAACTTTTGATAAGTCGGAGGATATATCCTTGTTTGGGACTTCCGAATTTGCTAGGTGGCATGAACTATGGAAAGTGAGACAAGGAAAACAGCAGGAATCAAAAATTTTGACACATCAGTTGATGCAGAACAGCAATCCTGCACTAATCCCTCGGAACCACCAAGTAGAAGCTGCATTAGAAGCAGCAGTGAAGCATGGAGACTACAGTGTGATGGAGAGGCTTCTTGGTGTTCTTTCAAGCCCTTACATACACTCTTCTGAACAAACTGATTATTACGCACCTCCTGTGCAATCAAACTGTTCTTACCAAACTTTTTGTGGTACATGATATAAAGTTAGGATGCTCTTTCTGCTTTTCTCAATCTGAATCTTGTAATAGAGAGAGTTTTTTTGTGGGTGATTTTAGAATTCTACTCAGAGAGGCTGGAACATTAATCCTCTAAAAAGAAAAATAGCTGATAAAATCGAGAAAAAAAGATTTTATCAGCTATTTTTGTATGGGGCTGAAAAGTTAGCAATCAAATGAACCGACATTCCACATAATAATGAGGAAATTGGAACTGGATTATAAGTCATGAATAAATTTCTATTTTTCCTTCTGTATTGATTGTTGCGAAGGAAATTTCATTTATTTTCTTTCCAGTCTCTTTGATTTGTTCTTCAAGCCATACTGGATCTTTACCAATCTCTAATAAATACCATGAATTGATGTTCCCCTGAACAATGACGGGTTGTGTCAACGTGAATGGTTTGGTCATAAGTTTCATATGCGTTGGAGTTATCGGTTCATACCTTGGGTCTAGCAAAAAAGAAATTGTCCCACCAGATTCCCACACCGCCATTGCCACTTGTTGCAAATCGGTTACTTTTTGATGACGTAACTCGGAAAATAAAAAATCAACGGATAGTCGTGCTTTTTTTACATTTTCGAAGCGAATGTTGCCATTTTCAATCAGAATAATGGGGATTGGCTCAAGAAATCTTTGCCATAACGGCCACTTTTGACTAAGCCATATACCCAAAATATAGAGTAAAGCTAACGTAGTTGTTGTTAGCATGGAACCTTTGAGTCCAAGTTTTTCATCGGAAAGAGGATGGGCAATAATATTTCCTAAAATTAAAGCGATGACAAAATCAAGCAATTTCAATTGTGAAATCGAGCGTTGTCCCATGGCTTTCGCTACAATAAGCAAAAAGAAAAAACCAATAATGGCTCGCAAAATCCATTCTAAGCTTGTTAATGATTCTTGCCCAGCAAAAAAATCCAACTTCTCACATCCTCACACAAGTTCTTCTCCCTAGCATATTTATATAGTTTTTCATGTTTTTACTAAAAGTATACAAATAAGATGAACCTAAAAGAGCAAAAAAATTTTATATGGACTTAGCTGGATATAAACGATACAACAGTGCAATCGGTTAATTTGTATAAAATCAATGATAGATTAAAAAAGAACTTGGAAAGAAATACTAATAATAAAACATTGTTCTAAATAATAAACAAAAATAAAAAAATTTATATTTAACCCGAAAATGTTCAATCATTTTATTTGTAATGAAGGAATATCCAAAAATAGAGCTGTTCACTCTTATTTTTGTGTCATTACTTGAAAAGTAGAGATATAATTTAAATTGGACAAACATTATTCACAGGAGGAATCTATTTTGAAAAAAATTTTAATTCTTGGCATAAGCGGTTTAGTAGGAAAGGCACTTATTACAGAATTTCAACATGACTTTGATATATATGGAACGTATTTTACAAAAACGGTTTCATTCTTTGATGAAGCGAAACAATTTCGTGCTGATGTAGATGAACCGAATTCATTTGTACAATTAATGAATACGATAAAGCCTGATGTAGTGATTTCTTGTTTGCGTGGTGATTTTTCTAATCAAATAGAGTTACATAAACAACTTACTACAGGATTTAACGGTTTATTCTATTTTTGTTCAACAACAAATGTTTTTGATGGGGATGTTTCAAGGCATCATAAGGAAGAGGACAAACCTATAGCAGTTTCCGATTATGGAAAGTATAAGATTGCTTGTGAGGAATTGTTGACGGAAATACTAGGAGAAAGAGCAGTCATTTTACGTCTTCCACAAATTTGGGGAATTGATGCACGGCGAATGAATGAATTACGAGAAAGTATAGCAAAAAATGAAGCAATCAAAGTATATCAAAACTTAGAATGTAATTGTTATACAGATGAATTAGTAGCAAAATATATTCGTTATATCATGGAGCAAAATTTACGAGGAGTTTTTCATCTTTGTTCTACTAATTGTGTAAATCAAGTTGTTTTTACAGAGAAGTTAGTAGAGAAGTTAACCACGAAACAAGTTGTGATAGAGAAAGAAATGATTCCGGACTATGAAGTTTATTATTTTGGTTTAAAAACAACTCGTTTGGATATTCCAGATTTTTTGAGAGTTAATATAGATGGAATCATTGAGGAACTAGTTAAATAAATGTGTTTTAGAAAATAATAGGAGCTGAAAAAATTGAGTGAGCAAAAATTTTACGCTGTTATGTGTCTATTTGATGAAAAGACAAACAATGAATTTAAGATAATAGAAGAAAATTTACAAATAGTTGGAATTAAATCGAGATCAATTCCTCCACACATCACTTTGGGAGCGTATGTTAATATAGAAGAGAACACACTAGTCGAATGGACAAAGAAATTTTGTGAAGAAAATTCTAAGATAAGCGTGAACTTTTCTCATTTAGGAGTTTTTAACCAAAATGTTTTGTTTGTTGCTCCAAGGGTATCAAAAGAACTTTTGCACTTTCACGAGCTTTTCCATCAAAAATATGATGAAAACTGTGGAGAAATCGGATTTCTTTACTCATTAAAATCAAATAAATGGGTTCCACATGCGACAGTTATTATTGATGATTTTGAAAGTGTGCAAAAATTATTAACACGCATCTCAGATATATTCAAACCAATTGAAAGTGAAATTGTTGGCTTAAGTATCTCTGAATTTTATCCAATGAGAGAAATAGCTAGATTTGATTTACTTGTGTAGAGAAAAAGAGATTTCAAAAAAATTTCTAGTATGAAGTAAAAACTCTGGGGAAAATAAAATTATTTTTATAGAAAATTAAAAAAGGGTGATTGAATGTAGGAGAATTATTCCGCTTTTCAATCACCTTGTTTTATTTAGGATATACTCTTTTTGCTTCTTTTAACCACTCATGTGCGAGTTCGTGATGTTCTTCATATGCTTCCCAGACACATAGTGCCCATTCATGCAAAAGTTGTGTGTATTCTCCACTACTTGTCGCATGTATTACATGAAAAATTGTTAAATCTCCTAAATGAATCGGGATCGGCGGCTTACGAACTTGTCCTTTTCCATATTCCCATTTTTGAATGACTTTATACAGAGATAATTCATTATCATATTCCATTGCAATACAAAGTCCCATTAAGTGAGCGGCAAACGATTTATCAGAAATTAAATAACGGCTTGGATGTTGCATACAATACACATCTGCTCGGAGCATATTTAGTTTGGCTATTTCATAATTCTCTGCGGATTTTACAATTAGTTCATTTTGCATTCTTTGGCATTCTTTTTCTAATAACACTCCACATTCACAATTCATTGTTCTGCATCCTTTCCAAATTTTTTTAGAGAATGGTATAATAGTAATAGTATAAAATGTTTTACAAAAAAACAAGGGATAGGATGGGGAATATGACAACAGTATTAATGGATGTTTCTAATGGAGTGGCAACAATTACACTAAATCGCCCTGAAAAAATGAATTCTCTTTCAACAGAGTTGTTAGATGAGCTTGCAGGTTGTTTGCACATTGCTCGAAATAATCAAGAAATTCGTAGTGTGATATTGACTGGAAATGGCAAGGCTTTTAGTGCAGGTGGGGATCTTTCTGAAATTCAATCAGCAACAGGAACAGAATTATTGCGTGCAGGGCATGCCGTGTTATTGCAATTATTTAATATGGAAAAACCAGTTATTGCAGCAGTGAATGGTGTTGCTGTTGGAGCTGCATTTAATATTGCACTTGCTTGTGATATTATTATTGCTTCAGAAACTGCGACGTTTGGAGAGGTGTTCAATAAAATCGGACTTGTTCCTGATTTTGGTGGTATTTATTTTCTACCACGTTTAGTTGGGATGCAACGAGCAAAAGAATTGATGTTTTCTGGTCGAATCATTTCAGCAAAAGAAGCCTTGGAATATGGCATTATTTTAGAAGTAACAGAATCGGACAAACTGCTTGAGCAAGTAACAAAATTAGCAACAATGTTGGCACAAGGTCCAACATTTGCATATGGCATGTCAAAAACAATTTTAAACAGAAGTTTTGATTTAACATTGGAACAAGTACTGCATGAGGAAACATTTGCTCAAGCACTTGCATTTACATCGGAGGATCATAAAGAAGGAATCAAAGCATTCTTTGAGAAACGGTCACCAGTGTTTAAAGGGAAATAAAAAATAAGGCTAGATTTTTTTCTAGCCTTACTTTAAAAAAGGGGAAGGGAATATGGATGAATACAAAAAAAGTTTGGAAGAGCTTCCAATTGCTGAGTTAGTCAAAATAGCGAAAACTTGTAATTTAAAAGTGAAGGGCTTTAGTTTCAGGAACGGAATTTTAAATAATGTTCATATGCAGCAGATGCTTAGAGGACAGATTTTAAAAGAAGCATTAAATCCAAAACAATTTAAAAAAGTATCTGAATTTTTATCAGAAAAAGCAAAGCAAGGAGAAGCAATAAAAGAACAGCGAAATTTTTCAGAAGCAAATGCATTTGAAGAGAAAGAAGAACAGATAGACTCAAATGGACTTGAGGAAAAATATCGAAAGTCAGAAGAAAAAAATAAAGAATTACAGATATATGTGAAGAAAATTGAAAAATTTTTTAATGAAGCAAAAGATGAATGGAAAGAAGAACGAAAAACATTGGCAAAATGTAATTCTGTCCTTAAACAAGAGTTAACAACGAAAAGTAATCGTCTTGAAAAAAAAGAGCAGGAGTTAGAAGAAAAAAAAGAACAGTTACAAAATAAAACTCAGGAAATTTGTCATTTACATGCCCTTATGCTTCAAAAACAGACAGAATCAAAAGAATTATTAGTAGAAATAAAAGAGGAAAAGAAACAAATTGCTATTATTGGAAATCCTAAAAATAAAAAGTTCGAGGAATCTGCATCATTTTTGTTTGAAATTTTTGAAACGCATGATATAGACGGATTAATTAGAGAAGATACATTACAAACATTTGATGAAATATGGTTACTTACGTATAAAGTACCAACCATGAAACAACAGTTAATCCATACATATATAAAGAAACCTATTTATGAAGTAAGAACGTTTGTCCAACTGTTAGAATTAATGAAGAAAGGAACTAGCAAACTATGAACAATCGCCATTGGAGCACTGATTTTATTGGTGTATTAGCAGAAGAAGAATCAGCGGAAAATAAACAAACTATTTTTGTCAATAAACAAAGTATTATTCAATTTCAAATGAGACTAATTTCTCAACCACCCGATAGTTTTCCAAATAAAAGATATATAACTTCTTTTGGAACAGATTTGGAAAAGTGGGGTTTTGAGGATGTTCCCTATTTATCAGATGAAGAAAGAAAGCAATTACTTAGAGAATTTTTAAGTGACAGTTTAATTGTATGTACAGTAGAAAGGAAATTATTGCCGACCCATCAAGAAGTGTATAAAGCACATAATGTTAGACTTATTCCAAAAACAGAAAGTTACGATCAAAATGTTTTTTTATTTCCTATCCCTATTTTTAGTGAAGAATCACATAGCATAAATTACTCAGAATTTCTTGAAAAAATTCAAAAACGGAAATTTATCGGACGAATTAATAATATTTCTCAAGAGCCAAATGACACGCCACCATTTGTTCTTTGGAAGCATAAAGAGAATGAATTTGAAGTATTAGGAGAGTTTGCGACACATCATTATGCCTATGGTGGTTTTTGTTTAACAACTAGAGGAGGGCTTCATAAAACATCATTTGATAAAGAGTGGTTATATCATTCATATATAGATCAAACAAATATCCCAGATGTGATGTTTGTAGTATATGAAACGTATCAATATTTAACAGGAGCAGTTGAAGCGGCTGACTTAATTGAAGTTGAAGAAGAACTACTTGAAGTAATTCCAGTTGAGAAATTAGATAAACCAATAAAAATGAGAGATATTGTAACTTCAGAAGATCGTTTTTTAGACTATTTTATGGCAACAACCAATGAACTAGGGCTTATTTATTCGGATATAGATTTATACAATTTTCATACAGCAATGAAAGCATCTAATTTAGTTATTTTAGCGGGGATGAGTGGAACTGGAAAATCTCAATTAGTCAATGCCTATAGTCGAGCATTAGGGCTTCATCCAGACCAATTTACATTTATTTCAGTTAGACCATCATGGACGGATGATGCCGATTTGATTGGTTATGCAGATACATTACACATGTTATATCGTCCTGGGGATTCCGGGCTTGTCAATACGTTGAAACAGGCAGAAAGTGAAGAAAATAAAGATAAACTATTTATTATTTGTTTTGATGAAATGAATCTTGCGAGGGTTGAACATTATTTTTCACAGTTTTTATCTATTTTAGAATTAGAAAGCGGAAGAAGAGAACTTAGATTATATAATGATGAATTAATGAATCGACTATATAATTCAGCTCAATATCCGCCAACAATTTTGATTAAAGATAATGTTTTGTTCGTTGGAACTGTTAATTTAGATGAATCTACGTATCATTTTTCCGATAAAGTGCTAGACCGTGCCAATGTCATTCAGCTAGAAGTATTATCATTCGGACATCTTCGTGATATTGGAGAGAAGAAAAAAATTGTTCATTCTCGTGAAAATGTCATTACACATGAAATGTATAACTCATTTAAGAATAAAGATGTTCCCTTGCATCTATCTAATGAAGAGTTAGAATTTTTCTGGGAAGTTCATCAAGAGTTGCAAAAAATCCATAAATATCGTGGTGTAGGCCCTAGAGTTATCAGGCAAATTGATGCTTATTTAAAAAACTTACCATACCATCCAATTTTCAATCGAGATAAAGCATTAGATTTGCAAATTGTTCAGCGAATTTTAACGAAAGTACGTGGTTCAGAAGATCAACTACAAACATTGCTTGGTCACTATGATAAAACAACCGATAGCGTACACAACAGTATCTTTATCGACTTGTTAAATAAATACGCAAGGTTATCGTCATTCACTGAAACAAGAAAAATGCTTACGTATAAAGCAAGAGAGTTGAAAATAAATGGCTATTGCAGCTAGTGCTGTTCCGTTTGAATTAACATTTACACTAGCATTTATGAACTATGAGAAATCATATACAGCTTCCTTCTATGAAACGAGTGAACAAGAATTTTATGAACAAGACGCAGCTATTGATATACCTGAAAATGTTCCATTTGAAGTATTGTTTGAATCCCATTCCGTAGCAAAACTATATATGGATGGACTTGAAAATGTATTAGAATGTAAAGAAGATGAAGAAGGAACTTATTTATTTGCTTCCTCTATGCCTATTGACATTTATCGAATTGAGAGAGATGAGTATTACCCATATATTCCTGGGTTATATCAATTACGAGTAAATGTAACTCATAAAAATTACTATGCTTGGCTAAAAATTTCACCGAAACAAATGAATGAAGCACAACTAGAGAAAATGCGTGAAGAAGTTGAATCAGAACTTTGTGGACTGGCACAAGATATTGTTCATCATCGCCATGAACTTATTGGGAAAATACCGCCAAATGTTCTGTATCCATTTCTCATTTTGGAACAACGATTTTCGATGATTATGGCAACAATCAATGATTTATATCGAACGGTTAATTTTCAAATAAAAAAAGAATATCAACTCGTTCCGCAAGAAAAATCAAAAGTGATTGATGAAGTGACGATTCGTTATCGGGTACAATATCCAGATACAGAAAACTTAATTAAAGTACCAATCAAAAGAATAAACTATGATTTACCAGAAAATAGACTAGCGAAGCAAATTATTATATTTTTTATTGAAAAATTAAATGAATTTATTTTCTCTATAGAACAAATTGAAACAATAGACAATCGAAATGAAGAAAATGTGTATATAGAAAAAGCTTTAAAAATGAAACGGTCATTAAGATGGATACAAACAGCTCCTTGGTATACGCAAGTCTCGAGCGTCAAAGATTATACATTACCAGATGTGATGACCAAAGACGCTCGTTATCGCTCTCTTTATCAAGTACAAAGAGAAATATATAAAGAACTAAATGAAGAAAAAGAAACGCAAGCATATCAATGGAAAAGAACGGATAAATTATATGAAATTTGGGGATTTTTGCAGTTTATAAAACTTTTACAAAAAATGGGCTTCGAGCGTGGAAGTGATTGGTTTCAGCGGAGAGAGCATACAATAGTCACCAATATTCCGAGTGGAACAATGGTTATATTTAGAAAGAATACATTGACACTGCAACTTGTATATGATGGGAAAATACCATCAGCAAGTTCCTATACAAATGAACTTGCCCAACCATTATATACAAGTGGAACAAACAATTGTCCAGATGGACGAATGGATGTGTATGATAAATATATGTATATCGGTAGTTTATTATTTGATTTTAAATATCGACCAAAGAAATCTATTTGGGATTATGAACGAATTATAACAAACTCACCATCACAGACAATGAAACAACTAATTAGCTATGCTTTTAATTGCCAGTCCGCTTATTTATTTGGAGAGCAATTACATGTAGATATAAAAAATATTTTACGCCCTGTTTCAGAAGTATGGGCATTGTATCCAAGTCCTTGGAAGTTAAGTATGCCAGAATTCTATTCAGACCATCATGTGCGTTTAATGGAACTTAGTCCGATGTTTGATAATAGTTATTTAGTAGAGGAACTAAACAACACAATTAAAAGAATGGTTCAAAGAAAAAAAAACTTATTAGAACGCTAGAATTTCTAGGTTATTTGTTTACAAATCATTCCATTTTTGATAAAATGAACATATGTTCTTGAAAAGGGGAGATTGAAATGAAAGAAATCGTTCCGTATTTTTATATTGAAAACTGTAAGGAAAATCTTGCGTTCTACAAAGATATTTTTGGTGGTGAAGTAGTTAGCATGCCTTATCCAGAAAACCCAGAAAAAGTAATGCATGCTAAATTACAAATAAATGAACGATGCATTCTCTATTTCGCTGATGATATTTTTGGTAATATTCATCCACATGGAACAATCCATTTAGAAATGGAAAGCGAAGAAGAAATTGATAAATTGTTTGCTGCTTTGGCAGAAGGTGGAATGATACAAATGCCTTTAGAAGTTCAGGTGTGGGGAGCAAAATATGGAGCATTAAAAGATCGCAATGGACTTCTGTGGGGTTTCAACTATCAATCGCCACAATAGTACAAAATAAATGTGACCACCACTTTATTAGAAGTGGTGGATTTTTTATAATCTTAATAATTTTTTTTAGTAAGGAGGGAAACCATGGAGTTGTGGGATGTGTGTAACAAAAACAGAATAAAAATAGGGAGGAGTCATACAAGAGGAGAAGTTATGAAACAAGGGGATTATCATCAAAAAAATCACTAAGTTATTATTGTTTACAAATCATTCCACTTTTGATAAGATGAACGTTTGTTCTTAATTGTATTAAAGGAGAGATTGCCAATGAAAGAAGTAGTTCCATATTTTAGTGTCGAAAAGAAAATTGTAAAGAAACACTTGAATTTTACAAAGAAATTTTTGGTGGAGAGTTAAATGTTATACCTTACCATGAAGATCCTGAGAAAGTGATGCACGCTGAACTTCGTATAAATGAGAAATGTAACTTTTTCTTTTCTGACATATTTGGCTATGTTAGACCAAATGGAATAACTACGTTAATACTAGAAAGTGAAGAAGAAATTGACAGATTGTTTGCTGCATTGTCTGTTGGTGGAAAAGTACAAATGCCTTTAGAGGTTCAATTTTGGGGAGCAAAATTTGGAGAAGTAACAGATCAATATGGTTTATCATGGTCATTAAATTATGAAATGCCGAAATAAAAGAAAATCCATCTCTTTTAAGAGGTGGATTTTCTGTATTAAGATGATGTAAGCCTGAAAAATATGTTTAAATAAAATCTAGTGTATGAAAATTAAGTTAACCGAGTGGGAAAAGCTGTGGTAGAACAGTAGATAATAATGCAATTTTAATCAGGTGAACAACTATGAGTAGATTAATCGGACATATTAGATCTATTATTATCACAACAATAGATAGATATACATGAGTTTGTCTTGTCTCAAAGAACAGTAGCACATATGATGACCACAGTGGCAGAGAGATATATTAGTCGGAGATAGTGAAGTGAGAAATTAAAATATCAAATTTTGAGGTAGCTAATACTAGATTACTAGAAAATTTGACTTCTTCGATTAAAACGCTTACAATGACATATATCTATTTTTAGAAAAGAGTTGTTCCCTATGTTTATTTTGCACAAAATACAACATAATCAAAGGCTATGCTTGAAATCAATGTGATTTCGGGTATAGCCTTTTTTATTTTAATCACTTTAGTAAAGTAAAGGAGAAATTTATGATTATATTAACAGGACAAACACTTACATTTGAGGAGATAGAGTGCATTCTTTACAATAATGAACAAGTAATCGCCTCCGATGACAGCATGGAAAAAGTGAAAAAAAGTCGTGCAGCGGTAGAAAAAATTGTAAAAGAAGGAAAAGTTATTTACGGTATTACAACAGGCTTTGGAAAATTTAGTGATGTTTTTATTGAGAAAAAAGATGTTGAACCACTTCAACTGAACTTAATTCACTCGCATGCATGTGGAGTAGGCGAACCTTTTCCAGCGATTGTTGGTAAAGCAATGGTTTTGCTTAGAGCAAATGCGTTACTAAAAGGTTTTTCAGGTGTTCGTCCTGTCGTAATTGAACGTCTATTAGAGCTTGTAAATAAAAAAGTATATCCAGTCATTCCACAACAAGGCTCACTTGGGGCAAGTGGTGATTTAGCACCGCTTTCTCATTTAGCACTCGTTTTACTTGGAGAAGGTGAAGTCTTTTATAATGGTGTACGAACAGAAACAAAAGTTGTTCTTGAAAAAGAAGGAATTGAGCCAATTACATTGACAGCTAAAGAAGGACTTGCCCTTATTAATGGAACACAAGCAATGACTGCTATGGGTGTTGTCGCTTATATGGAAGCGGAAAAATTAGCATATCAATCAGAAATGATTGCTTCTCTGACAATGGAAGGATTACGTGGAATTATTGATGCCTTTGATGAAGATATTCATTTAGCAAGAGGTTATCAAGAGCAAGTCGATGTAGCAAGTAGAATGCGAAACTATTTATCTGATAGTAAATTGATTACAAAACAAGGAGAAATTCGTGTCCAAGATGCCTACTCTTTGCGGTGTATTCCACAAGTACACGGTGCAACTTGGCAAACATTAGCCTATGTAAAAGAAAAATTGCTAATTGAAATGAATGCAGCCACAGATAATCCACTTATTTTTGATGATGGTGAAAAAGTTATTTCAGGTGGGAATTTTCATGGACAACCAATTGCTTTTGCGATGGATTTTTTAAGTATTGCGATGGCAGAGCTTGCGAATATTTCTGAACGGCGAGTAGAACGATTGGTAAATCCACAATTGAATGATTTACCGCCATTTTTAAGTGCTCAACCGGGACTACAATCTGGAGCAATGATTATGCAATATGTAGCCGCTTCTTTAGTTTCAGAAAATAAAACACTAGCTCACCCAGCGAGTGTTGATTCTATTCCATCATCTGCAAACCAAGAAGACCATGTTAGCATGGGAACGATTGCTTCCAGACACGCCTACCAAATTATTACAAATGTTCGTAGAGTCATGAGTATCGAAATGATTTGTGCGATGCAAGCAACAGAAATTCGGGGAGTAGAGAAGATGGCATCAAAAACAAAAACTTTTTTTGATGAGTGTCGAGAAGTTGTTCCATTTATCGAGAAAGATCGGATTTTTTCAAAAGATATTGAAGCAATGAATGAATGGTTGAAAAATAATTGAAACATGTGATGTAGAGGAGTAAAATAAAGGTGGAGGGTGAGAAAATGACAAATGAATATACAGAATTAGTAAAAGCGTACACAGGTAAAAAACTTCACACAAAGGGTTGGGTTCAAGAAGCCGCTTTACGGATGTTAATGAACAATTTACACGCTGATGTGGCAGAACGCCCAGAGGATTTAGTTGTTTATGGTGGTATTGGAAAAGCGGCAAGAAATTGGGAAAGTTTTAAAGCGATTGTTAAAACGCTAGAAAAATTAAAGAATAATGAAACATTACTTGTTCAATCTGGAAAACCAGTGGCAGTTTTTAAAACACATAAAGATGCACCAAGAGTATTACTTGCAAATTCTAATCTAGTTCCTGCATGGGCAACATGGGATCATTTTCATGAGTTAGATAAAAAAGGTTTGATGATGTATGGACAAATGACAGCAGGAAGTTGGATTTATATTGGCAGTCAAGGAATTGTTCAAGGAACATATGAAACGTTTGCAGAGCTTGCTCGTCAATATTTTGAGGATAGTTTAAAAGGAACGATTACTTTAACAGCAGGACTTGGTGGTATGGGCGGTGCTCAGCCGCTTGCCGTTACTTTAAATGAAGGTGTTTGTATTGCGATTGAGATAGATGAAACTCGCATTCAACGTCGTTTGGATACAAAATATTTAGATGTGATGACCGATGATGTCGAAAAAGCAATCGGAATGGCGAAAAAAGCAAAAGAACAAGGTAAGGCTCTATCTATTGGATTACTTGGAAATGCTGCTGAAATTTTACCAGCGATGATTCAGCAAGGATTTATCCCAGATGTATTAACCGATCAAACATCTGCTCATGATCCAATTAACGGCTATATTCCTGTAAGATATTCTTTATTAGATGCAGCAGAACTTAGAAATACAAATTGTAAACAATATGAGCAGTTGTCCAAAGCAAGTATTGCGATGCACGTTCGAGCAATGCTTGAAATGCAACAAAAAGGGGCAATTACCTTCGATTATGGAAATAATATTCGTCAAGTTGCCAAGGATGAAGGAGTGGAAAATGCTTTTGATTTTCCGGGATTTGTTCCAGCTTATATTCGTCCACAATTTTGCGAAGGAAAAGGTCCTTTCCGATGGGTAGCATTGTCAGGTGATCCTGAAGATATTTACAAAATTGATCGAGTGCTTCTAAGCGAATTTGCGGATAACAAACCTTTATGTAAATGGATTGGAATGGCACAAGAAAAAATTCAATTTCAAGGACTCCCTGCCCGTATTTGTTGGTTAGGTTATGGCGATCGTGCAAAACTTGGAAAAATAATTAACAATATGGTCGCAAGCGGCGAGTTAAAAGCACCGATTGTTATTGGGCGTGACCACTTAGATGCAGGTTCAGTTGCTTCACCAAATCGGGAAACAGAAGCAATGCTTGATGGTAGTGATGCAGTTGCGGATTGGCCGATTTTGAACGCTTTAATTAATAGCGTTGGTGGGGCAAGTTGGGTATCTGTTCATCATGGTGGCGGTGTAGGAATGGGTTATTCACTACACGCTGGTATGGTTATTGTTGCTGATGGAACAAAAAAAGCAGCGAAACGGTTAAAACGTGTCTTGACAACAGATCCAGGTATGGGAGTTGTACGTCATGTTGATGCAGGTTATGAGTTAGCAATTGAAACCGCAAAAGAAAAAGGAATTCATATTCCGATGTTAGATAAATAGAAAAGCTAGGACAAAATCGGTAAAATTGATGAGTCCTAGCTTTTTTATTAAAATAAATAATAAATAGAAACTGATGTTTGTTTTTTGTGTTAAAATATGTTAAAATACATCTATCAAATAAGAAAAAAAGTGTATAGGAAGAAATGTAATCATGCACTCGAAATTCATTAAACTATCTACAAATAGAAATATAGAAAAAATTAAACGACAACAAAAGGTAGGTGAAAACTGCTCTAAAAATATGGAAAGATTGACCATTTTTAGCAGCAAATTATATGAACATATTAGATGTAAATATTTACACTCAATATATGTATAGTTATCCTCATAAGACAGCTTATCGAGTGTTAGAAAAGGAAACAGTTGTAGAGAGCTTCAAAAATATTGCATCGACCGAAACAATGCTCTACTTACATATTCCATTTTGTGAGAGTAAATGTGGTTTCTGTAATCTATTTTCCATTATTGCACCAGATCAGTATCGAAAAGATTATTTGTCTGCAGTTACAAGACAAATAGAACAATATACATCAGTAAAAAACTTACATACGATTAATTGGAGCAGTTTTGTGATTGGTGGTGGGACACCTACTGTTCTATCTATTTCACAATTAGAGAATTTATTTCTTACAATTAAAAATGCTACAGGTGTTACAGCAGATAATCGTTTTTCTGTTATCGAAGTTTCACCAGATAGTGCCGATTCTGACAAGCTCACTTTTTTAAAAGAAAATAATTTTAATCGAGTTAGTATTGGTGTGCAATCGTTTATTGACAGTGAAACAACAGCACTTGCAAGAGATAATAAATCGGATGTTTCTAAGCAAGCTATTCAAACAATGAAAGATTTAAATTTTGAAGTTCTGAATATTGACCTTATTTATGGAATTAAAGGGCAAACAATCAAGAGCCTTCAATATTCTCTAGACACTGCACTTTCTTATAGCCCAGAAGAGATATACATTTATCCACTCTATATTCAACCTGAAACATTTTTGCATAGTAAATATATACCTGATATTTGTATGCGTTATGAAATGTATGTGTTTGTTAGTGAATATTTACAAACTAAGGGTTACTATCAAACTTCTATGCGACGTTTTTGCAAAAATAAACCTGAAGTTCCTGTTAGTTGTGGTTTTGAAAATACATTATCATTTGGTTGTGGTGGCAGAAGTTATTTAGGAAATCTTCATTTTTGTACAGAGTATGCAACTAATCGGGCAGTTTGTAAAACAATTTTAGATAAGTTTATCGAAACAGAAGATTTTTTTGCAAATATGACTGGTTACAATTTAAATACCGATGAGTTAAAGAGGAGATATATCATTAAGAATCTTCCATACTATAGTGGTATATCTATAGTTGATTATCAGAAATTATTTAGTAGTTCGATTTTAGAAGATTTTCCTGAGATTCACTTACTTGCAAAACAAGGATTAATAGTGATTGATAAAGACGTAATAAAATTAACATCAAAAGGGTTAGGATATTCTGATTATATTGCACCAATGTTTATTTCAGATGAAGTAGCAAAAAAATCAAGAGTTGATTTGTTATGAAAAATCTACACCATATGTATTACAGGGGACTATTAAAATCATGTAACTACACATGTGCTTATTGTGTTTTTGCAAAACAACCATTTAGAAAGAAAGAAATTACAAATGATCAAAAAAGGCTAGAAGATTTTTGTGATAGATTGAAGTCTATGCCTTTTGAACAACCAATTTCCTTAATGTTTACACCGTATGGTGAGGCACTTATTCATTCCTATTATATGGAAACCTTTGCTATGTTAAGCAAACAGCCAAATATAGCAAAGATTAGCTGTCAAACTAATTTTAGCTTTTCTACAAAGAAATTTATGGATGTACTTATAACAAATGGAGCAGATGTAAGTAAAATTAATTTATGGTGTACATTTCATCCATCTATGACATCTTTAGAGGATTTTGTTGCTAAAGTGTATGAATTAAAAAACAAAATCAATCTTTGTGTTGGCATTGTCGGTGATCCTAATCAAATTGAGATAATGAAAGAATTAAGAGCTACACTTCCTTCTGACATTTATTTATGGATTAATGCAATGGATGGATTAGGGAGAGTTTATACTAAGTTAGAAGTAGAACAATTTTCAAAAATCGACCCATTTTTTTATTTGGAAAAAGAACATAGAAAAGCAGACATCCAAAAATGTGATGGTGGAAATGAGAGTGTTTTTATTACAGCGAATGGTGATGTTTTTCCATGTAATCGGAGTAAATACAAAATCGGTAATTTCTACAAAACTACAGAGATAAAACAAATAGATAATTGTCATGGAAGATGTGACTGTTTTCTAGCGTATTCTAATCGTAGAGATATAACTGGACTAAAACAGTTTGCCTATAATGGAGAAAATAGTTCTCCTAAACAATTCAGAATCATTGCTCCACTGAGAGTTAAAGTAGTTTTTTTTGATGTGGACGGAACGCTAATTACAGATGGACAAATTTCAGCGGATACAATCAAAACGATTGAAACAATTGCCCAGACAAAACAAGTATATTTAGCAACAATGCTTCCATTTAGAATAGCAATGAAAAAATGTCACTCTATTAGAAAGTATTTAGCAGGTGGTGTGTTTGCAAATGGAGCAGAAATTTATGAATTCAATCAATCTTTTAAAGAAATTATTTACATAGAATCGCTAAATATACAGGAGTTATTAGAGAATCTTTCAGATGTTCGTTCTTATTTTGAAAGTGGGCGTCTGTTTAAGATTACCATTAATAAGATGAAACTGACAAAAATGGAGAGAAAAGAACTACTTACAATTGTTGGAAATAAGTATAATATTGTAGAAGAAGAGAGAATTATTAGTGTTACAGCAAAATCAGCTTCCAAACTATCAGGTATCTTAAGACTTTCCGAAGTTTGTCGGTTGGAAGAAAAAGATATTCTAACAGTAGGAAATGATTTTGCTGATATAGAAATGCTAACATACTTTCCAAATTCAGTGGCAGTTCCAAGCTCGAGAGATGAAGTAAAAAAGGCTGCGAAGTATGTAATGGAAGTAGCAAATCTTCCATTGTTTTGTAAATAGAATCATATTTTTTGTATAGGAAGGACGAGCCAATATGAAAGAAAAAAAGTATGCTTATGGCTATGATGATTATGAAAATGGTAAAAAGAATGCTGAAACATTGGCAGAGGAGATTCTAAATGATCCAGAATTACCAACAGTAAACAAAATTATTGTTGGGTGTTGGGGGGAATCATACGAAAATGATTGTTCAAGTATTATTGAAATGTTTGTTGAAAATGCAACTAAATTTGCTCATATCGAAAGCCTATTTATTGGTGATATGACTTATGAAGAATGTGAAGTTTCATGGATTGAGCAGGGGGACTATAGTAAATTATGGGATGTCCTACCAAATCTGAAACATTTAACAATTAAAGGTGCAAATGGATTGGAGTTAGGAGAAATTACTCATCACAATCTATTGTCATTAGAGATTATTTGTGGTGGTCTTCCAAAGAGTGTTATTCACTCAATTGCCAAAGCTAATCTAACAAAACTAGAAAAGCTTAATTTATATTTGGGTGTCGATGAATATGGTGGTGACGGTGGAATTGAGGATATTAAATGTATTCTAGAAGCCTCATTTCCATCACTCACATACTTAGGTCTCGGAAATAGTGACATGCAAAATGAAATTACAAAAGCAGTTACGACTAGTCCGTTATTACTCCAACTAGAAATATTAGACTTATCAAATGGAACATTGACAGATGGAGGTGCAAAATTTATTTTGGATAATGCTAAGAAACTAAAGCATCTAAAACTGCTAGATTTGCATCATCATTATTTAACGGATGAAATGATGAAAGAAATAAGAATGCTGTCAATACCAGTTAATTTAAATCAACAAAGGAATGAAAAACGGTATATGTATCCACTGCTAACAGAATGAAAAACAACAAATCTCCGAGTATGTTATAAGTAGAGAACTTCTATTTTTTTCCCATTAACAGAACCAATGCTAATAAATACATCTTGTATTCGGATAGTATGAATGGAAAGATTGAGTTACTTACATAGAAAGGAAGGGTGAACATGAAACAGAAAAAATATTTTTATGATTACGAGGATTTTGCTGATGGCAAAAAAAATGCTAAAACAATGGCAGAAGAGATTCTAAATGATCCAGAATTGGCAACGTTAAATGGAATCATTATTGGAAATTGGGGGGAAGCTTACGCAAAACCTTGTAGAGAAATTCTTCAAATGTTTGCAGAAAACTCAAGTGAATTTGCCCATATCGAAAGTTTGTTTATTGGTGATATGACTTCTGAAGAGTCCGAAGTATCATGGATTCAGCAGAATGATTATAGTATGCTTTGGGTTGCACTTCCCAACTTAAAACACTTAACTATTAAAGGTTCAAATAATTTAAAACTAGGTAAAATTATTCATCAAAATTTACTGTCACTAGAAATTATTTGTGGTGGTTTGCCGAAAAGCGTTATTCATTCCGTTGTCAAAGCGGAGTTACCAAAGTTAGAAAAACTAAATTTATATATTGGGGTAGAGAACTACGGTTTTGATGGTGGAATCGAAGATATTGAAATGATTGTTAAGACATCATTCCCATCACTAAAATATTTAGGTCTTGGCAATAGTGATATGCAAAATAAAATTACCGAACTGGTCATGACCAGTCCATTATTACCCCAACTAGAAGTATTAGATTTATCCAATGGAACATTAACGGATAGAGGAGCCAAAGTTATTTTAAATAATATAGAAAAGTTAAAACATCTGAAACTACTAGATTTACATCATCATTACTTAACAGATGAAATGATGGATGAAATCAAAAAAATGCCGATTAAAGTGGATTTAGATTGTGAGCACGGAGAGTATTATGATTACAACGATGAAGAGGAGGATGAAGAGGAGGATGAAGATTATGAAGATGAAATATATCCAATGTTAACGGAATAAGTCAGTGAGTTTATCATTCAAACAGATCGAAACTTTTTATATGAACACAAAAATCAACAGATATAGGATAGGCATAGTGATTATTCTGAAGCATGGATGGAAACAGTTCACAAATTACATAGAAAGGAAGAGTGAACATGAAAGAGAAAAAGTATTTTTATGATTACGAGGATTACGAAGATGGTAAAAAGAACGCTAAAACAATGTCAGAAGAAATTCTAAGTGATCCAGAATTGCCAACAATAAATAAAATTGTGATTGGAAATTGGGGAAATGCTTATGAAGAAAGTTGTATAGATATTATTCAAATGTTTGTTGAATACCCAACAAAATTTACTCATATCGAAAGTTTGGTCATTGGAGATATGAATGGAGAAGAATGTGAAATTTCATGGATTATACAAGACGATTACAGTAAGTTATGGTCGGCACTTCCCAATCTAAAACACTTGACTATTCAAGGTGCAAGTGAATTAGAGTTAGGCGAAATTACCCATCAAAATCTGTTGTCACTAGAAATTATTTGTGGTGGTTTGCCAAAGGATGTTATTCATTCCATTGCCAAAGCTAATTTACCAAAGTTAGAAAAACTTAATTTATATATGGGTGTGGAGTGGTATGGTTTTGATGGTGGAACTGAGGATATTGAAATGATTACAAATACCTCATTCCCATCACTAAAATATTTAGGTCTTGGAAATAGTGACATGCAAAATGAAATTACAGAGTTGATGATGACTAGTCCATTATTACCTCAACTAGAAGTGTTAGATTTATCCAATGGAACATTGACGGATAAGGGAGCCGAGATCATTCTGGATAATATAGAAAAGCTAAAACATCTAAAACTGTTAGATTTAAGTTATCATTACTTAACAGATAAAATGATGATTAAAATGAAGAAATCATCACTGACAGTGAACATAACCGACCAACAGGAAATAGAGGATGAAGAGTATATGTATCCAATGGTGACGGAATAATTAAGTAGATTATATTAGAAAGGATGACTCAAGATGAAAGAGAAAAAGTATTTTTACGACTATAAGGATTACGAAGATAATGGAAAAAATGTTAAAACACTGACCGAAGAAATTCTAAGTGATCCAGAATTACCAACAATAAATAAAATTGTGATTGGAGAATGGGGATACGCTTACGAAGAGAGTTGTGAAGACATTATTCAGATGTTTGTTGAACACGCAACTACATTCGCTCACATTGAAAGTCTGTTTATTGGTGATATGGACTATGAGGAATGTGAGGTTTCATGGATTCAACAAAGTGATTACAGTAAACTGTGGGCTGCTTTACCAAACCTCAAATACTTAACTATTAAAGGATCAGATGGATTGAAGTTAGGAGAAATTATTCACCAAAATTTATTATCATTAGAAATCATTTGCGGTGGTTTACCAAAGAATGTTATTCATTCCATTGCTAAAGCTAATCTACCAAAGTTAGAAAAACTTAATTTATATTTGGGTATCGATCACTATGGTTTTGATGGTGGAATTGAGGATATTGAAACGATTACAAATGCCTCATTTCCATCACTAAAATATTTAGGTCTTGGCAATAGTGACATGCAAAATGAAATTACAAAATTGATGATGACTAGTCCATTATTACTGCAACTAGAAGTATTAGATTTATCTAATGGAACACTGGCAGATGAAGGTGCAAAATCTATTCTGGATAATGTCGATAAACTAAAACATCTAAAATTACTAGATTTGCATTATCATTATTTAACAGATGAAATGATGGCTAAAATCAATAGGCTACCACTTATAGTAAATATAGATGGTCAGCAAGAAGTTCATTACTATAAGGATGAAGCATACACGAACCCTATGTTAACGGAATAAAAATGGTGAGAACAACACAACCTGAAATCATTCTTATTGGTGATCAAACTAGCAAACGCTCCATCTATTTTAAAAAAGCGTGTGATGAACTAAATATTTCACTTACATCTATTTCATACAATGAGTTAGACAAATTAGATGATAGTAAGCAAACATTTGTCAAAATTGATCCGCCTACTTATGAAAGCTGTGATATTTCGCATATTTCATTTTTAACGGAGAATTATCATCAAGCACTAATCAAATTATCAAACCAACCAAGTAGTCGATTTCTAAATCACCCACTTTCTATTTGGCAAACATTAGATAAACTTTATTGCAAGCAATTACTAATGGAAAAAAATATTCCATCAACACCACTTATAAGTGAACATATTTCGGATATAGAAGAACTTAGAAGGTTACTTGCATCCGAAAAAATAATGCGTGTATTTATTAAACCAAGGTATGGTTCTGGAGCAGCTGGGGTAATTGCTTACTCTTTTAATCCAAAAAGTAATGAGGAAGTCATATATACAAGTGTTGCTATGCATAATCAGCAATTTATTAATACAAAACGAATTTCTCGTATTACTGATCGTAAATTAATTGAAAGCATTGTCAATGCAATTTTTTTAATTGGTGCGGTAGTAGAACGATGGATTCCTAAGTCTACTTATCAAAACTTTAGTTATGATTTAAGAGTTGTCTATCAATTTAACAAAATAGATTATATTGTTGTTCGCCGCTCTAAATCACCAATCACTAATTTGCATCTCAATAATAAAGCAACAAATCTAGACAACTTATCATTACCAAAAAAAGTTTTGAACAACATTGAATCACTTTGTATAAGAACTATGAAACAGTTTCCTAAGCTCCAATCTGCTGGAATTGATATACTTTTATCAGGGTCAGAATTAAAGCCGTATATTATTGAAGTGAATGCCCAAGGGGATTTAATTTACGATGATATATACCTTGAAAATAACATTTATAAAAATCAAATTAAAAGGATGGTTGAAATTAATGAATCAAAATGAATTAAGTGAAGTGCCTTTAGAAAATCGAAAAGGCGTAAAAGCTACCGTAAATATGAACGAGATTGTTGGTACACATGATATATTATTTGTTTGTTTAGATTCACTGCGTTATGATGTGGCGATTGCGGAACAAGATGCTGGCAACACACCTGTGTTAAATAAATATGGAAAATGGCAAAAATGCCATGCTCCAGGAAACTTTACTTATCCATCTCATTTTGCCATGTTTGCAGGATTTCTTCCTAGTCCAGCAGAACCTACGCATATTTTTGATCGAGAAATGTTATTTTTTCCGAAAAATGTTGGATTAGGTAAAAATGGACCTGAAAACTCTTTTACTTTTGAAGGAGCAACATTTGTCGAAGGGTTAGCAAAAGTTGGCTATGACACGAATTGTATTGGTGGTGTTTCGTTCTTTGATAATCGTTCCGCTTTAGGAAAAGTGTTTCCATCTTATTTTCAACATAGTTACTGGAATCCGTCATTTGGTTGTGTAGTTAAGGAAAGTACAACGAATCAAATAGATTTTGCGATTAAAAAAATTAATCAATTAGATAAAGAGAAGCGGATGTTTATGTATATGAATATTTGTGCCATGCACTATCCAAGTCATTTTTATGTAGATGGTAAAAAACGTGATGATGTGATTACCCATGCAGCCGCTCTTCGCTATGTTGATAGTGAGTTAGAGAGGTTATTTGCAAGTTTTAAAGACCGTGGCCCAACTTTTGTTATTGCTCTGTCTGATCATGGAACTTGTTACGGAGAAGACGGTTATGAATTTCATGCACTAGCTCATGAAATCGTTTATAATGTGCCATATAAACATTTTACTTTGTAGTACAAAGTAAAGGAGGAATTTTTGTGTCTAAAGCTATTTTTATTCGTCATGCCAATGAAGTGATTACTTTAAAAGGAAAAAACAAACCTGCTCGCAAAGAGGAAATGGAGCAGTTACATATTATTCAAAATGGAAGTATTTGGATAGAAGAAGGCAGAATCAAAGCAGTCGGAACAGATGCCGAATTACTTTCGTTGTATAAAGAAAGATTAGAAGAAGCAAACGTGATTGATGCAACTGGAAAAATCGTCACACCAGGATTTATTGATCCACACACGCACCTTGTTTATGCAGGAAGTCGGGAAAATGAGTTTGATATGCGTCTTAAAGGTGCAACGTATATGGAAATTATGAATGCAGGTGGAGGAATTCATGCAACAACTAGAGCGACAAGAAAGGCTAGTTCAGAACAACTATACAATGAAAGCCTACACCGTTTAGAGCAGTTTTTACTGCATGGAGTAACAACAGTTGAGGCAAAAAGCGGTTATGGATTAACACTAGAAGATGAATTAAAACAATTAACGGTTGCTAAACAGCTAAATGATACACATGAAATTGATATTGTTAGTACATTTATGGGAGCTCATGCGGTACCAGCGGAATATAAAGAACGCCAAGAAGATTATGTTCAGCTAGTTATTAATGAAATGATTCCAAAAGTTGCCGAACTAAAACTCGCCGAATTTAATGATGTATTTTGTGAACGTGGGGTGTTTACTCCAGAAGAATCAAAACGAATTTTGGAAGCTGGAAGACAACATGGACTGTTGCCAAAAATTCATGCGGATGAAATTGAACCGTATAATGGAGCGGAAACAGCGGCAGAATTAGGAGCATTTTCTGCGGATCATTTGTTGAAAGCATCAGAAAATGGAATGCGAATGATGGCAGAGAATAATGTCGTTGCCGTTCTTTTACCAGGAACAGCATTTTTCTTAATGGCGGAAAGTGCAAATGGAAGAAAGATGATTGATTTAGGTGTCCCTGTTGCTCTAGCAACGGATTGTAATCCCGGCTCATCTCCAACCGTTTCATTACAACTTATTATGAATCTTGGTTGTTTAAAAATGGGGATGTCCCCAGCCGAAGTGTTAACAGCAACGACAATTAATGCCGCTCATGCCATTGGGCGTAGCAGTACAATTGGAAGCATCGAAGTCGGAAAAAAAGCGGATATTGTTATGTTAGACGTTCCAAACTATATGAAACTTCAATATCATTACGGTATGAATCATACACATACAGTCATTAAAAATGGCAAGATTGTTGTAGCTGGAGGTGTTCGTAAGTGAACTATCCCTATCCAATGTTAAATCCACCAATATTTCGATGGCGTAATCAAACAACTGAACCAAAAGTACATGAATGGATTCAAACAGTTAGTGAATCAGACATCCCAAATTGGGATACATTTGATGTGTCTATTCTAGGTGTACCATTATCAAGATCATCCATTTCTGCATCTGCGGCAAGTGAAACACCAGATGCTTTTCGCAGAACGTGGAAATCATTTGGTACATACAATTTAGATTATGACGTTGACTTATCTTCATTAAATGTTATTGATCTGGGGGATGTGCGGCAACATGTTACTGATATTTCCATCTGTCACAAAAATATTCGAGAAGCAATGTGTACGATGCAAACAACGCATCCAAAAATTTTACCTATTTCTATTGGTGGAGATCATTCCATCACCGCCATGCTTGTAAAAGGTTGGAAAGATGCTCACTCGCAGGAGAGAATTGGTATTTTACAACTCGATACACATTTTGATTTACGAGATTTACAAGACTTTGGCCCAACAAATGGTACGCCAATTCGCAATTTAATAGAGAGTAATGTTATCCGAGGAGAAGATGTATACAACATTGGATTACATGGATTTTTCAATGCTCGTTCATTAAAAGAGTATGCTGATAAAGTAAACTTAAATTATATTACATTACAACAAGCAAGAAAAAGAGGAATCGAAACCGTTATTACCGAGGCACTTGCCAAACTTTCAGAAAAAGTTGATACCATTTACTTAACAGTAGATATGGATGTGCTTGATATTAGCTTTGGGCCAGGAGTACCAGCCGCAACCCCTGGAGGAATGTACACACATGAATTATTTGAAGCTGTTTATTTAGCGGGTTGTCACAAAAAAGTGAAAGCAATGGATATTGTTTGTTTAGATCCATATAAAGATGTCGCAGATGCAACGATTAAAGCCGGAGTTCATGTGATGATGTCATTTTTAACGGGATTTGCAGGGAGAAAGTGAAGAATGACATAAGAAAAATCCATATTATTGGCTCTGTTGGGAGTGGAAAAACAGCATTGGCTGGCTAAATGTTGTTTTTAGCAGTTTTATTTTGTAATTGATACAGAAACGACATCAGGGCGGGAAAACAACAATGTAGCATTTATCCCTTTGACCCAAACTCAAGTGATTTAAAGGCTTGTTAATTACGGTGTTTTTGGGATCATTTTTGATTTTCAAAAGAAGAAGTGACAACGAAAAGCTAGAAGACAAATAAAAAAAGAGTGGCTCGTTAGGATAATCCTAATAAGCCACTTTTTTATTACATCCATGCACGCACATATTGTTTTGGTGGAGATAAAAGTACCCCTAATTCTTTTGATGCCCAGTATACCCAGTTAGGATTACGAAGCAGTTCACGACCTACAAAAATTAAATCAGCTTGATCAGTAGCCAAAATATCCTCAGCTTGAAATCCAGATGTAATTTGTCCAACAGATCCGCTTAACATTTTTACTTTATTTTTTACAGCATCGGCATATTGAACTTGGTAGTTTGGATATTCATCAACAGGAGTTGGTACAATACCGCCACTACTACAATCAATAAGATCGACTTCTAGCCCTTTTAGTTTATGGCAATAGTAGAGCATATCTTCTAGTGTGTTACCTTTAGGTGTATATTCATTCATGGAAAGACGAACCATTAAAGCTTTATTCCATTCTGATTTGACAGCTTCTACTACTTGACCAAGAAAACGGAAGTGATTATCACGAAGTCCACCACCATATTCATCTGTTCGTTTGTTAAGTATTGGTGTTAAAAATTGATTAATCAAGTAACCATGTGCTCCATGAATTTCTAAACAATCAAATCCTGCTTCATTTGCACGACGTGCAGCATCAGCAAACTGTTGAATCGTTTCTTGAATTTGATCATATGTCATTTCTTCAGGAGTTGTCATTCCATTTTTGAATGGAATAGCTGAAGGGGCAAGAAGTGCTCCACCAGCATTAGATTTTCCGCCAGCATGTCCAATTTGAATTGCAGCTTGACTATAAAATAAGTGAAGATTATGAACTAACTTTTGTAGTCCAGGAACTTGTGAATCATCCCAAATGCCTAAATCATTTGCTGAAATTCGTCCATCTCTGGAAACAGCAGTTGCTTCCACCATTACTAAGCCTATTTGCCCTATAGCACGTGCAGAATAGTGAGTAAGATGAAACGGTGTCACAATCCCATCATCTTCAGCAGAAAACATACACATTGGAGATAGAACAATTCGATTTTTTAAAACCATATTACGAATTTGACATGGTGAAAATAATTTTGCCAAAACCAACACATCCATTTCTTTAGACTTTTCTAAAATTCTAGTTGAGATTTTCTAAAATTTGACGTACAAATTGTTGAACATTTTTAAGATCCTCTTCATTTGGATGAATAGAAGCATCTTTATGTATTTTAGTGCGTTTTTCACCCATAAAATAACGGCTTTCTGGTCCGAACTCTCTAAATAGCTCTTCTACCTTTGGATCCATTTTCCCTTGACAAATCCAGTTTCCAAGTAATACATTCTTTTCTTCTACTAGTTCTGTTACATTTTTTGTTACTTCTTGTGCTTCATCTGAGTCTGCATAGTTAACCATTGTTCCAAAGCCAATGATTTTTTTTCCCTCTAACTTTTGGATGAATGTAATTACATCTAAGATTGGTTTTGTTTTGTCACTCCAATAACCAATAATGATTAAATCTTCATGAATTTCTTTGAGTAGTGCTTCTTCTACTGAAAGTATCTCACAGTCTTCTACGACCTCTTTAATAGCATAAGCTACTTTTTTTGTATTCCCAGTTCTTGATGAGTAAACAATAAGTTTTTTCATCAGTAGTCACCGTCACTTTCAATTAATAAAATTCTCTATCTGTAGTTTATCTGCACATATGGTGTTAAAAAATTTATTCTATCTTTGATAAAATATTTATGACAAACTGTTGCATAGTAAGCAAATCCTGTTCATTTGGATGCGTTGCTGTTTCTTTTGTTTTCGCAAGTACTAATCTACTCATAAAATGTGGACTTTCATTGGCAAGTAGTTCAAGTTGTTCTGTCATACTAGCGGAAATTTTCCCTTGACATAGGCAGTTTCCGAGCAGTATATTTTTTGCCCCAAATAATATTTCGACATTTTCTTGTGTAAACAATGCATGAGAAGAGTCGGGATAATCACCTAGTGTGCCAAATCCAATAATTTTTTTTCCTTCTAGTCTTTCCAAAAAATCCAATGTTTCTCGGTTTGGATTTGCTCTATCTACCCAGTAACCAAGAATAATGATTGGTTCAAGTATGATATCTTCTTCGAGTGCTTCAGCTAATGTCAATATTCTACAATCTTCTACAACATCTTTAATCGCATAGGCAACTTTTTTTGTGTTTCCTGTTTGTGAAGAGTAAATAATAACCTTGTCCATAGCATCCATTCCTTTTAAGTGTCAATAGAAATATCATAACATAAAGTGATTTGAAATAAAATTATTAATTGGAACGGTTTAAATATTTCTCTTCTATAAACAATTAGTAATTATAACCGTATCTGTCTCTATTTCAAAAAATTTGTATACCCTAAAATAATATGCAGTACTAAAAGATAGCAAAAAAATCATGATTCCAATTGCTTTTTTAGAAGTAATTGGAATCATGATTATGGGAGGGGCGATTTTGGTTACGCTATTTAGTTTGATTGTTTTATCAGAGAGAAAATAAAGTTAGGGACTCATTAGGATAATTTTGTTCTAATAAATTATTTTTTTGAGGGAGTGGATTCTCAAATGAGTGGGTTTGTAAAAATTGACATTTTCATTGTAAGTAACCAATATAATAATATTAGACTATTAACAAAAAATGATGGAGGAAAGAAATGAAACAGTGTTTGAATTATATTGATGGCAAGTGGATAGAATCAGAAACAAATCGATTTATAAAAAATATTAATCCAGCAACTGGAAAAATATTATGTGAAGTAACACATTCTTCTAAAAAAGATATAAATAAGGCAGTGAAAGCAGCAAAAGAAGCACAAAAATTATGGAGACTTGTACCAGCAACAGAACGTGCCGAAGTTTTATATCGAGTTGCTGCATTACTAAAAGATAAGAAAGAATATCTTGCTCGTACCTTAACAAGCGAAATGGGAAAAGTTATTAGTGAAGCAAGAGGAGAAGTTCAAGAAGCAATTGATATGGCTTTTTATATGGCTGGTGAAGGTCGGAGAATGTTTGGTGATACAGTTCCATCAGAGCTTCGGAATAAATTTGCGATGAGTGTGCGTGTTCCAGTTGGGATAGCGGGACTTATTACACCATGGAATTTTCCAATTGCGATTGCTTCATGGAAATCATTACCTGCACTTGTGACTGGAAATGCTGTTATTTGGAAACCATCTCCTGAAACACCATTAATGGCTCAAGAATTTGTAAAAATTTATGAAGAAGCAGGGCTACCAAATGGATTAATGAATCTTGTATACGGAGCGGCTGATGTTGGCGAAGCAATAGTTGAACACCGTGATATTGATATTATTTCTTTTACAGGTTCAAACAAAGTAGGGAGACATATTAATGAACGAGCAGGAGCATTACTAAAGCGTATATCTTTAGAAATGGGCGGGAAAAATGCGATTACGGTTATGGAAGATGCCGATTTAGATTTGGCAGTGGATGGAATTTTGTGGAGTGCTTTTGGAACAAGTGGCCAGCGTTGTACCGCATGTAGCCGTATTATTGTTCATGAAGCAGTGAAGCGGGAGTTAGAACAAAAATTAGTAGAGCGGATTACAAAATTAACAATTGGTAATGGTATGCATGAGTCCATTCAAATTGGGCCAATTATTAATTCGGTTGCAGTAGAAAGAATACATAACTATGTTCAATTAGGAACCAAAGAAGGGGCAAAACTTCTTTGTGGTGGGCATGAATTGACGGATGGAGAATTAGCAGATGGAAATTTCTATGCTCCAACTTTATTTACAGATGCAACAAAAGAAATGCAACTTGTTCAAGAAGAAATTTTTGGGCCTGTTGTGGCAATTATTTCTGTGAAAAGTTTGGAAGAAGCAATTGAAGTAAACAATAGTGTAGAATACGGTCTGTCTAGTTCTATTTTTACGAAAGATGTCAATCGTGTATTTCAAGCAATGCGAGATTTCGATACAGGAATTGTCTATGTGAATGCTGGAACAACAGGAGCAGAAATTCATTTGCCATTCGGTGGAACAAAAGGAACTGGTAATGGGCATCGTGATTCAGGTGTGGCGGCACTAGATGTGTATACGGAATGGAAATCTGTTTATATTGATTATAGTGGAGTGTTACAGAGAGCTCAGATTGATAATAACTGATAATGGGGATTGGGGTGTTTTTTTACCCCAATCCCCATTATCATGAAAAGAATAGTTAACAAAACACAATAAAATCAATGTTTTAGTGAACCATTTTTACTAAGAACCTTTCAAAAACAATGCAACTATTATTTCTTCTGTTCTTGTGTGTATCTTTTTGCTTGTTCCTGTTTTAAATGCTCTACTTGGGCTGTCCATAAATATTTACCATCTTGTTCCCATTTTTTTATTTTTCTGCGAAGTAGTTCTTTTTCGGTGTAAGCTGTTTTCTCTTCTCCTTCTGAAATCCTTTCAATATAGTTTCGCACAGTAGATCGACTTATTTTATATTGGATACTTAAACTTCTGATACTAGCCCCTTTTTGGTAAGCATCATATATTTCTGATTGTTCCGCCGAACTCAACTTGGTTACTTTACTTCCTTCCAAAGCTCGTTCTTTTGTGATAAGAACATTTTCTTTTTCATTCTTTTTTTGTTCTTCTGCTAATAAAATCATTAATAATTCATTTTCTTTGTGCAACTGTTGAAGGAGGTTATCAAAAAATTCGTCTGCAAGTAGAGCATCATAATATTCTTTGCCCTGTCGATCTGTTTCCGTTTTGATTTCTTTGGAGTATTTAGCCATGTTATCACCCATATTTATTATAAAACAAAACATGGCAAAATGCACATCATATACACATTTTAGCATATTTTGAGGAATATTGTCGAACTCGAAAATTCCTTTTGAAAATAGATACTTTCCTGTTAGCTATTGGAATATGAATGTGACGAGGAGGTGAAACAAATGGGGAAAACATATGATGTCATTATTGTTGGCGGAGGATTTTCAGGAATAACTGCTGCTCGTGAATTAAAGAATCTAGGACGAAGTGTTCTTGTGTTAGAAGCACGAGATCGTCTAGGTGGACGGACTTGGGTTGATACACGTTTAGGTCAACAATTAGAAATGGGTGGAACATATGTCCATTGGTTTCAACCGCATGTATGGTCAGAAATTACTCGTTACCATTTAGAAATTCATTCCGCTCCAAAAGCAGAAAGAGTGTATTGGATAACAGAAGGAAAAACAAAATTTGCTTCTTATAATACATTCCGCAGAAAACTAAAAAAAACGGTAGAAAAATTACTTTCTGTAAGCCAAACATATTTGCCGTTTCCTTATGAACCACTTGGTGGAAAAATGGTGGAAATAGATCATAAAAGTGCTGAAGAATTTTTGCATGAAGCAAATCTTTCAAAAGAAGAATATGACATTTTACATGGGTGGATAACTTCGGATATTTGTGGTTCACCAACTGACGGAGCAATTACACAAATTTTTCGTTGGTGGGGATTTTCTTATGGAAATTGGAACATTCAAAGCTCGGCAATTTCTGGTTTTAAATTAAAAAAGGGAACTTCCGCTTTAATTGAAGCAATGGCTACAGATGCAAAGGCAAAAATTCGTTTGTCCACCGTTGTAAAAAAAATAAAACAAAGCAAAAAAATCAAAGTATATACAGAGGACAACAAAATTTTTAAAGCAAAATCAGTAATTGTAACCGTTCCTTTAACAACTGTAAAACAAATTAATTTTTCACCAAAATTATCCATGTTAAAACAAGCTTCTTTTGCCGAAGGGCAAGCCTCTAAAGGAGTAAAGGTGTGGGCAAGGGTTCGGGGGAAATTACAACCATTTGATGCACTTGCTCACGGAGATTACCCGTTAAATTCTGTTCATTTAGACCGCTATGTGGACAATGACAGCATTATAGTTGGATTTGGTGGAAGTGTGGAGAAATTAAATCCGCTTGATTGTGAGGCAGTGGAAAAGGCATTACAGTATTGGATTCCTACAATTGAAGTAATCGAATGTACGGGACATGATTGGTACAATGATCAATTTTCTCAAGAAGTATGGCCAATGCTTAGACCGAATCAATTAACAACGTATTTAAAAGAATGGACACAACCAGATGGAGGGATATTTTTTGCTGGAACAACGTATGCCAATGGCTGGGCTAGTTTTATAGATGGAGCAATTGAAAGTGGCTTAACAACAAGTCGGCGTGTCGATGAGTATTTAACAAAAGGAAATTCATTATGAATAATATGTCTGTGATTGGTTCTGGAGTGATGGGCAGAGGAATTGCTTATGTAGCAGCACTTAAAAACTTTAACGTGTATCTGCATGACAAAGAAGAACAATCGTTGAAAATGGCTAAAAAATATATTGACATAGAAATGGAAAAAAGTATCGCTTCTGGATATATAACGAAAGAACAAGCTGAGTTTGCTCAAAAAAAAATTATGTATACAACTAATTTTTTAGAAGCTGTTGAGCAAGCTGAAATTGTTATCGAAGCAATTATCGAAGTAATCGAACTAAAAATAAATATGTTTTATTTACTAGACAAACACTGTTCTAAATACACAGTACTAACAACAAATACATCAACACTAAGTCCAACAGAAATTTTTTCACAAACAACCTATCGGGAACGTTGTGTAGCTATGCATTTTTTTAATCCCGTTCACAAAATGAAATTAATTGAGATTATTCGAGGCTTGGATACGTCTGATGAAACAGTTAGAAAAGTAAAAGAAATTGCCATACAGCTTGGAAAAGAAACAGTGGAAGTAAATGAATTTCCCGGGTTTGTAACAAGTAGAATGAATTGTTTAATTGGAAATGAAGCAATGAATATGTTAATGGAAGGTGTAGCAACAGCAAAAGATATTGATAAAACAATGAAGTTAGGATTAAATCATCCAATGGGTCCGCTTGAATTAGCCGATTTAGTTGGACTTGATACACGTCTTAGAAATATGGAGTATTTGTATCACTCATTAGGAGAGAAATATCGTCCATGTCCGCTGCTTGTGAAATATGTAAAGGCGGGAAGACTTGGGCGAAAATCTGGAGTTGGTTTTTATGATTATCGGAGTGAAACATGAGTAAAATAACTACGCCAGAAGAAGCGATTCAATCTATTTGTGAGGGAGATTCATTACTTGTTGGTGGATTTGGATTGTGCGGGACACCATTTACATTGATTGATACGTTAGTTTCACATCATGCCAAAAATTTAACAGTCATTAGCAATAATCTTGGCGAGCCGAATAAAGGTTTAGGGAAACTTTTGCAAAGTGGTCATATAAAAAAAGCAATCGGTTCGTATTTTACATCAAATCGGGATGCAGTCAAGGCGTGGAGAAATGGCAAGTTAGAGATTGAACTAATGCCTCAAGGAACACTTGCGGAAGCTATTCGGGCTGGTGGGGCTGGTATCGCTGGATTTTATATTCAAACTGGGGTAGGTACAGAACTTGCTAAAGGAAAGGAAGAAAAAATATTTGGTCAGGATATATATATATTAATAGAGGGAATTCGTGCAAAAGTAGCTTTGATTAAAGCCTGGAAAGCGGATAAATTAGGTAATTTAATTTATTACAAGTCTGCGAGAAATTTCAATCCAATGATGGCAACAGCAGCACAAATAGTTATTGCTGAGGTTGATGAAATAGTGGAAGTTGGAGAGTTAGAACCAGAACAAATTGTTACGCCACATAATTATGTAGATATGCTTGTGAGTAGTCGCTATAAAAAAATTGGAGGAGTTTACGTTGCAAACTAAGTGGCGAATCCAAATTGCCAAACGAATTGCTAAAGAACTTGGTCGTGAATCAGTTGTTAATCTTGGTGTAGGTATTCCAACACTTATTTTGCCATATTTAGACCCAAACAAAATTGTTTTTTTACAATCAGAAAACGGGATGTTAGGTATGGGCTTAGCAAATGAAATAGATATGGATTGTATTAGTGCAAGTAAACAAGCGGTTGGATTAGAACTAGGGGCTTCTATATTTTCTAGTAGCGATTCTTTTGCAATGATTCGTGGAGGACATATTGATATTGCCGTACTTGGTGCATTACAAGTAAGTGAAACAGGAGAGATTGCCAACTGGGCGGCAACAGATTCCGATATTCTTGGTGTCGGTGGAGCAATGGATCTCGTTACTGGGGCGAAAAAAATTATTGTAGCAATGCTTCATGTAACAAAAGAAGGCGTACCAAAAATCGTAAAAAAATTAACCTATCCAACGAGTGGAGTTAGAACTGCAAATATGATTGTAACAGAAAAAGCAGTATTTATTGTAGAAAATGGACAATTAGTTCTCACAGAAATTGCTCCAACTAGTACATTAGAAGAAATACAGCAAACAACTGAAGCTGATTTCATAGTGAAATAGAGGTGGAAAGATGGATTTTGAGTTTACAGAGGAACTAGAAGAGCTATGTAAAATTGTTCGTCAGTTTGTTACGAATGAAGTAGAAAAAGCGGCAATGGAAATTGAAGAAAAAGATGAAATTCCTGTACGTATTATTGAAATGTCGAAAAATCTTGGGTTATTTGGTATTAGCATTCCAACTGAGTACGGTGGGCTTGGACTTTGTATGGTGGAAAAGTGTGCGATTTATGAAGAACTTGGAAAAACACACAATGGTTTTACGACTTTAATTGGGGCACATACAGGGATTGGAACAATTGGAATTGTTGAACTTGGAAATGATGCCCAACAAAAAAAATATTTACCAAAAATGGCTAGTGGTGAATGGATTGGGGCATTTGCTTTAACCGAACCAGAAGCTGGCTCAAATGCTTCAAATATAAAAACAACTGCTATTAGAAAAGGAGATAAATATATTTTAAATGGCTCCAAGCATTATATTACAAATGCTGTTTGTGGGCAGATTTTTACAGTGATGGCGGTTACGGATGCGACAAAAGGTGCAAAGGGAATTACGGCATTTATTGTGGATAAATCTTTCCCAGGGTTTCATATTGGAAAAGTAGAGCGGAAAATGGGGCTACGTGGCTCACATTCCGCCGAGCTATTTTTTGAAAATATGGAAGTGCCAAAAGAAAATATGCTTGGTGAAGAAGGGAATGGTTATGTTCATGCCTTAAAAATTTTAGCCAATGGCAGGGCTGGACTTGCCGCTCGAAACTTAGGTTCTTCTGAAAAATTATTAGAAATGAGTTTACAATATGCCAAAGAGCGAACGCAGTTTGGTAAAGCGATTGCCGAACAACAATCGATTCAACATATGTTAGCAAATATGGCAATGGAAATTGAAATTCTTCGTTCCATTACGTATCGAACAGCGTGGATGACGGATGTAAAAAAACGAGTTGTCAAACACGCCGCAATTGCTAAATTATATGGCTCAGAAGTATATAATCGGATAGCAGATATGGCTGTACAAATTCATGGGGGACTTGGGTATATGAAAGATTATCCAATTGAACGTTTTTATCGGGATGCTCGAATTACAAAAATTTATGAAGGAACGAGCGAAATTCAACGAAATATTATCTTTTCTGAACTGACAAAAGAGTGGAAGTGATCGATTGAGAAATGTTGTTATTGTTGATGCGGTACGAACAGCCATTGGAAAAATGGGTGGGGCATTAAAAAATATTGAAGTGGATTATTTAGCGGCGAGTGTCATTGGGGAAATTGTGAAACGAACAACTCCAGATATAGATGCAGTTATCTTAGGGCACGTCAAGCAAAGTTCCGACCAACCGAATATTGCCAGACTTGCACTGCTTCGGGCAGGTTTACAAGTGGAGATTCCTGGTTATACCGTCCACCGCCAATGTGCATCAGGATTACAGGCAATCGCTAATGCTACGCAAGAAATTATGTGTGGCTATGCTGATATTATTATCGCAGGTGGAGCAGAGAGTATGAGTAATGCTCCCTATTATTTACGAAAAGCTCGATATGGTTACAGTGCAGGAAATGCCGAATTAATTGATTCAAATACAGAAAGTCAGCCTAGAGCACAACCAATTGATATATATGGAAAGTTAACAATGGGTTTAACAGCCGAAAATGTAGCCGCTATGTACAATATTTCTCGAACAGAACAAGATGAATTTTCTTTATTGAGTCAAGAAAAAGCTCACAAAGCAATAGAAAATTGTATATTTAAAGAAGAAATTATTCCGATTGAAACGGAGAACGGCACATTTGTTACAGACGAACATCCACGCCAAACATCACTTAATAAATTAGCAAATTTACCAGCAGTTTTTAAAAAAGATGGCACGGTCACCGCTGGAAATTCTAGCGGAAGAAATGATGGAGCTTCTGCCTTACTCTTGATGTCCGAAGAAACTGCAAAAAAACAAGGGATACAGCCACAATTAAAAATTATTACTCAATCATCAGTCGGAGTAAGTCCAGCAATTATGGGAATGGGATGTGTTCCCGCTACTCTAAAAGCATTACAACAAGCAAATCTTTCCATAAAAGATATTGATCTTTTTGAAGTAAATGAAGCATTTGCCTCTCAAGCACTAGCAGTGATAAAAGAATTAAAAATAGACTTGCGAGAAGTAAACGTGAATGGCGGAGCGATTGCTCTTGGACATCCGCTTGGAGGAACAGGAGCTATTTTAATGACAAAATTATTTTATGAAATGAAAAGAAGAGGAGCTCGCTACGGACTTGTAACTTTGTGCGTTGGTGGCGGGCAAGGTCAAACAATGATTGTTGAAAATGTAGGGGGATAAGATGAAAATATTGCAAGTTTTATCCATGTATCATCCAGAAGGAGAAAAAATACTTACGGCTGGAGCAGAAGTTATTCGAACGGATCGTTATGATATTCCACATCTTGTAGAAATGGTTAAAGATGTGGACGGAATTATACTTAGAGCCCCAGCAAAAATCACAAAAGAAATAATCAAAGCAGCTCCTAAACTAAAAGTTATTTCAGGAGCTGGGGTAGGTGTAGATAATATTGATGTAGGTTATGCTACAAAAAAAAAAATTCCTGTTCTTCATGCCCCTTCGATAAATGCTATTTCTACTGCGGAACATACGGTTCTTTTAATCATGGCACTTGCTAAGTCATTAATTCCCTTTCACCTATCTATGAAAAAAGGGGACTATGATTCACGTATGCATAGAAAATCATTTGAACTTCGGGGAAAACGAGTGGGTATCATTGGTTTTGGAAGCATTGCAAAAGAAGTAGCAAAACGAATTTCAGCACTGGAAATGGATGCAACTATTTGGGTAAGAAAATACGATGAAACTAAGCATGATTTAGCAAAAAAATTAGGAATGACAATTACAACAGATTTGGATACAGTATTTAGAGAATCTGACTTTATTACCATACATATTCCATTAACAACACATACAGAAAAACTTATTAACAAACACCATTTTAATTTAATGAAAGACACAGCATATTTTATTAATACAGCAAGAGGAGCAATTGTTAATCATACCGATTTGTATGCAGCATTAAGTACAAAAGAAATAGCTGGAGCCGCACTAGATGTGTTTGATCCTGAACCACCACCAAAGAATTCTTCACTTCTTTCATTAGAAAATATTATTGTGACTCCACATATTGCTGGAACAACTGAAGAATGTAATTATATTATGTCAACAACTCTCGCTAAAAATCTGTTGCGAGTGTTAAATGGAAAAAAAGTTTCATTAATTGTGAATCCAGAAGTATGGAGGAAACCGTAATGCGACATTATTCCATTGCATTAATTCCTGGTGATGGCGTTGGCATAGAAGTGATTAGAGAAGGAAAGAAAGTACTAGATACAGTTTGCGAATTAGATGGAAGTATTCGATTTGATTATGAGGAGTTTGATTGGAGTTGTACTTATTATCTTAAACATGGAAAAATGATGCCAGATGATGGACTAGACATATTAAAAAAGTTTGATGCAATTTATTTAGGGGCAGTTGGCTATCCAAATGTTCCAGATCATATTTCTTTATGGGGATTACTCATGCCGATTCGTCAGCGATTCCAACAATATATTAATTTGCGTCCTGTTCGATTATTACGTGGTTTGACTTCGCCACTTGAACAGGTGAAAGAACTTGATTTTGTCGTTATTCGTGAAAATAATGAGGGAGAATACGCACAAATTGGCGGAAGAATGCACGAAGGAACCAATTTGGATATGGCGATTCAAACGAGTGTTTTTACAAAACTTGGTGTGGAACGGGTCTTACATTATGCGTACAATCTTGCTAATGAAAGAAAAAAGAAATTAACAGCGGCAACGAAATCAAATGGAATGATTTATACAATGCCCTTTTGGGATGAATATGTAAAGAAAATAAATGAAGAATTTCAAGATGTAGAAACAACGCTTACACATATTGATGCTCTATGTGCTTTTTTTGTCACAAAACCTGAAACTTTTGATGTGGTCGTTGCTTCTAATTTGTTTGGTGATATTTTGACTGATTTAGGAGCGGCAATTGTTGGCGGACTTGGCGTAGCTCCATCAGCAAATATTAATCCAGAAAAACATTTTCCATCAATGTTTGAGCCTGTTCATGGTTCTGCCCCTGATATTGCAGGGAAAAATATTGCTAATCCGACAGCCGCTATTTGGTGTGCTAGTTTAATGCTTGAGCATGTTGGAGAAGAAAAATTAGCAGCAGTTGTGATGGAGGCTTTACAGGATGTGTTAGAAGAGAGAAAGGTAATTACTCCTGATCTTGGTGGGAAGGGAACAACAGAGCAGTTTGGAACGGAAGTTTGTGAGAAGTTGAACATATATTTTTAATAGGAACCCCCCCTCTATTTTAGAAATTCAAAGTAGGGGGGGTTCCACATCAATCTCGAAGGTTTCCAACAATATATCATAGTAATCTACTGTTTTGCTCTTATAACCCGACTGCTTATAATAATCTCTTATTGTTATTTAGAGATATTGGAAAAAATAAAGATAAAGTAGTTGTTAGACACTATCTTTCTACAATAAAATTCTTGATAATTATTTCCTAATCATATAGTGTAACTATCAGTCACTACCAAAATACGATAATAAACACCAAATTGAAACGGAGAATTTACATGGAATTTTTTATGACTTTACTATATTTACTTGCTTCGATTATCTTAGCTACTATTTTAAATAAAAAATGGAGCAATATTCCCTTACCCATTTTTCAAATTGGAATAGGAGTTATACTATGGATTATCCCACTTCAGACGACTTTATTTTTTGAGCCAGAAATGTTCATGATTTGTATTATTGCTCCGTTACTTTTTAGTGAAGGACAGCATATTTCCAGAAAAGAGTTGTTAGATTTACACAGACCAATTTTGTTGTTGGCGTTTGGTTTAGTATTTGCTACGGTGTTCATTGGTGGTTTACTTATTCATTTACTGATTCCAGAAATGCCTCGTGCTGTGGCATTTGCTTTGGCTGCTATTATTTCGCCAACAGATACGGTGGCAGTAGGCGCTTTGACAAAAGGATTGAAATTACCTAAAAATTTAATGCCTATTTTAGAAGGGGAGTCGTTACTAAATGATGCTGCTGGTATCGTAGCTTTTAAAGTTGCACTAGCGGCTGCTTTAACTGGTATGTTCTCAGCTGGAGATTCTTTTTTAAATTTCTGGGTGGTAGCATTAGGTGGCTTAGTAATTGGATTTGTGATGGGATTTGTGATTGTTTCGTTTCGATTGTTTTTGCGTAAACATGAATTAGAAGAAATTTCCATGTTGATTGTCATCCAAATTTTAACCCCGTTTATTATATTTGAAGTTGCAGAGAGCTTTGGAGTATCTGGGGTTTTGGCAGTGGTTGCTGCTGGTGTTGTTCACGGAATTGAACGTGATCGGCTACAAAAAACAACAACAAAACTACAAATTATTTCATCCAATACATGGTATGTAATTCAATATGTATTGAATGGACTTGTATTTGTATTACTTGGTTTTATGTTGCCAAGTGTCTATTATGGTATAAAAGCTAGCAATGAAAAAAGTATTGGTATTCTCCTATTATTAACCATTTTAATCTCACTAGGCTTGTTTTTTGTACGATTTTTATGGGTTTTTCTTTGGTATAAAACTTTTGTTAAGAAGAGAGAAAAAATAGCGAACAAATTTTTTGTTAATCATTTTCAGATAGAAAAAACGCAAGAAGAGGTGGGTGTTACATATTCACGAGTAAAATATGCACTTTCTGCGGCTGTTTGCGGTGTTCATGGAACGATAACTCTGGCAACTGCTTTATCTATTCCATATATGATGACAGATGGAATAGATTTTCCAATGAGGGATACTGTCATATTTATTGCAGCAGGTGTTATTTTAATTAGCCTTTTTGCGGCGATTATTGTTTTACCACTTCTTATTGAAAAACCTATGCAATTGTTAGACGAAATGATGTCTACGAATGAAGCGTATAAACATATTTTGAAAAATACGATAAGTCAGATGAATAGCGAATTTGTCAGAGAAGAAAAACCTGCTTTCCAACAAGTTATACGGGATTTAAACGAGCAATTACTTGATCTAAATACAATAACATTGAAAAGACCAAGTAAAGAAGTGATGCAATCTTTAATTGACAAGGGAGCAGAAAAAGAACGGATCGTTGTAAAGGAATTAATTAATGAACATAAAATTTCTGCATCTATTTTGGAGATGTACGAGCTTTATTTAGAAAGAAAAAAACAACTTCTTGTAAAAACACCCTTTAAAACTTTGAAATTAATGTTAAAAACTTTGAATTTTAAACGTAAACTTCGTAAAAATAAGGAGGCAAGAGTGAATTTCAGTAAAACGATTAATGAAAATAAAGAACTAATTAACGAATTTCGATTCGCCCAAATGACAGCATCCAGAACTGCCGCACAGTTTATTCATGAACAAATAAATAATGATAATCACCATGAAGCTATGTTTATTCTCCAAAGTTACGAACGTTTTGCCAATCAAATGAACACAATGATGGATGGTGGCACAGAGTTTGAAGAAGAAGTCAAACACTATCATTTATCAGCTATCCAAATCGGTCGTGATATGATTCAACAACTGCTTGAAACAAACAAAATAAATGTAAACACTGCTAGAGAACTACGAGAAAATTTATTGTATGATGAAATGCTAATGATTGGAGAGTAGTTTGATGAGAGTGGGACAATAGAAGTGTTTTTACCTCTATTGTCCCACTCTTGTGAATGAAATGAACGGTTTAGCGAATCATTCATTTCACTAAAAATCCTTCAAAAAAATTTCTCTCTCAGGTTCCATTTTTCATGGGAATAATACGAAATAGGAACTCGAACGGTTATTATCAAGAAACAGATAGCAATCTAAAAATCCTCTAGAGCAAGCTTAATTTCTAAATAGTGTTCTTAATAACCATTCTAAAAATAAAAAAATCTTGTTTATCAAAATACTAATGATATACTAGAATCTATTAACTAAAATGCTATTCTGCAAATTGACTGGATGAATACAATGAACACAAATACAAGACTCAAGGGAATTATGCTTGTCCTAACTGCCGCTATTTTTTGGGGAGTATCTGGAACGGTTGCTCAATATTTATTTCAAAAAGAACATTTTACAGTGGAATGGCTAACGGTTACAAGGCTGCTTATTTCTGGTGTTATTTTACTGTTTATTAGCATGTTTAAAGGTCGCATACTGGACATTTGGAAAGATAAAAAAGATGCTATGCAGATTATTTTATTCGGGATTTTCGGTATGATCGGCGTTCAATTTACATTTTTTTCGGCAATTAGAGCAGGAAACGCAGCAACAGCAGCAATTCTTCAATATACTGCTCCCGCTATGATTACGTTTTATGTTGCTAAGAGAGAAAATAGGTTTCCGAGTTTGCAGGAATTATTTGCTGTATTACTTACTTTTCTAGGAATTTTTCTTCTGGCAACTAGTGGGGATATTCACCATTTAGCAATTTCAAAGACAGCTCTTTTTTGGGGACTTTTGTCTGCAGTTGCTCTTGCTTTCTATTCGTTACAGCCGATTCAACTTCTAAAAAAATGGGGAGCAACACTTGTTGTTGGGTGGGGAATGCTTATTGGTGGAGTAATTCTTGGCTTTGTCTATCCTCCATGGGTGTTTCATGGAAATTGGTCACTTGTTTCACTTTTTGCTACTATGTTTGTATTTTTATTTGGAACAGTTGCCGCTTTTTATTTTTATTTAGAGAGTTTGCATTATTTGCGTGCGTCTGAGGCTAGTGTGTTGTCTTCAGCTGAACCGTTATCAGCGACTATTTTGGCAGTGGTCTGGTTAGGTGTTCCATATGGAGTTTTTGAATGGCTTGGGACACTTTTTATTCTTAGTACGATTGTGATTTTGGCAAAAGAGAAGTAGAATAGAGTTTGAAACAAAAGGGACAAAAATGCCCTTCTGTTTCAAATTAGTAAAATGAATGGATTAACAAAGACTTATGACTTATACTCAAGTAGAATAGTAATAGTATTATAAATAAGATAACAGTCTTGATAACGAGTTATTATAAAGACTGTAGATACTATGAAATAAAGCCATTTTTTAGAGGTGTTTTTATGCAAGCACAACAATTACTAAAACAATATTTTGGCTATGACTTTTTTCGGTCTGGACAACTAGAAATTATTGAGCGTGTATTGCAAAGAAAATACACGCTTGGAGTCATGCCGACAGGTGGGGGGAAATCTATTTGTTACCAGATTCCATCACTTCTACAATCAGGTGTAACGATTGTCATTTCTCCGCTAATTTCTCTAATGAAAGATCAAGTAGATTCGTTAAATCAAATTGGTATTTCCGCTACCTATATAAATAGCCATGTTTCTACACAAGAATTCAAAGAGAGAATGAACGGTATACGCAACGCAACATACAAACTATTATATATTGCTCCTGAACGTCTTAATTCTGAATCATTTATTTCTTCTATGAAAAAACTAGATATATCACTTGTCGCCGTTGATGAAGCCCATTGTATTTCTCAATGGGGACATGATTTCCGCCCGAGTTACTTGCAAATTAGAGAATTTATCAATCAAATGAATAATCCAACTGTTTTGGCACTCACCGCAACCGCAACAAAAGAAGTTCGCACTGATATTTCAAATGCTTTAGGAATAGAGAATGAACCAATTGTAACGGGATTTTCTCGCCCGAACTTATCCTTCTCAGTTCTAAAAGAAGACAAACAGAAATTTATTCAGGAATATGTGTCAAAAAATAAGCACGAAGCGGGCATTATTTATGCGTCCACAAGAAAAGATGTCGATGCTTTATATGCTAAATTAAGCAAACAAAAAATTTCCGTTGGTCGTTATCATGCAGGAATGACGGATGCAGAAAGAAGTCAGGAACAAGAAGCATTTTTACAAGATGATACGCTTGTGATGATTGCGACTAATGCATTTGGAATGGGAATTAATAAATCCAATGTTCGTTATGTTATTCATTATCAAGTTCCAAAAAATATGGAGAGTTATTATCAAGAAGCAGGGCGTGCAGGTAGGGATGGATTACCTAGTGAATGTGTGCTTTTATATTCCCCGCAAGATATTTATATTCAACGATTTCTGATTGAGCAATCCGAAGCAGATGAACAAAGAAAGCAGTTAGACACACTTCGTCTGCGGCAAATGCTTGATTATTGCCACTCTGAAAGTTGTTTGCAAAATGCTATTATCCACTATTTTGGTGATCCAACAAGTGAGTCTTGTAAAAATTGTGGTAACTGTACGGATACGAGAAGTTCAGTTGACATTACAAAAGAAGCACAAATGGTCATGTCTTGCCTGATTCGGATGGGCGGAAAATTTGGTAAAATACTTGTTGCTCAAGTATTAACAGGTTCAGCAAATAAAAAAGTACAACAATTTAAATTTCAGAAACTGTCTACGTATGGACTTCTAAAAAAAGAATCGGCAAAATCCGTAACTGATTTAATAGATTACTTAACTTCGGAGCAATATATAGGAGTGGAAACAGGAACATTTCCAACATTGTATGTGACTAATCTTGGAAAAGAAGTATTACAAGGAAAAAGAAATGTTTCACGAAAAGAACGCGTAACTGTAAAAGAAGTTTCGGAGAGTAGTGAACTGTTTGAAGAACTTCGAGTATTACGCAAGGAAATTGCCAAGGAAGAAAGAATGCCGCCGTTTGTTATTTTTTCTGATGAATCCCTTAGAGATATGTGCCGAAAACTTCCACAAACACCAGAACAATTTCTGGAAATAAAAGGGGTTGGCGTGCAGAAACAAGAGAAGTATGGATGGAGATTTTTGGAGATAATTTCCAAGCAATCTGGAGTAACAGAGTTATTTTGATTGTTATTAAAACTTAGCAGGTTATACTAAGTTATAGAAGTAGGTGAAGTACTATGGTATTTAATAAACAAAAGCTTATTCATGGTTGGCGAGCATTATCACGTATACACATGGATATAATGAATACATTAGAAGGGATTCTTCAAGAAAAATATCAGCTTTCTGTTAGTGAATTCAATGTTCTACTTGTATTATCAGAAACCTCCGAAAAGAAGATGCGTATCCAGCAGTTAGCGGATGAAGTCGGTTTGAGTCAAAGTGCGATGTCTAGATTAGTTACTCGCTTGGAAGCAGAAACTTGCGGAGTTCTTGAACGTTATATATGCGAAGCAGATCGACGAGGTGTGTGGACTCGATTAACAGAAAAAGGAATACATCGTTTTAAAGAGGTCAGCTCTACTTATCAAGAAACACTTATTAATTCTCTTAGTAAAGAAGAGGCTGTAAAGGAATTGGTAATATTATCTAGTAGTCTGCAAAAGGATGATAACAGGTTATAAAATTTCTAAGAAATCCTTCATATAAAATCTATCCCCTCTACACCAAGGCTATCAACACCAAATAGGGAGGATAGATTTTTATTTTATCAATCACAAATTTCTTTACTAATTTTTGTTTTAATCCAAAGGTAGTTATAGAATATGTTCAATCATTTTCAAATCATTTTCGGATAAAATGACATCACATGCTTTGGCGTTTTCGATTACTTGTTCTGGTCTTTTTCCTCCTGGAATAACTGTATCAATTCCTTCTTGACTAAGCAACCATGATAAAGCTAAATTAGAAAGACTTGTTTCCTTTTGAATAGATAGTTGTTTTAATTTTTCTACCCTTAACAAGTTATTCTTAAATATTTCTTCTTCGAAAAGAGGAAGGCCTTTACGCCAATCATTGTCATTTAACTTAAATTTCTCTGTGTATTTTCCTCCTAGAATACCAAAAGCAAGTGGTCCATAAGGAATAAAAGAAATTTGATTTTGAATACAGTAAGGAATCAAATATTCCTTAGCACTTCTGTCAAACACATGATAAGGAGATTGCAAAACAGCAATGGCATCATGTTGATTCGCTTCTTTTAACTGCTCAAGATTCACATTTGAAATACCGATAGCTCGTATTTTCCCTTCTTGTTTCAAACGAGTTAATTCCCCAACTGCTTCTATAAGAGGTGTATTTAAATCCGGAAAATGAATATAGTACAAATCAACAAAATCAGTTTGTAACCGCTTCAAGCTTTTTTCTAAGGCACTTCTTAGATAAGTAGGTTGATTATTAATACGTGTACTACCATTAGGTAATTTTTCAATCCCACCCTTTGTAGCAACTACTATGTCTGAGCGTCTTTTTTTCAACATTTCACCTAACAACTCTTCTGAACGACCAAACCCATATACATCAGCCGTATCAAAAAATGTAATTCCTTGATGCAAAGCTTCGGTTACCATCATTTTTCCTTGTTCCTCATCAAGATGTGCAAAAAGATTATGCCCACCAATCGCATTTGTTCCTAAACCAATTCGTGATACACGAAGGTCAGTTTTTTTAAAAGATATAAAATTCATCATATAAAGCTCTCCTTTTTCGTTTTAATCGTTTCTAATATGCATGCACACGCATGTATTTATTTAACATGATTAACTGCGTTTCGTCAAGTTGAATTTTTATGATTAGATGAATTGTATTAATTGATTCTTTTTTTGAAGTACAGGAGGGGGATGTTCAGAAATAACAGAAGTATGGACAGAGATTTTTGGAGATAATTTCCAAGCAATCTGAAGCAGTATTATAAAATATAAAAGGCTCTTATGCATCGAATATGCACAGAGCCTTTTATTTACACATATCAGCTATTCCGCAATTCTGTGAGAATATCTTCTGGTGCTATTTGTTGCATAAAGTTAGCATTTTTGAACAATAGCACGTTCATCCAGTATAAAGGAATCGGAATAGCCCAACGTGTGCCAGCATTTTCTCCATTATCTCTTTTAATTACTCTTTTACAATTGGGATCCACAATTCCTGTTTTCCTTGTGGAAAGTAGCATTCAATATCAGGTAAATCCGCATGTGTATAATCAGAAGTTAAAAGTTCTTCTTCATACAATTTCCAAGCAGTTTGGATTGCTTCTGGCAAAGGTCCGTTTGCTTCAAATACTGCCCATTTGCTTGCATTCACCTCTAATTGTTCCAAACCTTCTGGAACAGATGAATGAGAAGTAATTGCTATATAATAATCAAATTCCTCCGCATTACCATAATTACCATCGGCACATACCCCTAATATTCCAGGAAGAACAGCAGTCTGATTAACAGACTTAAACAATTTTTCACATATACCATTTTGCATAGCTTCATCCCATAACTTCGGTATAATTTCAAATGAATCTTTCTTAGTAACCCTTGTTTTTAATCCTACAATAGAAAATGCTTGCATTTCTTCGATTCTATACTTCAAATGAATCTCTCCTTTTTTTAAAAATATTCCTTTAATATAATAAGAATTCATTTTCCCCATAGATATACTATAACATTTCTTAAAATAATAAACGATGCTATTGCTTATATAATTTTTTCAGAAAAATTACTTGCATTTTCATTGTGCTAACTGTATTATCTAAATTAACACAGTTAGCACAACGTGAAAAGGAGGTGTGTCATGTTTCATTTAGATATTCAAAGTCGAAAGCCGATTTATGAACAGCTGATGGATAAGTTAAAAGAAATGATTATTCATGATGTATTAAAAACAGATGAGCAGTTACCATCTGTACGGTCACTTGCACAAGAATTAACGATTAACCCAAATACGATTCAAAAAGCATATCGTGAACTGGAAAGGGAAGAGTATATTTACTCACTTCCAGGAAAAGGGAGTTTTGTTGCAGCGAAGAAAGAAACAACAAATGAGGGGAAGGTTGCACCTATGAAAAAAGAATTAGAAAGACTCATAGCGGAAATCTTATATTTAGGAGTTCCAAAAGAAGAATTAATTAACCTCATTCATACAATTTCTGAAAAAAAGGAGGAAGTAGAATGATTAATGTTCAATTTGTAAGCAAACAATTCGATGACTTAGAAGCTGTAAAAAATATTAGCTTAACTGTGAAAAAAAGTTCGATTTATGGATTACTTGGTTCAAACGGTGCGGGGAAAACAACTCTTCTAAAAATAATTGCTGGTATTTACAAACAAGATGCTGGCACTATTCTAGTAGAGAATCAACCAATCTTTGAAAACATTGCTATGAAACAGCGAATGATTTTCTTACCAGATACTTTATTTTTCTATCCACATACTACTATCAAACAAATGGCAGCATTTTATAAAAGTATGTATACCAAGTGGAGTGATGAGCGGTTTAAAAAATTAAATGAAGCATTTCCAATTGATATAAATAAAAAAATTCATCGGATGTCAAAAGGGATGCAAAGGCAAGTTGGTTTCTGGTTAGCCTTGTCAACAATGCCAGATATTCTTCTAATGGATGAGCCGCTTGATGGGTTAGATGCCGTTATGAGACAGAAAATAAAAAATTTGCTCGTTCAAGATGTTGCAGAAAGAGAAATGACGATTATTATTTCTTCTCATAATTTGCGAGAAGTAGAAGATTTATGCGATCACATTGGGATTATTCATCATGGAGAAATGATGTTAGAAAAAGAATTAGATGATTTAAAATCCGATGTTCATAAATTACAAATTGCCTTTAGAGAAACTCCGAAAAAAGAATTCCTTGATGGACTTAGTGTGTTGCATTATGAGAAGCGGGGAAGTGTGTTGATTTGTATTGTTAAAGGAAATAAAGATGAAATTACTGATTATGTGAAACAAACAAATCCTGCTATTTTTGATGTATTACCATTAACCCTAGAAGAAATATTTATTTATGAAATGGGGGACGCTGGTTATGCCATCGAAAATATTATGGTCTAGTCGGGGATTATTCGGTCAACATGCTCGCTCTGTAATTTGGATTGGTATCATGTACACATTGTTATTATTTCTAAGTTTGCCGCTTCATCTGATGTCAATAACTGAGAAAACAATGAAAATTTTGCCATTAAATATAATAGCAGAACAAAAGGAAAACTTATTTGCTCTTTCTGGATTAGACTTATTGTTTATTTTATATTCAACCATTCCAATTCTCTTAGGCATCTTTTTGTTTAGCTACATTCACGAAAAGAAACAAGTGGAGTATACACACAGTTTACCAATCAAAAGAGAAAGTTTATTTCACAAACAACTATTGCTTGGAATGATTTTACTGATTGTTCCCGTTTTAATTACCACGATTGAATTGTTTATTGTTAAAAATTTCTCCGCACTGCACTATACAAGTACAGCAATTTGGCAATGGGCTGGGGCAACGATTGTTATAACAGTAGCATTCTTTATGGTTACAGTTTTTATTGGAATGTTTACAGGTGGAATGATTCTTCATGGAGCATTTACTTATTTTCTATTTATTTTTCCAAGCTTAGTTGTTATTACTTTTTCAGAAAGCATGTCATTTGTACATGGATTTAATAAGATGATATATACAGGGAGTTTTTCAGAAAACTTAATTCCGTTTATTAAAATTACTCGTTTGCATTTTTCTCAAACATTCATAACTAATAATTACCTTCTATTTGCTAGTTTTATCATCCTATTTTATGTATGTAGTTTTATCGCATATAAAAAATATCCGACAGAATCTGCGACAGAAGCAATTTCTTTTAAGGTTGTTCGTCCTATTGTTCGATATATACTCACATTCACTTTTATGTTGGTATTTGGAATGGTTTTTTCAGACTCAGAACAAGCATTCTCAACCATGATTGGATACACAATTGGGTCTGTGCTAGGTTTTGTAGTTGCGGAAATGATTTTGGAGAAACAATGGCGGATATGGGAAGCGTGGAAACAGTGGAGAAAATTCATAGAATATGGGATTGTTATGATAATTATTGGTGTTGCGGGGTACTTTTATATTCAACACTTTGAAAATAATGTACCTGAGTTAAGTAATATTCAAGAAGTGTATGTGAGTGAAGGATATAACTATACTTCAGAAATAGTAGGTATTACTTATGAAAATCGTTACATTGATGGAATAATTTTATCAAATACGATAGGAATCACACCTGGAGAAAATCCAATAGATACTTTTTTTAACTATTCCTCTAACTATTTCATGAAAGAAGAAAAAAATATCAACTCTGTTCGTGCGTTACATGAAAAAATCATCTCAGAAACATATGTCAACAATCCAAATAGGCAAGTTCATCAAGTTGATATGATATATAGGTTAAAAGATGGTTCAAGTTTAAAAAGAAACTATAAAATTTCTGATAAATTGTATGCAGAACTAGAGCCTATTTACGAATCTACTGAGTTCAAAAAATTGGCAGAACCATTGCTCCGCTTAAAAGACGTATCCAAAGTGAAGCAGATTAGAATTGAACTCCATAACTCAGGCTCTACTTCAAACGAAAGATCAGGTAACGATATTAATGTAATTGAAAATGGAAGATCAAATTATTTTACTCTGAATAAGAGTCAACAAATCAAAGAATTCACAGCCGTTCTACAGGAAGAAATACTAAGAAGACAAGTCAATTTAAGTGTGGATACAGTACCTTCAAAAGGATCGATCACTTTCTATTTAGACGGGAGTAATATTCAACCAAATACAGTGTGGTTTCCGTCATATACGAAGTTAAACAAGTGGTTAACTACAAACAAAAAAAACTTAGAAGGGAGTGAATCTCATTGAATCGTGGGTTATTCATTCAAAATATTCGAGGTTTAAGCTGGATCGGGATTTTGTACACCATTTTAATGTTTTTTTATTTACCTATCCACATAATTATGCAGCAAAATAATCCATATGTGCCACATTGGACTAGCGACAATGAATTGGATCGTATTTTTCCTGAATATCACTGGATGACTATGTGGGTGATTCCTATCATACTAGCTGTTTTTTTGTTTCGCTATTTGAATATAAAAAAATCAACAGAGTATATACATAGTTTGCCAATAAAAAGAGTTGCTTTGTTTCATCAACAACTTCTATTTGGAATTTTGACACTTGTTATCCCAGTGTTACTTACAACTATATTTGTATGTGTACTAAAAATGACGATGACAAACACACCTAGTTATACAGTTTTATTCACTTGGGCAGGAACAACAATTTTTCTTACAATCTTTTTCTTTTTTGTTGCCGTTTTTGTAGGAATATTTACAGGAATGTCACTCATGCATGGAGCATTAAGTTATCTTATCTTTGTGTTGCCATCAGGTGTATTTGCATTAATTATTTTAAGTTTACAAAAATCTATTTTTGGGCTAACAGCAAATATGTATGTTAATCATCTAATGGGTGACGAAATCCCGCTTATTAGAACGATATCACTTAATAGAGAGTTGCTTAGTACAAAAGAGTATTTGATGTATGGACTATTTTTAATTGGATGTTATATATTCGCTTTAATTGCTTATAAAAAACGTCCGATTGAATCGGCTACACAAGCAATTGCTTTTCCAGTATTTCGTCCGATTTTTAAATACGGTATGACCTTTTGTGCGATGCTTACTGGAGGTGTATATTTTGGAAATAGTTCAAACAATAGCTCTTGGACAATAACAGGTTATGTTTTTGGAGCAATTATTGGTTATATCGTTGCAGAAATGATACTAGAGAAGACCTTCCGTATTTTTGGAAATTGGAAAGGAATTGTTATATTTACAGCGGTAATGATTGTCATTAGTCTACTATTTCCATTTATCACAAATAACTATGAAAATAAAGTTCCTGAACTTGCGGATATAAAGCAAGTGTATGTTGGTTATTCTTATCATGAAGTAAAAGAATTTCTTAAAACTGCTGACCGTAATATTGCATACAAAGAATTATCATCAAGATCAGAAAACATTACTCCTTCTACTATGTTTATAAGAGAGACAAACAATATAGAAGCAGTAAGACAACTTCATCAGGCAATTATTCAAACAAAAAAGCAGAGCGTTCAAGAAAGTAATAGAAACTTATTTATTATGTACGATTTAAAAAATGGAAAGAAGCTCTCAAGACAATATACTCTCCCCACTAAATTAGTAAGGAGTGTAAGAAACGGAGATAGACTCTATGTTATTTCTGATGAATTAACAAAGAAATTAACTCCACTTTATGATTCGTTAGAATACAAAACATTGAATAATGCTGTGTTACGCATCAAGGATATCACAAAGATAGATAAAATTCGCTTTGAATTTGCAGAGCCTGAAACAGAGTACGAAGGTTCTACTATTAAATATTTTGATATTGTAAACCATAAAGAAATTGTAGAAGTCATCTCTATTTTGCAAGAAGAAATTAAAAAATCATCTTTCAAGAATGAAGAAAATATTGTGCAGAATGAAGAAAATATCAATATGCTAATGAAACATGGAGACGGAACAATCTATGCTTCAATTTCTGGATCTTATACAACATTAAAACAGTGGATAACGAATCATCATTACAAATATAAATAATAAATCTGGGACAATCGAGTATTTTTTACCTTGATTGCCCCAGATTTGTGAAATGAATGGTTCGATAAAAATCATTCAAACTCCAAAAAATTAACAAAAAAAACAAACATATGTTGCAATTTTATTGACCAACACAAACATATGTTTTATAATTGTTATAACATCATATTTAATTTGGAGGAAACAAAATGAAAAATATCATTCCACATTTTAGTATTCAAAATTGTAAAGAAGAAATTTCATTCTACAAAAATGTATTTGGGGGAGAAATTAGAAATGCCCAACTTTCTGATGGAATTGAAGTGCTTAAAGGTCATGAGGGAAAATACATACACGCCGAGTTACACATCAATTCAACTTGTATCCTTTATTTCTGTGATGTATTTAATGAGATAAGTTCGGCAGATAGCGAACAAATGATTTGCTTAGAATTAGAGAGTGATAAAGAAATTGAGCGAATGTTTGCTAGTCTTTCGGAGGATGGAGAAGTATGTGCTCCTCTTGGAATGCAAATGTGGGGAGCAAAGTATGGAAGTGTTAGAGATCGAAATGGACTTCATTGGGAATTGAATTTTCCGCAGTAAATGAATTTTATTGACATCAAAAAGAAAATCAGTTATTATAGAATTTATATTTCATATATAAATCGTTGATTAAGAGTAGTAAGTATAGTTGATTCGTTTCAGAGAGCTGGGATTGGTGTAATCCAGTACGATAAATCATACTGAATGGACTTATGAGAGATACACTGAAACTTATGGAGTAGGTGGTACGGGTTCTGCCGTTAAAAGGATGAGGGTATTTTTGTACCCAAATAAGTGGGTTTTTTAGGAAACCAATCGAGGTGGCACCACGGTATATACCGCCCTCTACATGGATTATTCATGTAGAGGGCTTTTTGTATTCCACTTCAATCTTAATCATATCACGAATAAAAAAATGGAGGAAAGAAAGATGACATTACTAGAAGAAAACAAAGGGTTTTTTGGTGAATACGGAGGAAGTTTTGTGCCAGATGAGTTACAAGAAGCATTACAGCATTTAGAAAAGATATTTTATCAATACAAAGATAATGATGATTTTAATCAGGAGTATGAATATTATTTGAAAGAATATGTAGGGAGACCAAATCCTCTTTATTTTGCTAGCCGTCTAACTGATTATCTTGGTGGAGCTAAAATTTATTTAAAAAGAGAAGATTTAAATCATACAGGCTCACACAAAATTAATAATGTTTTAGGGCAAATTCTACTCGCTAAAAGAATGGGTGCAAAACGAGTAATTGCAGAAACTGGTGCTGGACAGCATGGTGTAGCAACCGCAACTGCTTGTGCGATGTTTGGAATTGATTGTGTTGTTTATATGGGAGCATTAGACACAGAACGCCAAGCATTGAATGTATTTAGGATGGAACTTCTTGGTGCGAAAGTTGTTGCTGTAGAAGAAGGTGGGCGTACTCTAAAAGATGCAGTTGATGCGGCACTTGTTGATTATGCACAGAACTACAAAAACACATTTTATTTACTAGGTTCAGCTGTAGGTCCACATCCATATCCAACTATTGTTCATCATTTTCAATCAATCATTGGCAAAGAAGCAAGAACACAGCATTTAGAGAAAGAAGGACGTTTGCCTGATTACATTATGGCGTGTGTGGGCGGCGGAAGTAATGCCATTGGGTTGTTTGCACCGTTTTACGAAGATAAAGATGTAAAAATGATTGGTGTAGAACCTGGTGGAAAAGGAATTGAAACAGGGTTACATGCTGCACCATTAACTGCAGGCCAACCAGGAATTATTCACGGATTTAAGTCATATATGATGAAAGATGAAAACGGAGAAATCCCCGCATCTCATTCTATTGCCGCTGGACTTGATTATCAAGGTGTAGGACCAGAACATAGTTACTATAAAGATACAGAAAGAGCGGAATATGTAACTGTTAATGATTCTGAGGCACTAAAAGCTTTTCAATTTTTGTCAAAAATTGAAGGAATTACACCTGCGTTAGAAAGTGCCCATGCTGTAGCATACGCAATGAAATTAGCTCCAACGCTATCAAAAGATCAAACGATTATCGTAAATTTATCAGGGCGTGGAGACAAAGATGTTAAGCATGTTTTTGAGATTTTGAAAAAAGAATCAAATTAATTTAATTCTCCTTCGAGTTTGGGTCAAAAGAGGCAAAAACCTTGATTGATCTAAACTCATGTTTAGGGTTCGTAAAAAAACAGTAGAGGGATTCTAAAATGATTAGACTATTAGAGAACAATGATTATCAATGCGTCTGAAATTTTTTAGTTAAATAAAGAACCTGCATTAAATAATGCTGTTTTCATTAACTTCCTGTAATATATATTATGTAAACTTAAAAATAAAAATCTATACTTCAATAAATTCATAGATCCGTAGCAAAGCACTACACTTCTTTGTCATTATTACTTCACTTTCACTCTTAAGTTCTTTACCATTTCCAAAGGTTTTTGCTATAGGTGTATTGATTAATAAAAGCATCGTTCGCTGCTTTATTCAGAAAAAATCATCAAAGAAAAAAAGCTGCGAACGATTTATTTTAATTCTTCCTTACTATATAGACGGTAATATTGTTTTCAGTGATGCGGAAATATAAACCTTGAAACTACTTATGTTTGATGCGAATAGCTCAAAATCAGTTGAAATCTTTTTTACCTTCTATATAGACTTTTTATTACACAAATGGCAGTGCATCTTCATGCTTCGAACTCGGATGCAGTAATCCTCGATTATGGAATGTGGAACTAAGGTCTGCATAATGAGTGGTAATCGGCAATCTAGTTTTCAACATAGAGTGAATATGCATAAAAGAAAGTTTATAAATATCAGACATAATTTGATTAAAATCCAAACAATTTGTTTTTTGAACAACTTTAATAACTCTTGCCATTCCGATAAATTCCTTTGGAGAGGTAGAGCATAAATATCCCATATTATCTTTCTTGTAGTAGAGACTTTGTTCCGTCACCCATATATTTTTATCATATTTATCATAAATAGCCATGCGACGATTAGCGTTCTTCAATATTTCGATGTAATCGAATGTAATGCCCATTCTGGATAATTTTTCTTCAATAAAAGTAAGATCTTCCCGACAGAATCCATCTCGATGAAATGTAATATGTTTTGGCACCTCAGCATATCTCTCTTTGTAAGAATGAATGGTATCATAAATAATTTCTTCTATGGTTGCTGTACTGATTTTTTCGCCAGCTTCATTTGTTGATAAAGACTTTTGCTTAATCATCGTTCCATCTTTGCCAATAATCTGGATAATTCCAGAGGCATGTTTTCCATCTTCATGACTCACATCTAAGCCAATGAAACAATCAGAGTTAAGATTTTCACCAAGAACCCAAGGTTGTAAACCTGATTTCACATAAATGCCCAACAAAATATTTAAAATGGTGTAATGAGACTTAGACAATTCTAAAAGATCATTTGAAAACGAAATAAATTGAGTAACAATATCTTGTTTGCCTCCAAACTCTTTTTTGATTGTTTTATATGCATTATTTATGAACTGTTCCGAAGCAATGACAATCACAGTGCCCTCGAAAGATTTTGAGATGGATTTTAATTCATACGCTAAATCTGCGGAATTAAAAAAATTCTTCTCTAGTTTACCACGCAGTTCACGTGGTTTTTCCGAAACAATTAAGTTAACACCTAATTCAAAAGATTTTTCTATTAATAACTTTGTTAATTTTCCTACATTTCTCCTCGTTTCTTCATTTTGTTGTAGGAGCGGGTCCACGAAAAAGCTGACGCGGGCTTCTTTTCCTTTGTAAACACCACCCTTTTTCAAACCCTCACTAATTTTAGTCATAGTTAATTCTTTACCGAACTTCAGTACAGGTGTGTTGGCATTCCTTATTTCGTAACCTAAATTTACTGCTCTTACATTTTCTTTAGGGAACTCAAGCATTGGCAATTTTAACAACAGCTCACGAGTTTCTTTGAAAAGTTCCGTCATTTTTTCTTTCGGACTCATTTTGACTGTTTTAGAAGCAGTATTTCTTAAATGCATAGGTAATGATTCAAGCGAACAGCTAAGTTTTAATAACTGAGGTAAATAAGGAAAAACTTTACCTTCTTTGCTTTTTACATGAACTATCAGAGATTCTTCAGTAACACTTAACAGCTTTTTCGTGTCTCCTTTTCGCGCATAATAGCTAATCACTGATTCTTTTAAATAAGGACTTTCTTCTCCAGCTTTATAAGGTGCTATTTCTATGAATTCATATTCGTGAGTTCTTGAATTGTTAGGATCAACAACTGAAATTCCTTTCGCAATATTCGACTCTCCCTTATTTAGCAAAATAAGAAGGTTGTCCCGATATTCAAAGCGATGAGTGTAGTTAAATCCCACATAGATTTCGTTGTTTTCATTTACCTTAACATCAATTTGAATTGCTGGATAGATTAATAATTCACTCTTGTTAATTGACTTTGTCTTCTTTAAGCGAAATGCTCCGCGATCCATAACATGCGTAGAACGAGATCTTTGTTCTAATTCCTTTTTAACCAATCGTTCTAATAATTCTCTTTCAAAAGATCTTTCTAAAAAAATTGACCGTTCCTCATATTTGATACACTCATGATTATCCCAACAGCTTATTTCAAAGAAAGATGCGACATATTGTCCGAAGAAAACGATAGTTTGGAAATTATTTTGCTTGCTTAGATTATAAACAATTTTTCCTCCCTGCGAGTATCTGTTTTCCTCGTCTGACAATGGAATAGTGTACAAATGAATTTTTAAAGAAGAAGCTTTGGTTGAAGCTAACCATTCCGAAAAATAGTACTGATTCTGATTCATATTTATCCTCCACTAATCGAATTTATTTCCAATACAGGGCTTTAGCCTCGTCGTAGGTGAACGAACAGCGGATGCGTGGTTTTAAAACCACCAACTTTAAGAACAATTTTTCTTTTTCTATAAGATAATCCTTTTTAACCTTTTTCTTCGCTAATTCTTTCTTTAAGTAAAAATTAATAGTCGTAAGGTTCTTGTAATATCATAATCTATTTTATTAAAAAGGTTAGAAGGAAATTTTTGACCTTTCTCCAATATTTTTAGCGTCTCTTCAAAAAATCCTTATAACTATTGATATATTACAAAAATATCCTTTATTGTATAAAAAGTCAAATTCTGGTTGTGTAAGTAGATTTTCTTCACCGGAACTTATCGTTTAATAAATAACCATGAATACCCGATAATAAACGTTCTGTCCACATCGAACTAAACTATCTCCTTATTTGAATAAAAAAAAGCTGCCTAAGCAACTCGAATGTTATCTAACTATCGTACCCTCTATTTGAATAAAAGAGTTTATCCTTCATATTTCTTAAACGGTGTAAGTTTCAAAACAATTTTCATAAACTCCTCATATGAAGAAAAATATTTATACCGCTTTCGAATAGTTTCTAATAACCAAAAAGGAACAGAATTTCCATCAATCATGTGATAGTACTCTTCATACGCTTTTTTCAAATGCTCCCACCGAAAATCATTACCGGGCTGTGTATATTCCGAGACATCAAGTATTTTTGCTCTACCGTTTAGCAGTAAGATATTTTTTAAATGGATATCACGTGGATTTAACCCCTTTTTGCGTACATATTCTCTTGCATCCTCCACATCTTTTACAACCTGTTCTGGGATATGAATACCCTGTAGAAGGCAGTCAAAGAGAGTTTTTCCTTCCTCGTAACTTAAAACGAGGTATTGATCGTAAGAAGCAAAGCATGTTGAAAAAAAAGGTGAATCTTCTAGCACACTATAAATATTTCTTTCAACTTTTATTTTTGATACTTTGTCCTTCGCATATATTTTAAATGCATAAGCTGGAGCATAAAGGTATTGGAAGACTGCTGCATCTGTCCCCACACCAATACAATTCAGATCATCAGAGTCACCACATATGGTTACAGATTCATTGTTAGGATTTGAGAAAACAGTAATTTTGGAAAGAGAATCAATTGCGATGTCCCATTTATTCTCCATATCATCTTTCCCTTCATTATCTTTTACTTCTATAGAGTAATTGTATAATTACTCTCACAAAAAATGAATAACTTCTTAATAAAATAACTTCAACTCTAAATTAACAATAGCTTACTGTCTCAAAATTCACACTAACATGTATGTATATAGTTGGTTTTTTTGCGACTAGATACACTCTCAATACACAAAAAAGAATATTTTGGAATGTTAGCCACCAAAAAGAAAAATATTTTTATAATATATTATAAATACATCATTTATTGTTTGACAAATTAAAAAAACCTCGTTTGTTCCCTTCAAAATTACCTAAACCATCCCTTCTCTTTAGACTGCGTAATAGCTTCAATACGATTGGTCACTTCCAACTTATCCAAAATAGTTGAAATATAATTTCTTACCGTTCCAGTTTTAATACTCAACTGATCCGCAATCTCCTTCGTATTCCTTCCACTTGCAATCAGCTCTAATACTTCTTTTTCACGTTGTGTAAGTGGATTTTCTTCGCTATATACATCATCCATTAATTCAGGTGCATAAATCCTCCTGCCAGCCACAATATGCCGAATAGAGCTCGCTAACTCCTCACTTGGACTATCTTTTAATAAATAGCCACGAACACCCGCTTTTAATGCTCGGCGAAAATAACCAGTTCGAGCGAAGGTGGTTAAAATAATTACTTTGCATCCTAATTCTTTTAGTTCTTCAGCGGCATCTAGTCCACTTTTCTTTGGCATTTCTATGTCCATAATGCAAATGTCTGGATTGTGTTGATGCACCAGAGAAATAGCCTGTTGTCCATTACTTGCTTTTCCAACTACTTCCATATCATCTTCTAAATTGAGTAAAGCACCTAATGCACCTAGCAACATTTGTTGATCTTCAGCAATGACGATACGAATCATAATAACTCTCCCTTCTCTGTCCGCTTTATCACATTCGGAATACTCATAATGATAATTGTTCCATTATCATTTATAATATCTAAACTTCCATTAACAAATTCTAAACGCTCTTTCATTCCAAATATCCCGCTGCCTTTTCCTCTATTCTGTTCGTCTGTAATACCAATTCCATTATCTTGAACAGTTACACATATTTCACCCCATGACTGCTCAATTTTGATTTGACAAGTAGAAGCTTGGCTATGTTTTACGATATTGTTCACGGATTCTTTTACACACATACTTAAAATATTTTCAAGGTATAAGGATACATTTGCCAAAGTCCATTCCTCACTAATAAAATCTATTTCAGCCGCTTTTAATATTTCTGTGACATGAATAATTTCCTCACTTAACCTAACTCCACGCATTTGTGATACCATTTTTCTTACCTCATTTAATGCCGTTCTCGCTGTTTGTTGAACGTCTTTTAATTCACTTTGTGCTTGTTCGGGGTCTTTATAAATTAATTTTCTAGCTAAATCACTTTTAAGACCAATAAGAGAAAGTTTTTGTCCTAATGTATCGTGCAAATCACGAGCGATTCTTTGGCGTTCTTCATGTTTTACTAGTTCAGCAATTCTTTCATTAGCATCTTGTAGCTGTTCCTCAAGAGCTTCTTGTTTCTTTTTATTATAAATATTGAATGGAAGGAGGATGACACTAATTAAAATAATAATGATAAATGGTAACTGTGTTAAAAATAACTCATTCTTTTGAAGAACAACATTATAATTTATAGAGATGATTGTACTAACTAAATGAATAACATAGAGTGTAATGAAGGCAATGCGGCTTTTTATATTGCCATTATAGTAGGCGATATAGAAAGAAAAATAAATGAATTGAAAAAGGATAGTCATTGTAACTGATATCCCAATAAGAATTGTTGTCCAAAGATATACTGGCCATTTTTTTGAAATAAAAGCAAAGCGGTAGGAGATAAAAAAAACAATTGTTAGTGTAATTCCGATAACTTTAGCAACTGTTCCAGAAGATTGAAAAACAAAATAAAATGGTAAAATGCTAAAAACACTCCACATATAAGGAGATGTTCCCCAGTTTTTTTGAAATATAGAGTAGCCTTTCTTCATTGGTAACCTCTTTCAGTTTTTTAATGATAGAAAGCACCAGCAAGCGTGTGTAACACCTACTAGTGCTTTAAAAATCAAACGATATTTCTTTTTTTTGAAGCTATGACCTTTGCCTCTTTGTATCCAACAAAGTCTTTTCGTGTCTCATCCCATAGACGAAACTTGAGCGATTCCAAACTTGTGGATAACGTAAGTGTTGGGACGTTGTGTAAAGGATCTGTATTATTATGTGCTTCTTCTAATTTATAGTTTGGCACTCTTGGGCTTAAATGGTGAACATGATGGTAACCAATATTTCCAGTAAACCATTGCAATGGTTTCGGAAGTTTATAGAAGGAGCTTCCTTCTACTGCTGCTTTTACATATTCCCAATAAGCATCTACTTCAAAATACGAATCTTCAAATGTGTGTTGTACATAAAATAACCAAATACCAGCGGCACCTGAGATTAAGAAAATCGTACCGTGTACTAACAGAAAAGCTTTCCATCCAACCGCCCAAATTAGAACGCTGACTACAGCAACAATAGCAACGTTTGTGAAGTATAAATTAAGCCGTTCTTTAAGCCTTGCATCTTTTCGATTAAAGCGGTTCTGAATAAGAAAACTATAAATTGGTCCAAAGCCAAACATGATGAATGGATTTCGATACAACCGATAAGATAATTTTTTCAAACTTGATGCCGCTATATACTCTTCAACAGTAAGCAACCATATATCCCCTGTACCACGCTTGTCTAAATTGGAACTTGTTGCATGATGAACGGAATGATCATGTTGCCATTGTCCATATGGAAAAAATGTAATAATCCCTGTTATTGTTCCAACAATGTCATTGACACGCCGACTTTTAAAAAAGGAGTAATGACAGCAATCGTGAAAGATAATAAATATTCGCACGAGAAATCCACCAGCAACAATACTAATAGCTAACGTAAGAAAATAGGATATATCAAGGCTTTTATATGCCAAAAGCCATAAAGCTACAAACGGAATAAACGTATTAATCATCTGCCAAACACTGTTCTTTGTGTTTGATTTTTCATAAGGAAGCATTTGTTTTCTCAATTGTTTTTGTTTTTCTTTTTCTGTAGTCATTGGGTTATTCCCTTCCTTTTTATTATTTATAATAAGGATATAGGAGTAACCCAAACTTTAGTAGTCATAGGTGTCATGGGTATCATATGACAAATGTCATGTATTCAGTAAAAAACCTATATTAGATTGGAAAATTTTTTCAAATCTTTATTTTCTCCAATCACAACAAGTAAATCATCTTTATTTAATACTTTATCAGCATGTGGTGAAACTAAAATTTCCCCATTGTTGTTAGTAGCAATGACACTAACATTATATTTTGCACGAAGATCGAGGTCACGCAAACTTTTCCCTGCCATTCTAGCAGGAATTTTTACTTCTTCAATGCTAAATCCCTTTGCTAATTCAATATAATTTAACACATTTGGAGACATCAGTTGATTGGCAACTCTCTCCCCCATATCACGTTCAGGAAAAACAACCACATCTGCTCCTACTTTCTTAAGTACTTCTCCATGCCGATTATTTAAGGCTTTTGCGATTACTTTACTAACACCTAATTCTTTTAAAACTAACACCGTTAAAATACTTGATTGAATGTCATCCCCAATTGCTACAATCACTGTATCTACTTCATGGATTCCAATTGATTTTAATGTAACGTCATCGGTTGAATCTGCAATAACTGCATGAGTGACACGTTGTTTTACATCATCAATACGCCCTTCATCCAAATCAATTGCTAGTACTTCATTTCCTGCATCAGCAAGTTTTGTAGCAATACTCATCCCAAACCGTCCTAAGCCGATTACTGCATATTGTTTTTTTGACATTTCCATACTCTCCTTAACCCATTACTACCAATTATTATTTGAAGTATTTAATACAATTTTTTGTAAATTTTTTATGTAATTCTATTAACCGTGTCACTTGTTTTTCAGCTAATTTAGGATTAGGAACTTCTGATAAGAAAACTACCGCAAGCATAACGACTGTATCAAGTCTTCAGCATTCAAAGTGGTATCTCCTGTATTTCCAAATTGTTACATTAAAATTTATTCAGTTATTTAGAACTAAATTAAATAAAATTCCATCTGTCTTTTTGTTAAATATTCTACTTTTCCATTTATAAAAGTAATTGTTTCTTCCATATAAATTGGAATTTCTTGCTCCCATTCAGGAATGTACTGTCGAATATTAAATTCCATTGCATAACATGTATTATTTCTAATTAGTAATTCACCACGAACAGGAATTTCTTCTTGTTTATCATATAAACCAATAAGTGGACCAATTCCATGACAATAGTAGTCAATTGGATGTGAGTAAATCATTGCTTGTATATTTTCCGCTTTTGCTTGTTGTAAAGACAACATCAAAACTTCATTCCCAGTTCTATTTGCTTGGAAATTCTCTGCAATGATATCTTCCAAGCAATTAGCGGTTTTCATGGCATTTTTGAGTCCCACTGGTGCATCATGCTCTCCGATTTTTTTTACATAAGCTAACAACTGCGTATCAGTTGCTAATCCTAAGTATTGAATGCCAAAATCTAAATGAACAATATCTCCTAATAAAATAATAGTTTGCTCAAGGCGATCTTCCGACTCTCCACATCGTTGAATATCAACCGTTGGATAAAAAGATGTTTGTAGCCCTAAATCAAGCACACGCTGACGAATCCAATGAACGACATCTGTTGTTGTTGTTATTCCTGGATGAATTACAGAATTAGAAAGTGCTTCAGCAGCAATTTTGCGAGCGATTTCTACAATATATGGATAAATAACCAATTCATCCTCACACCTTTGACTAAGCCAACCAATTACTACTTGTTCAGCAGACACTAGATTTTTTGCGTGATTTTCTCCAAGTGCTTCTTCTAACTGCTTATAATAAGAATGAGTTAATCCATCGCTCATCGCATATGTACTAGATGTATTCAAACCAATTATTTTGGGATTTTTTTCCTGAACAATACGTGATAAACATTCCCATTGATTTTCGGATTTTGTATTCCACACTCTCTTATAAAACGGTTCAAAACTTGGATTCGGATGAATGACCATTCTTTCCAGTCCATTATTAGTTAGAGAAAAAACAAAAATGGTTAATCTTCGTGAACTATCAATGGAAGATGGAAACAAACTCGTTAGCACAGGGTCTTCGTTATATTCACGAGCAATCACAATCCACATATCTAGTTGATGTTCTCTCATTATATTTGGTAAAATTTTTTCTAAACGCTGAAATAGCCAGCGGTCTATTAGTTTATCACGTTCTTTTAATGGAAGAATTTCTTCTTTTAAGTTCATTTTACTTTCCTTTCCAGTAGATTTTTTTATGGACGGTTCACTTTAATGATCGCCCATTCCTTTTCTATTTCTTAAAATAAGTTTTATAATATCCACCAATTTCCCTAGAGTTATCAATAATAAAATAATACTCCTCCGTTTCGTTTTTTAACTGATACTCTTTCCCTACAGTTAATTGATTGCTAACAAGGTATTTTTTAGCATCTGTATGTACGCACGTCACCATTGCAAGTGTTTTGTTTTCTGCCCATTTTAAATGATTCATGTTATTTCTCTCCTTTTGTTATGTATAAGTTAAATTGTAAATCATCATTTTAGTATAAGCAATATACTTCTGCTTAGATATGTTTTTTATTTTTACGATTAGTTATTTAGAACATTGTTTTGTTTGTGTTTTTTCTTGAAAAATTTTTAGATTTCCAACTAATCGTTCTCTATTGTTTTATAAACAGTAAGGTCTTTTTTTGCTCAGAATAACAAAAAGATTATCAACAACCCGTAGTATATTACTGATTTAGCAAAAGTAGAAATTGGTAATAGGTACGCTTGACAGTAAGTACTCGCAAAGAAAACTCATATTTTTAAAAAATTATATATATCTGTTCATCACCTATGAATGAAATAATTTTTCCATCTTGATTTCTATCTTGTACAGTTAATTCATCAATATTTTTATAAAAAAACCCATCCAACATTTTTCGCTGAATGGATTTTCATTCTTTCTATACTGGGTAAACCCCATGTTTCCGATCTGTAAACTGTTGATATTTAGAGCGATACGCATCAAAACGCTGAATTAATTCTTTGCGAAGATTATTCGGTTCAATAATACCATCAATTACCATTTCAGAAGCAAGTCGATAAATATCAATATCATCACGATATTCTTGACGTTTTTCTTCAATAAATGTCGCTCTATCTTCTTCTGGTAACTCAGCAATTTTATTTGCATACACCGCATTTACTGCCGCTTCTGGTCCCATTACCGCAATTTGAGCATGAGGGAATGCTAGACAACAATCTGGTTCAAATGCTGGACCTGCCATTGCATACAACCCTGCTCCATACGCTTTACGAACAACGACAGAAATTTTTGGTACAGTTGCCTCGGACATTGCTGAAATCATTTTTGCACCATGACGAATAATTCCTGCTCGCTCTACTTTTGTTCCAATCATAAATCCCGGAACATCAGCTAGGAATAATACAGGGATATGGAAAGCATCGCACAATGTAATAAACTTTGCTGCCTTATCTGCTGTATCGTGAAATAATACGCCACCTTTTACTCTTGACTGATTGGCGATAATCCCAATTGATTCTCCATTTAAACGAGCCAGTCCTGTAATTAATTCAGGTGCAAACAATTTTTTAATCTCACAAAATGAAGCTTCATCAATGAGTCTATTAATTAATTCCATCATATTGAACGGAGCATTTTGGTTTTTCGGAAGAATTTCATCTAATGTTTTTTCAAACACTCTTGGTCCTTTTGTTTCTACTGTTGGTGATTTCTCTGTGTAATTTGCTGGAAAGAATGATAAATATTTTTTCGCATACGCAATTGCTTCTTCTTCTGATTTCGCCAGTACATCTCCACAACCAGATGTCGAGCAATGCATTTTTGCTCCACCCATTTCTTCTAACGTTACTTTTTCGCCAATAACCATTTCTGCCATGCGTGGTGAGCCTAAATACATGGAGCTATTACCCTCGACCATAATAACAATGTCACAAAATGCTGGAATATACGCCCCACCTGCGGCTGATGGTCCAAAAAGCAAACAAACTTGTGGAATTTTTCCTGATAATTTTACTTGGTTATAAAAAATACGTCCTGCTCCACGTCTACCTGGGAACATTTCAATTTGATCGGTAATTCTTGCTCCTGCTGAATCAATTAAATAAATAAGCGGATAGCGAAGTTTTTCCGCTGTTTCTTGTAAGCGAATCATTTTTTCAACCGTACGTGAACCCCATGAACCCGCTTTAATCGTTGAGTCATTGGCAATCACGCACACTTTTTGACCATTAATGGAACCGATGCCTGTAATAACCCCATCTGCTGGTAAATCTTTAGCTAGACAATTCGCAAATAATCCATCTTCACTTTCTAAGCCATTGTCTAATAATAATTGAAGACGTTCACGAGCAAATAATTTCCCTTGATCTTTATTTTTTGTATGATATTTTTCCGCTCCACCTTTTTCGATTTCCTGAACTTTTTGCAGAAGCATTTCTGTTAATTCACTTGTCATTGTGCATCCCCATTTCTCATTCTATGTATTTATTTTTCTAATTAAAAAATAATAAAGCGGAAAAGGAATAACCCATCCCTTTTCCACCACACAACTATTCCCCACTATACACAGGTGGACGCTTCTCTTGAAAAGCCTTCAATCCCTCTAAACGATCCTTTGTCGAAATAACTTCCTCATAACCGCTCGCTTCAATCTTCATTCCTTCTTCTAAACTTCCATCCATTCCTTGGCTAATAACACGCTTTGCGGCACGAATAGCTACTGGTCCATTTGCACTAATTGTCTTTGCCATTTGCATAGCTGTTTGGTCTAGTTCAGCAAATGGTACAACTTTTTCTACAAGTCCGATTCTCTCTGCTTCAACAGCATCAATCCGCTTTGCAGTAAAAATCATTTCCTTTGCTTTGCCAATTCCAATCAAACGTGGGAGCCGTTGTGTTCCACCTGCACCGGGAATAATTCCTAATGCCGTTTCCGTCAGCCCACATTTCATTTGTTCAGAAGCAATTCGAATGTCACAAGCAAGAGCAAGCTCTAATCCACCGCCAAAAGCAACACCGTTGATGGCACAAATTACTGGTATAGCTAACTTTTCTACTGCCGAAATGGTACTACCAATTAATTTAACTGTTTCTCTTACTTGTTGTTCATTCATGCCTAAACGTTCTTTTAAATCTGCACCTGCACAAAATGCTTTTTCACCACTACCAGTTAGAATAACCACACGTATTTGTTTATTTTCAGAAATATCTTTAACTGCTTTAGTTAGTTCATGAAGTAATTCTGTACATAAAGCATTTGCGGCATTCGTTCGATTTAGTGTCACTTTAGCGATTGATTTCTCTAAAACTACTTGAATATGGTTCATGCTCGTCCCTCCGCTTTCATAAAGTGGCTACTAACTTCTCTGCCCAAACTTTTTTCAATTTGCTGTGCGGCATTTTTTACTTTTTCTAAATCAATATTTGTTTCAATACCCATTTCATGAAGCATATACAGCACATCTTCGGTTGCGACATTTCCAGCTGCTCCAGGTGCATATGGGCAACCACCTATTCCACCAATGGAACTATCGAATGTTTCAATGCCTACTTCTAGTCCTTTGACAATATTAGCAAGTGCCATTCCTCTTGTATTATGAAAATGAAGGGCTAATGTTTCAGATTTAAAATGGCGATTTAATATAGACATTACTTCCTCTACTTGATACGGATTAGCAATTCCGATTGTGTCACCAAGAGATATTTCATAAGCACCCATTTCCAAGAGTTTTTCTGTTACTCGAATGACGTTGTCTATATCCGTTTTGCCCTCGTATGGACAACCAAAAACAGTGGATACATACGCTCGAACTTTTTTTCCTGCTTGTATTGTAGCAGTTGCAACTTCTCCTAAAATCGGAAACGTATCGGTAATAGATTTATTAATATTTTTTAGATTGTGTGTTTCTGTTGCTGACATAAAAATGGCTACTTCATCTACATTACATGTAAGTGCTGTTTCTAAACCTCGCATATTTGGAACAAGTGCCGCATAAGACACGCCACTTGTTCTCTTAATTTTTTCAGAAACTTCTTCAGCGTCTTTCAGTTGTGGAATCCATTTTGGATTGACAAAAGAGGTAATTTCAATATACGGAATACCTGTTGTTGAAATCGTGTCAATCCATTCGATTTTTTTTTCTGTAGGAATCCATTCACTTTCATTTTGCAATCCATCTCGTGGGCCAACCTCTTTAATTGTTACACGTTTTGGGAGGTACATTTATTCTAGCACCATCAAAATATCATCTTCGTTGACAAAACTGCCTTCACTGACCAGAACTTCTTTAACTGTACCAGCTTCTTCCGCCGCAATTGGAATTTCCATTTTCATTGATTCCAAAATAACAACATCTTGTCCTTCTTCTACCTTTTCGCCAACCGCTACAACGATTTTCCAAACATTTCCTGCCATTGATGCTTTGATTTCCATGTTTATTCTCCTTTTTTTCGCATGATTTCAATAAATTTTGTTGTGTAGTTTCCAGATTCGTACATTGGATGTGCCACAATTTCTTGTAACACTGGGATATTTGTTTTAATCCCTTCAATTTTGTACGTTGCCAATGCCTCGCTCATTTGCTTGATTGCTAGTTCACGAGTTTCCCCATATGTAATTAATTTCGCAATCATTGGATCATAAAATGGCGTAACCGCTATTCCATTTTCAATTGCTGTATCATTACGTACATTTTCTCCTTCTGGAAATGAAACGGTTTGAATCGTTCCCGGAGATGGGTAAAATGTTTTTGGATCTTCTGCGTAAATTCGAGCTTCAATTGCATGTCCAGTCAACTGTACTTCTTGTTGGGTAAAGGATAATTTTTCACCACTCGCAATAAGTAACTGTTGTTCAACAAGGTCAAGCCCTGTAATCCATTCTGTTACTGGATGTTCCACTTGCAGACGAGTATTCATTTCAAGAAAATAGAAATTTTTCTGAGCGTCCATCAAAAACTCAATTGTTCCTGCACTGACATAACCAATATGTTTTGCCGCTTTAGTAGCAACTTCTCCAAGTTTTTTTCGTAACTCCTCATCGACAAATGGAGACGGTGCTTCTTCTACTACTTTTTGATTACGGCGTTGGATTGAACATTCTCTTTCCCATAAATAAACAACATTTCCAAATGAATCCGCTAGAAGCTGTACTTCAATGTGATGTGGAGAATCAATATATTTTTCAATATACATCGCTCCATTACCGAAAAAGTTTTCTGCTCTCGTCTTTGTTCCATCGTATATTTTTCGTAAGTTTTCTTCATCGGTAGCAAGTTGCATACCAATACCGCCACCACCTGCGGATGCTTTTAACATCACTGGATAGCCAATTTCTTCTGCAAGTTTTACTGCCTCTTCAACGTCAGAAAGCGGTGTTGTTTTTCCTGGAACAATTGGCACGTCTGCTTCACTCATTGTTAAACGGGCATTGATTTTATCTCCCATTGCTTCAATTGTAGTTGCCTTTGGTCCGATAAAAACAATATTTGCTTTCCCACATTTACGGGCAAACTCGGCATTTTCAGATAACAAACCATAACCGGGATGAATCGCATCTACATTGGCAGCCTTTGCTACTTCAATAATTTTATCCATTTGTAAATAGCTTTCATTTACTCTCGGTTTACCAACTTCATAACTTTCATCTGCTTCCCGAACGTGTAAAGCATTATTATCTGCTTCTGAGTAAATGGCAACCGTTTGAATGCCAAGTCTTTTACATGTTTTTATAATACGTCTAGCAATTTCGCCACGATTGGCAATTAATATTTTTTTAAACATTATTATCACTCACTCTGCTACTATTTTAGTTGCTCTATCGCTTGTTCACGAAGTTTGTATTTTTGTATTTTTCCTGATGCCGTCATTGGATACTGATCTACGAATGAAATGTATCGTGGAATTTTATGACGAGAAATTCTTTCCACACAAAACTCTCTTAGTTCTGCTTCCGTTAATGTTTTTTCTGGTTTCAAACGAACCCATGCCATGACTTCTTCCCCGTACTTTTCATCAGGTACGCCAACAATTTGAACATCCAATACATCTGGATGCGTATATAAAAATTCCTCAATTTCTCGTGGATAAATGTTTTCACCACCACGAATAATCATGTCTTTTAAACGACCTGTAATTTTCACATAACCTTGCTCATCCATTGTTGCTAAATCACCTGTGTGTAACCAGCCTTCATCATCAATTGCTTCTCCTGTTGCCGCTTCATTATTATAATAACCCTTCATAATGTGGTAGCCCCGTGAACATAATTCTCCTTGTGTATGTACAGGAACTTCTTCATTATTAATTGGATTTACAATTTTCACTTCGACATTTGGTAATGCTCTTCCAACAGTTTCTGTGCGAAGTTCTAAAGAATCAGTTGGTCTTGTTTGGGTAATAACTGGCGATGCTTCCGTTTGTCCGTAAGCAATCGTTATTTCTTTTGCTCCCATTTTTTCAATAACTTGAGTCATGACTTCCATCGGGCAATTTGCTCCTGCCATTACACCTGTCCGAAGTGTTGTTAGTTTAAAAGAATCCAAATCAGGATGATTGAGTTCAGCAATAAACATGGTTGGAACACCGTGTAAGACAGTACAATTCTCCTGCTCGACAATTTCTAAAACTAAACGAGGATCAAATTTCTCAAGTGGTACCATTGTTGCTCCAACAGATACTGCCGCCATTGTTCCAATAACACATCCAAAGCAATGGAAGAACGGAACAGGAATACACATCCGGTCAGTTTGAACTAAATTCATACACTGGGCGATATTGTAGGCGTTGTTAATTACATTATCATGAGTCAACATAACTCCTTTAGGAAATCCAGTTGTGCCTGATGTATATTGCATATTAATGACATCGGAATGATGCAATGAACTGGATCGTTCCACTAGCTGTGTGTCAGAAACCTGTTCACTTGTCTTTAACAAATCATTCCAACTGTATGTACCAGGATAACTAACTTCACCTAACACAATTACATTACGTAAATGTGGCAACACCTTAGAGTTTAATTTCCCCGGTTCACTTATTTTAAGTTCAGGAACGACACTATACAACGTTTCAATATAGGAATGATCATGAAATTTTTCTATTAAAACAATCGTTGTTGCTTCTGACTGTTGTAATAAAAAGTTAAGTTCTTGTTTTCGGTAACTTGTATTTACGGTAACAAGTACGGCTCCCATTTTTCCAGTCGCAAATTGACATGTGACCCATTCTGGTACATTTGATGCCCAAATTGCTACATTTTCGCCCTTTTCAATTCCTAATCCAATAAAACCTTTTGCTACTGTTTTACATTGTTCATTAAATTGTTCATAGGTTAAACGTAAACCTCTATCATAGTAAACAAGTGCTTCATGGTCTGGATATTGTTTTGCTTGTTGCTCTAACAGTTCACCAACTGTGACACTCATCAATTCTGCCATACAAATACCCCCTTGTATTTAACAGCCAATATGTCTAGCAATAACAATGCGTTGTACTTCTGATGTTCCTTCGCCAATTTCCATTAATTTAATGTCACGCAAATGACGCTCTACTCCTGTTTCTTTCATATAACCATTACCACCATGAATTTGAATGGCTTGATTACAAATCCAAAATCCTTTTTCGGATGCAAAGAGTTTCGCAAAAGCCGCTTCTTTACCAAATGGTTTGTTGTTATCTTTTAGCCAAGCCGCTTTGTAGACAGCCGTTCTTGCTAAGTCAAGATACATTGCCATATCTGCTAATTTAAATTGTGTTGCTTGGAATGAAGATAGTGTCGTTCCAAATTGTTTGCGTTCTTTTGAATATTGTAGTGCCTTTTCATAAGCTGCTTGAGCAATCCCAACCGATAATGCCGCAATCGAAATTCTTCCACCATCTAGTGTATATAAAAATTGTTTGAAGCCTTTGCTTAAGTCACCAAGAATATTTTCTTTTGGTACACGAACATCTTCCAAGATTAATTCGCACGTATCAGATGCCCGTACGCCCATTTTGTCGTATTCAGAACGAATTGTAAAACCTTTTGAATCTGTTGGAACAAGGAATGCACCAATGACATTTTTACCACGATCATCTTTACCTGTAACAGCCGTTACAATAACTTGACGAGCAAAACTAGCGTTTGTAATCCAACATTTCTCTCCATTAATGACATACTCGTCACCTTCAAGTACGGCACGAGTTTGTGTTCCCCCTGCATCAGATCCAGCATTTGGTTCTGTTAAACCGAATGAACCAAATGTTTTTCCTTCTGCCATTGGCACAAGCCATTCTTGTTTTTGTTCTTCTGTTCCAAAATAATAAACTGGACTTGCTCCAAGGGAAACAGCGGCAGCATAACTAAGACCAGTTCCTCCACAAGCACGACCAATTTCTTCTACCACAGCGGCATACGCAATTGTATCAGCTCCTGCACCACCATATTTTTCTGGAAATGGAATGCCAAAGAAACCTAGTTCACCCATTTTCTTAAATGTGTTGATTGGAAATTTAGAATGCTTATCTAACTCTTGTGCGTGAGGCATAATTTCTGCCTCTGCAAAATCACGTGCCGTTTTTTGAAACATCTTTTGGTCTTCGTTTAATTCAAAATTCATTGTAATTCCTCCTTAGTTAGTGGATAAGACAGACTGGTCGGTCTTATTATGATTGTATAAAAAACGGATATCTCCGATTTCAACGATTTTTAATAAAAAATTGAGTAACTTGTTCGTTCTCTCTTCGGTCTTCATGGACAATGGAGTGAATAATAAGGTCAGTAAAGACATCTGTAATTTCGTTTATCGACATCTCTCCGTCTTTTCTATACCATTTATATGTCCAATTAATCATGCCAATAATGGACATTGTTGTGATATTCACAGGTAACTCCGTGCGGAATTCTCCTGATTCTACCCCTTCTTGTAAGACACGAAATAAAATTTGCTTAAATTCTTTTCTTTTTTTCTTAATTAGTTCTGAGTACTCAGGTTTTAAGTAAACGCTTTCTTGATAGAAAACAGTAATGTGCGACTTATACAAGTCAAACACTTGGAGAAAAAATTGAACAATCGTGCAAATTCGTTCTGTTGAAGTTGTGTGCGTTTCGTATGCTTCTTTTGCTTTCGTTAAAGCATACGTAATAAACTCATCATGGATGAAATATAACAATTCATCTTTTGATTTAAAATTATGATAAAAACCTCCTTTTGATGAAGAAGTTTCCTCAATAATTCGATCAACTGTTACGCCATGATAACCCTGTATCTCAAATAAATGTAAAGATGCATCAATAATACGATTTCTTAAGGATTTTTCTGCCATTTCACCCTCCTTATTTGATTATAGCAGTTAGGCTTTAAATTTCAAAATATTTTTCAGTGAATTTAATTATATTTTTCCAATAAAAACGAAACGTTCTACTGTATATTTTTTTAAAAGACATATATAATTGATAATATGGTATAGGACAATCAGAGCATTTTTTCACCGACTTTTCCATACTTAATTAATAAGGAGTGTGAAACCGATGGGGTTATCTACAAAATAGGCGAACTTGCCAAAGAAGTTGGCGTTTCAAAAAGAACAATTGATTATTATACAAACTTAGGACTTCTTGAACCAAAACGTTCAGAAACAGGACATCGTTTTTATGATGACAGTACCTTAGAAACACTGAAATTTATTGAGCACTGTAAACAGATGCATTTACCTCTACAAAAAATAAAAAGTATTTTAGATAGAAAAAAATGGATAGTGGAGCATAATATTTCCCCACTTACCGAAAGAATAACTGTTTATATGACACAGCTGCAACAAGAATTATCTCAACTAAAATATTTATTAGAAAACGTAACGGTGGAACAAAAACAAAAAATCATTCAACAGTTAACATCCCAAACATCTGAACTGCTTCAAACACTACTCTCTTTTCTTTAAGTGGAGAGCTATATAAAAACGGAGGGAAATAGTTGGAAATTTTAAAGATATTGATCGTATTTTTTTTAATCGCACTGACAGGATTTTTCGTTGCTTCTGAATTCGCAATGATTAGAGTCCGTGGAAGTCGAATTGATCAATTAGTATCAGAAGGTAAAAAAGGTTCAAAATCAGCAAAAAAAGTTACTTCCAATTTAGATGAATATTTATCTGCGTGTCAGTTAGGTATCACCGTAACATCTTTAGGTTTAGGTTGGCTTGGTGAACCAACTATTCATTATTTATTAAAACCCGTTTTTGAAAGTCTACATCTTTCTAGTGGAGTAGCAAATACAATATCATTTATTATTGCTTTTAGTGTCATTACTTTTCTACATGTTGTTGTTGGGGAACTCGCTCCAAAAACATTTGCGATACAAAAAGCAGAAGCTGTCACTCTTTTATTTGCTGGACCATTAATGTTGTTTTATAAAATAATGTTTCCATTTATCTGGGTATTAAATAGTTCTGCTCGTCAAATTACAAGTTGGTTTGGTTTAGGGCTAGCTTCTGAACACGATGAAGTTCATTCAGAAGAAGAATTACGATTAATTCTTTCTAAAAGTTATGAACAAGGTGAGATCAATCAAGCAGAACATAAATATGTGAATAATATTTTTGAATTTGATAATCGAACAGCAAGAGAGATTATGATTCCAAGGAGAGAAATTGTTGGTTTATATGTAGGTGATACGGCGGAAAGACATGAACAGATAATCCAAAAAGAGAAACATACACGTTATCCCATATTTGGTGAAGATAACGATATTGTGTTAGGTATGCTAAATGTAAAAGATTTATATTTTAACAAAGAAGATACCACTGTACTTAGAAAAAATACACGTCCAGTTTTAGAATTATTTGAAACGATTCCACTCTATGATTTACTACTAAAAATGCAAAAATCCCATATTTCAGTAGCTGTGCTCTATGATGAATATGGCGGACCATCTGGTATGGTTACATTAGAAGATATATTAGAAGAGATTGTTGGTGAAATCAAAGATGAATACGATTTTAATGAAAAACCCGCTATACAACATATTAGCGATACACATAAAATTGTAGATGGTAAAGTATCAATAAGTGAGCTTAATAGTTTGCTACATCTAAATATTCCTGAAGATGATGTTGATACAATAGCTGGCTGGATACTGACGAATAATCCAGATATTATTGAAGATGAAACAGTTTATATAGATACTTATCAATTAAAAGTTATTGAAAAAAAATCAAACCAAATTAAATCAGTAGAAATAATTGTTCATTAACAAAATATTTGAGTTCATCATAAAAAATGGTGAGTGGGCAACATTGAGCCACTCACCATTTTTTATTGAGTATGTTTTTCTCTCAAATACCCATACATATGCTCTAAAGGATATCTTGTGTCACTATTAGAACTTCCCACAAGCCCAGCATCTGTATCAAAAATAACAACTTGACGTTCTTTACGTTTATAGAAATAGTCCAAATAAATATGTCCAACATGGTGAGCATAATACTCATCTTCTAACTCAAACTTTAGAAATCCTACATTCACAAAGAAATTTGTTGATTTTGTTCCATCTGGTAATGCTCGTAATTCTTCAATGTAATGTGGAATGGTTTTGAGATGTTCGGCATTCAATAAATCCGCTAATTGATAGGCAACAGCACAAAAAACTCCCGTTAAAGATTCTGCTTCATCTTGTAACTCTATGTTGTCATCAAGAATTTTTATTTTCCATACATATCCTGTATCATTTGGTGTAATATGTGCGGAAATATCATATTCAAACCCCTCGTTTGCAATTCTCCAACCTGGCTCTTTTGTCGGAAGAATTGTTGTGGACCAAATAAAAAATTTCATTGTGCTAACATCTAACGTATCTGTTATTTCCAACTGCTTATTGTACATGCCCATACCCCTCTCTAGTATTTCTTATAGTTTAATAATAACATATTATGGTATGAAAAATTAAGTAGTTATTTAGTTTTGTTGTATTTTTTATATATTTTCAACAAATATATATCTAAAGTTTAAAATCACGACATGATTACATACGAGATTTAAGCCACACATGAGGACATTCGTTCCTTAGTTCTTTTTTAAGCATATTTCTCTATTTTCACATCAAGTGCTTCAACGTATTGGGATATAGCTATGTCGAAAAATCATTCTTGTTTTATATAGATACACATACCACAAAAATGAGTCTTAGACAATCGGAGTAAAAATATTCCGACTATCTAAGACTCATAAAATGAATGGTTCATTTCACTAAAAGGATTTCTGGTCCAATCTTATTATATTCTAATAGTTTAAATACCGTTCCGTTTCCCATTCGTGAACTGTCATTCTAAATTCTTCACACTCTTTCTTTTTCAAGGAAACAAAATTTTCATAGGCATGAATCCCCAAAACTTTTTTCCCAAGAGAACCCGTTTCTAATTGTTCAATTGCTCTTTCTAGGCTATTTGGCAAATAATCAATTCCTCTGTTTATTCGTTCTGCTTCTGACATATGAAAAATATCTGCATCAATCGAAGTTGGTGCATGAAGTTGTCTTTCTATCCCGTCCAGACCAGCTTCACTAATCATCGCAAATGCTAAATATGGATTTGCTGATGGATCAGGAGAGCGTAGTTCAATACGTGTTGCCTTACCTCGTTTTGCTGGAATGCGAATTAATGCAGAACGATTGGAAGCTGACCATGCGATATAACAAGGTGCTTCATATCCTGGAACAAGCCGCTTATACGAATTAACTAGAGGGTTCGTTATCGCAACGACTTGTTTAATGTTATCAAGAACTCCCGCAAGGAAAGAATAGGCTAAACTAGACAATTTATTTGTATCATCGTTATCAAAAAATAAATTTGTATCATCTTTAAATAACGAAATATTTGTGTGCATTCCTGAACCATTTATCCCGAAAATTGGTTTTGGCATAAATGAGGCATGTAACCCATACTTTGCAGCAATCGTTTTGACTACCCATTTATACGTAATGGCATTGTCTGCCGCTTGAAGTATATTAGCATATTGAAAATTAATTTCGTGTTGACCATGTGCTACTTCATGATGAAGTGCTTCAATAATAAATCCCATTTCTTTCAACGCTCGATAAATATGCAAACGAACTATCTCCCCTAGATCATTTGGAGATGTTTCAAAATACCCCCCATCATCTTGTGGCGTTAATTTCTCTTTAAAAAGAAAAAATTCTAGCTCTGCTCCAACCATAATTGTATAATTTTTTTCTTCTGCTCGTTTCATAAGTCCCTTTAATACATTACGAGTATCCCCTTCAAATAGCCCCCCATCTTCATATATAACACTACATAAAAATCTCGCTTCTGCAAACCCTGATTCAACTGACCATGGCAACACAGCAAATGTTTGTATATCAGGAAGCAAATATAAATCTGAACGATTAATTGGCGTAAATCCTCGAATGGATGAGCCATCAAACATAATTTTCCCATCAATAACATCCTCTAATTGAGTAGCTGTTACCGTTACTTGTTTTAAGATTCCCTCTATATCGACAAACTGTAAATGAAGTAGTTCCACATTTTTCTCTGTTATTATTTGTTCAATACTTTTTACTGTTATCATTGTAACTTCCCCTCACGTTTTATGTTATATTTCCTAACATTGTTATTTTAATATATGCAGAGTGCCTTTAAATGATAACAAAATTAATAAAAAATGCAGAAAGGATGTGGCAACAGAGATAAAAAATACCCTGTTTACCACATCCTTATATAACGTTTGATTTAAAAATTTTACCTACATCATTTGAATTCAATCTAAAATCCTAATAGCATATCCTTCTTTAATTAATGTTTGATAAATTTTATCCATATGTGCCCGATTTTTCGTTTCAATTGAACAAACTACTTCCGCCTGCCCCAGCATAACCCTATTTCCAACACGTTGATGATCAACGGAAATAACATTTGCTTCTGCTTCTGCCATAATTCTAAGTAATTGACTTAAATGACCCGGTTTATCAGAAACAACAGTTGAAAATGTAACAAATCTCCCTGATTCCACTAGCCCTCGCTCAATAATTCTCGAAAGCAGTGTAACATCCGTATTTCCACCGCTTATAATACAAACGATTTTCTTTCCTCTAAATGGTAATTTTTTTGAAACAATAGCCGCTACCGAACACGCCCCTGCCCCCTCCACTAACATTTTATTTCGCTCAAGCAAATAAAGCATAGTGCGAGAAATTTCTGCTTCTTCCACACAAACGATTCCATCTACATATTTAGATACATATTCATAGGTTAATTCTCCCGGTTTCCTAACCGAAATTCCATCGGCAATCGTATCTGTGGAATTGACAACAACTGGTTTGTTTTTTTGAATGGCTGTGGACATTCCTGGACACGCCAGTGATTCTACACCATATACTTGAATAGCTGGATTATGTTGTTTTAATACAGCGGATATCCCTGCAAGTAAACCACCACCACCAACAGGGCAAAGCACAACATCGACATCTGGCATTTTTTCTAAAATCTCTAAAGCTATTGTTCCTTGCCCCATAATAACACCTTCATCATCATATGGGTGAACAAAAGTTGCTCCAGTTTCTTCTTTTAATTGTAGTGCATATGCTAAGGCATCATCGAATACATCGCCATGAAGAATAATATTTGCACCATAACTTTCTGTTGCTTCAATTTTGCTTAGTGGTGCTCCTTTTGGCATGACAATGGTACAATTAATATTAAAAATACTACTAGCATACGCCACACCTTGAGCGTGATTTCCAGCGGATGCAGCAATAACTCCTCTCGATTTTTCTTCTTCTGTCAGTGACATAATTTTATTAAATGAACCACGTACTTTAAATGAACCCGTCTTTTGGAAGTTCTCTAACTTTAAATAAATACTGTTCCCTGAAATGTTGCTGAATGTTTGTGAAAACTGAATAGCTGTTCCATGGATAATTGATTTCATTCTTTCGTGTGCAGCTTGCACGTCTTTTATTGTTATCATTTCCTATCCTTCTTTACATAACATTTTTATAGTTCAATGGTTGTTGCTTTTTTATATATTTTTGTAGACCCAACAGACAAAAGAAACCTATCATACTAAAAAGCGACAAAACTAAGAATAATTTTTCTCCATCATGTGCCCCAAACTCCATAAATAACGTTCCTCCAACCCATGGTCCAATGGCATTACCAATAGATGTAAAACCCATTGCCCCAAAATACGCTCCTTTCATTTGTGGATTGGCAATTCCATCAACAAATAAATCAGTCATAGTAAACATCATCACTTCACCAATTGTAAAAATAATCATCGCTACAATTAACCACCATATATGTGCGGACATCCCAAACATTCCAAGCCCGATACAAGTTGTCAATGTACCTAACATAATTGATGTTAGCGGTGTTGTATATTTTCCAATTCTTGAAACTGGATATTGTACAAGAAGCACCGTAATTGCATTAACGATAATAATAATTGTAAATAACTTCTTACCATCAACAAACAAAGAGGAACTAGACAAATATTGTGGAATCGTTGAACTAAATTGTGAATATCCAGCAACCCCAAATATCATACCAATAATAGCAACCATCAGAAATTTATCTGCATACAACACTTTTACCGTATCAACAATTGTTACACGCTCTTGATTCTCTTCTAATCCTTCTGTCGAAAATAGTTTAAAGGCAATTAATAAAGCAACTCCATAAATAAAATAAACAATAGCAGTAATCCAAAAAACAGATGTGGATGTTGCAGCTCCAAGTATAAAACCAATTAATGGACCAATAGCTGCTCCAACATTAATAGCCGCATACCGCAAATTAAATACCATTAGTTTTTGCTCTTTTGGTGTAATATCAGACATTAACGCCCGTGAAGAAGGTTCAAAAAAAGAACGACATAATCCATTTAATGCGTTCAATAAAAAAAATTCACCTACACTATTTGCCAAAGCAAAACCAATAAATACAAATCCCCACATTATAATAGAAGTAATCATAATTACTTTTCTACCATAACGATCAGACAAAAATCCACCAATAAATCCACCAAACAAACCTACAATTGAACTAATACCAATAATTCCCCCTGCTACTGCTGGTGAAATTCCTTTTGAATGAGTCAAATAAATAATTAAAAATGGAATTGCCATAAATGTTGCAAGACGTGAAAATAATGTTCCAATAATAATGGTCATACTCATTGGATGAATTTTAATCATACCCACCACTCTTCTTTCATTTTCCAACTTATCAAAACTTATTGTATCATAATTACCTCTTCTAGTAATGCTGTTAAAAAATTTTTAAATCACTTTGATTATTTAGAACAAAGTTTAATCTGTTTAGAAATTGGTTGCTTTTTCCATCCATTTAAATACATCTCCTTTTGATTTATTTGCTTTTCACAAAAAATTCGCCAAAGATTAATTCCTCGACGAATTTTCTCTACAATATTTACATTCCTGCTGATCTTTGTAATCTTTTGGCAATTTCTAAAAAATCCTCTTCAGAAATTCCCGGAGCAAATTCTTCTGGCACTTTTTCTAAATCGTACATTGGTGCTCCTACTGGCGATCCATAAATAACTTCAAGTTCTCCACCATCTGGATGTGTACCTTTCCAAATTTGGGAAATTCCTCGAAAATCTTCTTTACTAAATGTGTACAGGCGACGATTAACTCCTTCTGCTTCATACTTCCTTGTTGTATCAAAATAACTATTATCTAAATTGGGAATTGGCAACATTTTTTTCACGTCTACACCAGTAGCGATTTCTAATGCTTTTGCATACGCCAATACATGCACACCACCACGCACAAGCAAATAACCAATCATTTCTCTTGCAACTGGATGATTTGTTAGCTCATACACACGCATTTTATGCGTTCTTGCTCCACATTCTAAGAAAAAGTTGTGAAGCAAATCTAAAACCAAATTCCCACTATTAAAAACGTTATCGCCAGTCCATGATCTTCCCATTGAATCACCAGGTAATGCTGTTTGAGCTGTTGCAATAAAATGATACGTATTTCTCTTATTTACTCCATCTTGTAGTGGTGCCGTATCTGGATCTCCTCGATGCGTAGATCCTGTTAAACATAAATTAATGGCTGCTGTTACTAGTTCTACGTGACCAATTTCTTCGGCTGTAATGCTCGCCACTAAATCATAAAATGGTTTTAATTTTTTCTTCTGTCTGAAATTAAAAGATTGAAATAAATAATTATTAAGCGTAGACATTTCTCCATATTTCCCACCAAGAAGTTCCTGCACAGCTGCCGCCGCATTTGCATCAGCATATGTTGCTTTTGGCAATTCAATTAATAATTTATTTGAGCGTTCAAACATAGTTCTCCCCCTTACTTTGTAATCCACACAATTTTTTTTATACGAATACAAAATGACGTTTCATTTGTTTTCAAAGTAACATAGTCGGGAAAAACACTTTTTAAAACCCCTTGAACATTTCCAGAAGTTGTTTCTACAATAAGTTCCTTGTTCACTAACGTTTGCAATTCCGCATAGAAATACGGCTCCACATCCATTCTGAGTTTAGGTGTATGTTCTTTCACTTTTTAATCCCCTTTCGATTTAAAGCTCATCCTTTTATATATATGAACTGATTATGGGGTTATGATTATCAATACGGTGTTTGGGACAAAGAGAATATTGATATGACAAGAAAAGATTTCCACATCCCTATAACACAAGAAGAATCTCATTTTTAAAAAATAAAAGTTGTGATGAAACTGGATTAGAATTTTTTTATTTAGAACACTGTTTTTTATGTAATAATATAAAAAGATTTCTCGAATGATTTCGAGCGAGCTAAAATTCCGATAAACATTTCTCGTATACCATTTTTTTTAACCATTCTTTTTACATAAAAAAAACAAGAAGCTTTTTGCCCCTTGTTTTTTTCTACAATTTTAATATAGATGTTTTACTTACTATTTCGCTTATTTGTTCAAGCGAATTTGACTCTAAATACCTGAAGAATATTTTGGTTCCAATCGTAATCGCAATAACCATAAGTACAGTGAAAGCTATCAAATAGATAACTGCACGTTTTCCATCCATATTTTTTTCCTCCTACAAATAAGAACTATTTTATGCTTTGGAAAAAGAATCCTTTTTTTTCAATCTTTCGTATTCTTTTTCATCAATTTCTGTAAGTAACTTTTCTTCTATCCATTCTCTCTCAAATTCTTCTGTATGGAATTTAAGGAAGTTCCGATCAGTACGTACTAAATCTTCTCGTTCTTTTTTTAGAATCGTTTCATCTATAATCCAACCAAGATTGCTCTCAAACCATTTATCTAGATTAATTTTCCAGCCACCACCATGTACAAGAAATCCAAGGGCAAGCGTTCTGTCTGAAAGTTGAAATCTTTTGTTCCTTCTAATTTCTCCTTCTGTTTCCTTCTCATCTAGCATTTTGTCCAGTGTTGGTTGGAAGTGCTTAAAGAAAACTTTATTCTCATACACATACACAGCCCCACGCCCTAAAACTTCGACAATGACACAATCAGAAAAATACATAATTAAAGTTGTGTTTTTATCCATAATGACTAAATCTTCCAGACGGTGTAAATACCGTTTCCAATATTGAAACCGTTCATTCGTTTGGTCTAATCCACCTATAAAAAATTCTTCCACACCATAATTCATCATCCAGCGAGCAAAACGTTTTTTTTCTTCGTCACCAACAGTCCGCCATAACATTGGCTTACGTCTGTATGTTTTTATTTTTTCAAAAACAAGTCGTCCAATAGTTTGTACTTTATTTATCGTACATTTTTTTAACAAATAATCAACCATTTTTTGCTGTTCCATATTGGTAGCTGTGTCAAAGTGCTTCATAAATAATTGTTGCTCTGTTATGAAAAAAGATTCTTTGGCGTATTTATACATATGCATTGCTACTTCTCTAAAGGCAACAAATCCTTCTGTTAAGTAGAACTTTTCTAATACATGATGGACACGATGCCCACTGTGTACCGTATGCATAGCCAAATAGTTTGTTGGGTTCAAAGATGCTAAAAATTTCTGCCATACTTCTATATCGGCATTTTCTTTTTTCCAGCGTTTGATTATCCAGTAGTGATGATTGTCATAGGAATGTTTGACAATTTTCCAAAGGTTTTCAAAGTCACCCGTTTGATAAGTCGCATTGAGAAGAAAGCGGAATGAACGTCTTTCTGTTTCCGCTACTTCTTTCATAACTTTGAGCATTTCTTCACGAATCTCATTTTTTAATCTTGTGTGGTATAGACTAGGAAGTAATAATTTTTGACGGCGATTGAGTGTTTGTACCCAAGTTCTAAAATCAATGGCTGTTTTGTACTCCACTTGCCGAAATTCGGAAACAAGTGATTCCATCCAACTTTCATTTCTCTTTCTGACATTCTCATCGACTTTGTTCCGTAATGGTCTACGATTTTCTCTCATCCATGCCCGTAAAACGGCAGGCTCATATTCGTACTTCATTCTTTCACCAATTTCCCAATTTCTTTAATCGCTTCATCCTCTTTCAAACGAAATAAGAATTCTACTCGGCGAGAGCGATTTTCATCGTATTTACCATTCGCACCTGTTAGCGGAACACTAAAACTACGACCATTGGCAGTTACATATTTTTTCAGCACTTCTTCCTCAGTAAACTTTGGAAAGTCATCACTATAAATATACTGAAACACAGAATAGGCACGAGCTTGGGAAAGCTCCATATTGTACAAGTATGTTCCGTTTTTATCTGTATGTCCTTCAATAATAATATTAGATACCGAATCTCGAAACTTCGGTTGTAATAAAATCCCAACATATTTCGGAATAAATGATTTCAAAAAAGTCTTTCCGTCATCGGAGATTTCGGTTGAATTTTTATCAAACAGAACATTCCCTGGTAAACGAATTGCTCCTGTTGCTTTATCAATGTCTACCGCAACATTGGATTTTTTAAACGCCTCAGATAAGGCAAGAATAATATTTTCTTTTGTCGAGGTAATTTCTTTAATTTGCTGCTCTTTATCTGCCATTGCTTCTTTGTAGTCCATAATGACAAATGTTAATAGTAAAGCAAACACTAGCAGTAAAGCACTCATTAAATCAGCATAGGCTACCCATGGATCATGAAGTTTTTTTCCACGCTTTTTCATAGCCGACTCCGATTAGCTTTACGCATGGTATCTGTGATATTTCCTACTTCCTCAATAAAATCCGCTTGGATGTCACTAAACTGTTCAATTAAATCGGTTACATTGGAAACTGCTAATTTCAATGTTTCATCAAAATGGTGATATGTTTTTGTTAAACCTGCATCAACATTATCAGCAAATTCTTTCATTGATGAATTTAACGCTTTTGTTGTACTACCAAATATTTCTTTTGTATCTGTCCAATTTTCTCTCATTATATCCATTTGATCTTTCATATCACCCATATAACTTTTCGTTGTATCCAATGTTGCTAGCGTTGTTTTTGTTGTATCTTCACGAAGTCCAATGAGTTCTGGAAGCAACTCAGCTTGAGTTTTTTCCATCATTATGATCTGTTCTTGCAAAGTTTTAATCGTTACAAGTAGATTATGGAAGTCATTGGCAAATGGCGAAATCGTTTCTGTTGATTGTCCAATCAATTTAAGTAGTGTTTCTGATTCCGTTAGTGTCATTTGTTGCGTGCTTAATGTTCTTGTAAAATTACTAGACATATCTTTAAATGAATCAGATAAGGTGAGGGATACGGTTACTAATTGATTGAGCAATTGCTCATATTTCTTCTCGACATCCCCTTGAAAACTTGCAAAACTTTCTACAACATTTTCATATTTAGATGCTAGAGAAATATTACTTTGCATTACTTGTTGTTGCACGGGTAATTGTTCCAAAGCTAAATGTTGCATTTGCTTAAAAGAACTACCTAAATCAACCATGTAGGTAGATGCATCATTGTATGTATTTTGCATCGTGTTCATCTCACGAACAATATTGTCAAAATGCCCCATCATATTATCCGTTTGTTTAATCATAGATGTCTGTCTTTGTTCCGTATCAGAAAAACTACTAACCACTTTATCCATTGTGCTCATCATTGCTTTTTGCAGGCCTTGTGAATCATTAATCAACGTTGTTAAAAGTGAAATAGACTGTTCTGTACCACCTGTTACTTGGTCAATTAATTGCTTAGTCATGTCTGCACCAGTTGTTTTACTCATTTCCATTTGCTGTTCCATCATTTTTGCTTGTGATTCCATACTTGTTTGCATTGCTCCAAATGATGTAGTGATTGGTTGCATTGTTTTTGTAAATACATCAGATAAAACCTTGTTCATTTGCTCTGTTTGATTACGAGTAAGTGATTCTAAACGATTTAAAAATACTTCTTCATCATCGGCACTAAGTAGAAAATCTAATCTTTCTGAATGCCAGTCAATACTAGATTCAATTGTGCTAGATAAAATACGGTCAAAAAACATCCAAAGAAGTGACAATACAACCCCAAGAGCAGAAGCATAGAATGCTGTTTTCATTCCACCAAGTAAGGTCGTAATCCCAACACGCATCGCATCAGCATCACCTAAACTTAAATTTGCCATCCCAACAGAAAGCCCAATAAATGTATTTAAAATTCCAAGTGTAATAAATAATGTTCCACCAATATCCATTAAGGAACGTTGTGCCATAAAATGATACATTACATCATAGCCAAAAAATGGCTCGATTTTTATTTGCTCATTTCCTTGGCGTTCAATAATTCGCTCATAATAACGATTCCAGAGCATTTTATATTTCGAGTTTACTTTTTGACGTACAAAGAAGCTTTGCAAATCTGCTTCTACTTTTTCAATCCCGTGCGCCTTAGAAACTCCTACTAAGATAGCTTTCGCTTGTTTAAGCACAACGCTTTCTAACACAATTTTATATGTTTGCCATGCCAGTAGTGCGACAAACAAAAGTACTTGAAATAGTAAATAATAGCTTGTGAATCGCTCATGTCCAAAGTCATTAATTTTTTGTAACAGCGATTCAAATAATTGATACATAAAAAAACCACCTTTCTTTGATGTCTATAACTAAAAATAAAATTGTTATAATATGTTCTCCAACTTCTTATTTTACAATATATGTCAAAGAAGTAGTAGTGTTTTTTTACACTATGAACAAACAACTGCTTATCATTTAAGCCTACATCATGTTGTTTACCAATTCAATATTCAGTTCCAGACATCAGAAAGGGGCAAACGGGTTAAAAATACCCCGTTTGCCCCTTTCTCACTTCTTACCTTGAAAAATATTCTTCTAATGTAAAACCATTTTCATAAATAATTTTTGCCACATCCACACCAACATATCTTAAATGCCAAGGTTCATATTTGTATTCTGTAATATTTTCTTTACTTTGAGGATAGCGAATAATAAATCCATATTCATGTGCATGTTCTGCAAGCCATTTTCCTTCTATTGAATCTCCAAGTGATTGAACTAATGCATAGTGAACAGAAGGTGCCGAAACATCCATAGCAAGACCAGTTTGATGCTCACTTTCACCAGGGTATGCAACGGAGCGTGATGCCTCTGCCGCACCTTTTTGTTTCACTTCGGCATTATACACTTCTTCTTGTCGTTTATAAGAGCGATAACCAGAAACTGCCGCTAAATTAATTTTATCCTTTTTTGCGGATTTAAATAATTTCTCTAAAGCATCCGCTGCTTCTTTTCGCATATGCCTTTTCTCTACTTTGGCATCTCCAAAGGAAAACACAACATTTGGTACACTCAAATCCTTTGGAATATAATCACTTGGTAGTAATTGTTTTTTTGTCACAAGTGATAAAATATTTTCTGGGTCTTGGATAGTTAGTTTTTTTGTTGTTTCTTGTGTGTTGCCATTCACAGGCTTTGTTTCATTTGGAGTGACTGTTGGTTTTTGTTCTGTAGAATTAGATGTTGCTTGTTCTTCTGGCTGTTTTGGCTCGGTTGGACTGGGCTTTACTTGCTCCACTGGTTGTTTTGTATTTTCTTCTGTCTTTGGTGTTTTAATCTGTTCTGTTTCTTTATTACTTGTACATGCAGTTGTTATAGTCAGCAGCAACACCACAAACCATTTTATTTTTTTCATTATTTCACCTTACTTCTTTCTTCGTTCCCATTATTTCATAAAAAACAAACTAGGACTACGTATGATTTGAATGATTTTAGTGAAAGTTTGGTTCACCAAAACATCGATTTCACTCAATTTTGGCAATCAGACTTTCAGTAGTATGAGGCAATCGAGGTATACATACTCCGATTGCCTCATACTATCGTATCGCTGCCTCTAAAGCAATAACCATCATTTCATGAAAGGTCGTTTGTCTTTCTTCTGCCGTTGTTTCTTCTCCAGTAATAATATGATCGCTCACTGTTAAAACAGATAACGCTTTTCGCCCGAATTTTGCCGCTAATGTGTATAATGCTGTTGTTTCCATTTCCACCGCCAAAATACCATATTCCGCTAATTTCTCCCATTGTGGATTTTCATTATAGAATATATCTGACGTAAAAATATTGCCAACCTTTAATGATACACCTTTTTCTGTGCCAATATCATAGGCATTTTTTAATAGAGGAAAATCAGCAGTTGGAGCAAAATCAATGGTTGGAAAGACTAGACGATTCATATTGGAGTGCGTTGAACTTGTCATTGCCAAAATAACATCACGCACACGCACATCTTTTTGAATTGCTCCACACGTTCCAACTCGAATCAATGTTTGAACATCGTAACTTTGCATTAGTTCTGTTGCATAAATCGAAATAGACGGTACACCCATTCCAGTTCCTTGCGTAGATACACGCACACCTTTATATGTACCAGTAAATCCGTACATCCCACGAACTTCATTATAACAAGTAACATCCTCTAAGAAATTCTCCGCAATGTATTTTGCTCGAAGTGGATCACCGGGTAATAAAATTTTGTCAGCAATTTCGCCTTGCTTAGCACCAATATGAATACTCATCAAATCGCTCCCTAGTTTTTCATCCACTATACCATAAATCAGTTGCGTCTGTAACTATCTGTATCTCCATTTTTCGCCAACCATCCGCACATAACTTGTACTGTGTCTTTCCAAGCCAACCTTCATCGAGTATTACAACATCACCGGTTGTCATAAACCTTGCTCTGTAATCCTTCGGGAGTAAATCACTCACATTACACATTTGGTACACTTTATCAATTGCCTTACTTTTACTTTCTGCATATATAGTCAAACGAGCTACTTCCTCATATCCTGTTGACATTCCATAATTTGGTGTTTGAAAAATGGTCACATCAAAACTTCTTATTTTTGCTAATTTTTTTCGTAGAAATCCCATTACCATTTGTATGACCCTCCTCAAATATTCCTTATCCATACAAATTAGCTACTATACCGATTATTTCCTTTCGCTAATTTCCACTTCTTTTGTCAGTTTATGTTTTTCTTTAGACAAAAAATAAGAGTCTAGAGTAATTTCTAGCGGAATACACTTGTAAAAAATGCAAAGGACGTGCCTGTATGGAACAAGAGGATTTTATTACCGATGTTATGGAGCGTATTACAGTGAAATTATTTTTCTTTGTTGTATCTTTAGGAACTCCTTTACTTATCTATATGTTTATTTCCTTATTCACCTCGTAATTTTTGCATAATCTCATTCATTGCTTGTTTGTATGATTCGTCTTGAAACCATTCATATAACATTTTATAATCATTATATTCATCTAGCCATTGATTCATTGTTTTCTGTTCATTCTTCTTTACTGGAGCTGGCAAGGAAAGTGGTCGTGTCCATGTTAACTCTTTAGAAAAAAGTTCTTCTACCGCTAATTTTGTTTTTGGAATCATATCTTCAATACTTACCTCTAACATTTCTTTACTTACTATATTTTCCAGTTCAAAAATAACTTCTTCCCATCCATCTTCTTCATATCTCCATATTTCAATCCGAATACCAATAATTTTAAAATCCGCCGTACCCTGTCCCTTTACATTGACAATTTCCCCAAATGCAAACGGCAAATCCATTTCAATCTTCTCTGCCATAAATACTTCCCCCTCATAATCATTAAAAAGAATTAGGTTATTTTCTGCATATAACTCTTCACTGTGATTCACTTCATACACAAAACGAGCATCCACTTCCTGAATATTAGTCACCATACCAACGGTTCCATACAACGTATTCACAACAACATCACCAACAGAAAATTTTGCTTTTTCAAAAGAACCCATTGTCCTCCCCCTCATTCAACTTTTCTTACTTATTTATATGATGAGGAGGCAAAAGGGGTGAACTTTCCGCTCACTAAAACACTTCAAAGATAGCTACATCCCATTAAAGATGATATACTACCGAAAAAAAGGTTGAAGACTATGTTACTTCTATTTATCGTTGGCTTAGGTGGCTTTATTGGAACTTGCTTGCGTTACATTGTTTCACTGCTATGTACACATTATTTTAAAACACAACTACCGTTAGCTACATTTATTGTAAATATTATTGGTTGTATTATTATTGGCTTTGTGATGATTTCTTGTACAAAATTAAACATATCTCCAGCAACAAAATTATTTTTAACAACAGGTATGATGGGCGGACTAACTACTTTTTCCACATTTAGTTATGAAACCGTTATGTTCATTAATAATCAACAATATTTTCTCGCTTGTTTAAATGTATTGGCAAATGTCGTGTTGGGAATTATTGGTGTTTGGATTGGAATGAGTTTGTCTAATGTTTTACATTAAAAAAATAAATAGACTTGAAACAAAGGGAGAAAAAAACACCTCCAATTGTCTCAAGCCCATTTAAAACAACTTCTAGATTTTACTCTTCATCTCTTATATTCTTCACTAATAAATTATTTGTTATCTCCAAACTACGCTCATAATCAAAACTATCCATCGCTTCAGAAATACACGTTAGTTCAGCATCGATTTCTTCTCCAAATGTGAACTTCTTAAGTTTATCCAACTCTTTTCTTGCACTCGTATCATCAAAACCATCGAGAGCACTATATATCCCCTCAAGAGTGGTATGAAGTAGTTCCTTGTCTCCCTGCGGACGGAGGGTTGCTTCTTCTTTAAAAATGCTATCTAGTTGTCTTCTAAATTCTTCTAACTGTTCCAGTAAAGGAGGAAAATATTCTTGACAAAATTCAAAATCATTTGCCTTCGCTGCCTCTTCTAGTTTCCCAGCCTGTTCCGATATATACATCGCTCCAATATTAGCGAAAGAACCTTTGATTCCATGGACTGAAATAGCAAATTTATTTAACTCTATTTTTAAAAACAACTGCATTTCTTCGCATAATTGTGGTAGCTTTCTATTCACTAAAACAAGTGATTGTTCATACACATCTTGCATTCCTTGAACTCGTTCAAGACCTAATTCTACATTAAGTCCTGTAACATTTGTTGCTAACTGTAACTTATCTGTATAGCCTTGCTTCAGATCTCCTTTTCTCTCACGTTTCACGGAAACTTTCTCTTTTGGAAGCCATTTTGCTAGTATTTGATTCAATAATATTTTATCTATTGGTTTTGATAAGAAATCATTCATTCCTGCGGATAGAAACATTTCTCTAGCCCCAGCAACAGCATTAGCTGTTAGAGCAATGATCGGTAACTCTTTGTACTTCTCCCCAAAACTTCTAATCACAGTTGTCGCTTCTATCCCATCCATTTCTGGCATCATATGATCCATAAACACTAAATCATAATCCTTCTCCAGCACTTTCTCGAGTGCTTCTTTCCCAGAAAAAGCCATATCACAATCAATTGAGCATAGTTTTAACAAACCTGCACCAACGTGAAGATTAATTTCATTGTCATCAACTAGCAAAATATTTGCTTCTGGGGCATAAATGAACTCAAAGATGTCTTCTTGATTAGTAAGTTGTGTTTCATCTCCTAGAATCAGTGGTATTTCGATATGAAACGTACTACCCACTCCATACTCACTATCTATTGAAATATGTCCATCCATCATTTCTACTAAATTTTTCGTAATAGATAGCCCTAGTCCAGTGCCTACAACTTGTCTATTTTTTTTCGTATCCGCTTGTTCAAAAGGACGAAACAGATGAGCTATGTCTTCTGCCTTTATTCCTCTTCCTGTATCTTCTATATCAAACTGAATCTTATCTTCATGAATCATCACTTTGAATTTGACGTGTCCAGATTTTATAAATTTGATAGCATTACCTAGAATATTGACAAGGATTTGTCTTAGTCGTACATCGTCTCCATACAGACAAATAGGCATATAATTCACTGGCACTTCTAAAATAAATTCCACGTTTTCTTTCCCTTGCACTGCAAAAGACATAATAGAGGCTACGTTATCTACAAGTAACGGAAAATGATAATGTATCGGAATTAAATTTAACTTTCCCGCTTCAATTTTTGATAGGTCAAGGATATCATTAATAATACCCAGTAAAGAGGAAGAAGAAATTTTAATATCGTTTACATACCCGAATTGCCTTAAAGATAAATCTTCAGACAATAGTAACTCTGACATACCGATAATAGCATTCATCGGTGTCCTGATTTCATGAGACATATTCGCTAAAAATTGATTTTTTACTTTCGTTGCACTTTCTGCAATCATTCTTGCCTTATTTGCCTCTTCCGTCATTAATTGTAATTCACTTGTTCTCTCTTCTACTTTTTCTTCTAGTTCTTCTGAAAACTTCTTCTGTTTTTCCGATAGTTCATAGAAATGCATAATAACAATAAGCATATTTAATAACACAAAAATGATTAAGCCTACTGGCACTTGATCTCCTCTTGTAAAAACATTTGGCAATATTTGTGCTGTGTATAACATGTCATTGATGCCGGCCCATGCCAACATGAGAAAACCTAGGCCCCATAACACAATTTTCCGTTTATCTTCACTAACCCTTAATTCCCTAATCATTCCATAAATAATTAATAAAATATCCACACCTGTAACTATGTCGTAGGACACCAATAATTGTGTATATACCCTTGAATCTAACACAAAAACACTAAGGCAAAACAACATTGTTACAATCAAAATAGCTTGTATTAAGCGTTTTGGAATAGCTTTTGGGAAAAGCTCAGTGAAAAAAAGAAACAGAAACAGCACCCCAAGATAAAAAGAAATATATTCCGCTATAAGTCCAATAGTTGCTGTCATATTCGGAAGAATATAATAGGCAATATATTCCGTAATTAACATTTGCCTAACAAAAATCATCAGACACGTCAATGCAAAATACAAAAATAATTTTTGTTTTGAATAAAAAAAGTAAATACTGATGAGCGAAACAAAAAAGGCAAGTAAATAACCAGCAATGATTGAAAATCGAAATAAACTCGCACTTGCATATGTTAACATAGTTGCTTGATCAGCAAACTTTACACTTGCGGTTATACCACTACTTCGATGGTGAAAGTTAGAAATTTGAATTAAAATTTCAATCTTTCCATTTTTGGAAGGAAAGTACAAGACATTCTTACCAGTTTCAGGAATCATTTCCTCCCTTGTCTTCCCAACTTTTCCTTTCCCATGATACTCTTCACCATTGACAAAAATTCGGTAGGCATAGTTCATATATGTAAACGAGGCTCCATAAAAAACACCATCGTCTCCCGTATTTATATCCATCTTATATGTTCCATATTTGACGTTTGAAAGGTTCTTATCTGGTTGATTATTATGTTCTAGTGCAAGAGGAACTATCACTTTTGTGCTTTTATGTATAGAATTCAAATCAGTTGGAGAAATAAATTGATTTGAATAAAAATTCCATACCCCATCCAAATCAATTACTTTACCATTCATATTCTCATAATTTACTTCACCATCTATAATATTTACATCTTCTTCAGGTATAATTGATGTCAATAAAGTCCGAATTACCAAAGCAATTAATAAAACACAAATAATTCTAATTCCCCATTTCAACCATGTCAATTTTTTCAATTTATTGTTCACATCCCTTGTATTCCTAACTACTATTGTCCGAGTCATTGGGAATTTTGTCAATACCTATTCAACAATCTATAAGAAAAAAGTTATGTAACTGGACAAAAAAATGACCGATGAATGAAAAATACACTCATCGGTCACTTCTAATATTATAAGCAGTTTCAAGTCTACCATTTAGCTCTTTATCCTATACTAACTTTTGGATAATATCTCTCGCAATCCAAACACCACATGCACTTGCTTGAGCAAGCCCACGTGTAATTCCTGCCCCATCTCCACCAACATATAATCCTGAAATCTCTGTTTCAAAACGATCAGTCAATTTAGGGCGAGCAGAATAGAATTTTGCTTCAATCCCATAGAACAATGTGTGGTCAGATGCTAATCCAGGAGTTACTTTATCAAGAGCTTCCACCATTTCTATTAAACTCTTCATTGTATTATATGGTAGTACAAGCCCTAAATCCCCGGGAACGGCTTCTTTCATTGTTGGCTCAATAAACCCTTCTTTGATACGCTTCTCTGTAGAACGGCGACCCCGAAGAATATCTCCATACTTCTGCACAATAATTCCACCACTTGATAAACTATTTGCGAGTTTAGAAACTTCGTGAGCGTACTCATTTGGACGATCAAATGGATCTTCAAATGTATGTGACACAAGTAAAGCAAAGTTTGTGTTCGGGCTTCCAAGATTCGGATCTCGATAGGCATGTCCATTTGCTAACATAATACCCGAATGATTTTCAACAACGACATGACCAGAAGGATTACTACAAAATGTCCGAACCTTTGTCCCAACAGATGTATTAAAAATAAATTTCCCTTCATACAAATGCTCATTAATTTCTTCCATTACAATATTTGATGTTTCCACACGCACACCAATATCTACTTGATTATTAATCATTTTAAAACGACGTTTTTTTAATATTTTAGCAAGCCATGCTGAACCATCACGCCCAGGTGTAATCACTACTTTTTTCGCATGAACTTGTGTGCCGTTTTTTAGTTCAATTCCCGTTGCAGTGTAGTTATTTTCCACTATATCTGTAAGGATATCTTCAATTTCTGTTTTATACACCATGTCAATCTTTTCACTCAAATAGTCATAAATACTCTTTAAGATTTCTAGATTTTGTTCTGTTCCTAAATGACGAACTTGGGCACGAAGCAATTTCAAACCTGCCGCATAGCCACGCTTTTCAATATCACGTACTTTATCTGTTAATGGATCAGTAATATTTTCTGTTGCTCCATGTGTTAAATTAATTTCATCCACATACGTAATAAGTTCCAGCACATCAGAGTTAGACAAATAATCTGTCATCCAACCACCAAACTCACTCGTAATATTAAATTTCCCATCAGAATAAGCTCCTGCTCCACCAAAACCATTCGTAATTGAACACGCAGGCAAACACCCCGCAAATTCTTTCTTTCCTGCTGCTGGGGGACATTTATCTATTCTTTTTTGTAAAATCGGACAATGCCTCTTAAAAATATCATGCCCTTTGTCTATTAAAAGAACTCTTGCATTTGGCATTTTCAGTGTTAATTCATAACAAGTAAAAATCCCTGCAGGTCCTGCACCAACAACAATAACATCATATTCAGATTTCATATGGGCGTCTCCCTCCCTTTTATTCATAATCAATGCCACTATAACAAACACTTTTCATCTCGTCAATTTAAAAAATAAAAATTGGCTGATACTTAAAGTCTTTATGTAAGGTTTTTAGCGTTTAAGATTGGCGCACTAAAGTGTTGATTTTTTTGTGTTTTGACAGCCAATCCTAAGCACAAGTTTGGGACAATTGGAGTAAAATACACCCCAATTGTCCCATTTGTGTTTAAAAATACCTTTTTTTCCAAAAAATACGTCCCACAACTAATACAACAATTATCGAAAATACGACAATAAACCAAAAACCACGATGATCCTCCGCAAAAGGTACGGGTGTATTCATTCCCATAAATCCCGAAAACATCGTTGGTATGGCTAACATAATCGTAACTGTCGCCAAAAATTTCATAATCGCATTAACATTGTTCGTAATAATTGAAGATACAGCCGTCATCATTGTACTCAAGATTGTACTATAAACTTCTGCCATTTCAACTGCCTGTTTATTTTCGATAATAACATCTTCTAATATTTCTTGGTCATCCTCATGCATCGTCATATAATTTAGTCGAAGTAATCGCTCTAACACAACATTATTTGCTTTTAAAGAAGTCATAAAGTAAACTAAACTCTTTTCTAACTCCATTAACATAAATAATTCTTCATTTTTCATAGAAAGATGTAGTTCTTTCTCAATATCTTCTGTTTTGCGGTTAATTTGTTTAAGATAACGTAAATAACACGTAGAAACAACATGAAGCATTTGAAAAGCAAAACGTGTTTTCATATGGGTATGAAAATTTCTAACTCTACCCTTCACAAATTCATCGAGAATAGAATTATCTTGTAAACAAACAGTACTAAAACATGTATTGGTCATAATGATCCCAAGCGGAAGTGTATCATATGTTGCTTTCTCCTTAATATCATGCGATCTAACAGGAATATCAACAATAATTAATACATGATTATCTTCCTTTTCAATTCTTGAACGTTCTTCATCATCCAGTGCATCACAAATAAAATCTACTGGTACATCTAACCTCTCCGAAACATAACGAACTTCTTCATCCGTTGGTGCGATAAGTTTAATCCAACATCCTGGCTTGATTTCATTTATTTCTTCAATAGTTCCATCTTTTTTAGATAGATACAAGTTCATCATTTTTGCATCCCTCCTACAATAAGGGAAATTACATCTGGGCTAGACCTCTTTATTCAGATAGCCACTCTGCCACATTTCATGTATGTTTCCCAACTGACACTTCTTTGGTTCAGGTTCGCTAACCATGAATAAATTGTTCACCTCTCTACATTCATATTCTTCATCAATCATACACGCAGAGTTAACAATTGTACAGTTCAAATATGTGACAAAAAAGGGTTTTTAACAAAAGAAACACAATATAAGAAACATCTTAAAATAAAACGCTTTCAACACCTTGACTAGTTATTTTTTGTAGTGTATAGTTATAGATATTGTTAGTTAACAGAAAATGTCAACCTTGATACATATACAACTTCTGCTTTACATATGTTCTGTTAATCAATGAATTTATTAGCGTTCCGCTATATAGGAGGAAGTAAGATGCAAAACGGTAAAGTAAAATGGTTTAACAGTGAAAAAGGATACGGATTTATTGAGTCTGACAATGGCGATGATGTATTCGTTCATTTCACAGCTATTCAAGGTGAAGGATACAGATCACTTGAAGAAAACCAAGCAGTTTCTTTTGAAATTGTTGAAGGTAATCGTGGACCACAAGCGGCTAACGTAGTTAAACTATAATAGTTGTAACAAAAAGACGAGTCTTAGACTCGTCTTTTTTTATTATTGAAACTTAAAAAATTTTTAGTATACTTCTAGGCATTTAAAAACCTTACAAAGGTGGACTCAACCCAAAATGATTACATTATTTATTTCTCTAATAGCACTAATGATTGGATCATTTCTAAACGTCTGTATTTACCGCATTCCAAAAGAAGAATCCATTGCCTTCCCTCCTTCGCACTGTCAATCATGCCAACATAAATTAGCAGTAAATGATTTATTACCGATTGCGAGCTTTTTGTTTCTAAAAGGAAAATGCCGTTATTGTCGAAAAAAAATCTCCAAACAATATCCAATTGTAGAAGCTCTAACTACTATGACAATCACTCTACTTTTTTTACACTATGGATTAACTATTGTATTTATCAAACTTTGTCTTGTAACTTTTCTCTTAATTATTATTAGTTTTATTGATTTAGAATATATGATTATTCCAGACAAACTACTTTTAATCGGACTTGCTATTACTGTAGTTTTATTTCCATTTGGAGATAATTCCATCCAGTCAAGTTTGCTTGGAACTGTGATTGGTGGCGGATTCTTCTACTCATTAACTTTTATCAAAAACGGAGAAGCAATGGGACATGGGGATGTAAAAATGATGCTTTGGCTTGGATTTCTATTTGGATGGAAACAAGTTATTCTAATTATACTTCTGTCATTTTGGATTGGTGCGTTTGTATCAGTAATACTTCTTTTTCTAAAGCGAAAAAAAACGAGAGAACAGATTCCATTTGGCCCATTTATTAGTGTAAGTGCCTATATAGTTATACTGTTTGGACAACAGATTATTTCTCTTTATCTACGATATTTGTAAGTTTAATTGTTAGAAAGAGCATATAGAGTTTTTTTCCCTATGTGGCTGCTTCAAGACTTTCGTAAAAAAATTCATAAAAATACCTACTCAGTTGATGATATCCAAGTGGTAATACTACTTGTTTTTTCTTGTAATATACGCACTAATCCTTGGACATGTGAAAAAGCTACAAGAGGCTGTGACAAAAGGAGTGAAAAACACCCCGATTGTCACAGCCTCTCTTTTCTTATCTTTACTTAGTTTGATCCGCTTGGTTTCACAGCAGTGATAGTTAATTTATCTTTGCCAGTCACCCACGGAAGCGGTGTTGTTAATTTATTCGTAACATCACTTAATGTCACCTTTATTTCCGATATTGTAAGCGAAACTTCGTCTTTTACTTCTCCTCTTACTTTAAAATTGTAACCCATATCAATCATAACAGTGACTGAAACAGAAGTATTAGCCGCTAATTTATTAGCAAAATCTATTCTTCCATTTACTATGCCTATTTTTGCCCCAGCATCTCCTTGTACTCTTAACACCTCCATAGGAGATTGAATACCAGCTATTTGTAGGGTGAGAGCATCTTTTTGTGCTGGATCTATACTTAGACTATCTCCAACTTTAAACATTACTTTTGCCATCATTTTTCCTTTTTCTACAATGTTTATAGAATTTTTTTCATTTACACTTGTAATAGTAAGGTTCGAGATTATACTACTTGAATTATATATCAAAAATGGTCCGACAATAACTTTTTTCATATCATCCGCTGTCCAAACAGCAAGATAGTACTTACCTACTTTTTGAAAAGCAACTGTTGTGTCTTCTGTTGTTGTAGTTGTCCAAGTGCCTGTAAAGTTTTCTAGTGTTATTGAATCTGCAGTGCTTTCAATCAATTGATACTTTGCTTCCAATTCTTCTTCAGCAATAGTAATAGTTGCCGTAGCATCTGTTGTTAATTTCTCTGGTGGATTCAATATCTTTATTTGATCTCCAGTTGTTTCTGTTGTGAATTTGTACAAATGCCCACTATTATCCTTTACTTGGATCGTAAGTTTTGGAATCTTCACCACAAACGGACCAACAATGACTTTTTTCATATCATCTTTTGTCCAAACAGCAAGATAATAGTTACCAGTTACTTTTGGAAAATCAATTGTAACTGTTGTGTCTCCTGTTGTTGCAGTTTCCCATTTTGGAGAATTTATAGGATCTGTAGGGAAGTTTGTCATTGTTATAGTCACTGGATTACTAGCGATAGTAAACAATTGATACTTTGCTTCCAAGTCTACTGCATCCAGAGTAATAATTGCTTGAGCTTTTCCTACTATCTTTCCTTCTACACCCAAGGTTTTTGGTTGATCTCCAGTCACATCTGTGGAGAACACCTCTCTAATAGGATTCTTATCCTTTACTTGGATCATAAATTTTGGAACTTTTACCACAAACGGACCAACAATAACTTGTTTCATTTTATCTTTTGTCTGAACAAGAAGATAATAGGTGCCAGATACTGTTGAAAAATCAATTGTCGTTGTTCCTGCTGTTATATTTTCCCAACCACTCGTTGGAAAATTTGTGAATATCGGTGCAGTATCACTTGGAATCAATTGATATTGCGATGGCAATTCTTTTGGATCTAACGTAATAATTGCTTGCGATTTTCCTGTTAACTTTCCTTCTAATCCCAAGGTTTGTATTTGATCTCCAGTCGTTTCAGTTGTGAACACTTCTCTAGTGTTACTATTATCCTTTACTTGTACCGTAAGTTTTGGAACCTTCACCCAATACGGACCAGCAACGATTAATTTTGTACCACTTGCTCTCATAACACGAACAGCAAGATAATATTTCCCATATCCTGTTGGAAAAGCAACTGTTGTGTCTGCAGTAGTTAAATTTGTCCATTTATTTTCAGGAATGCTTGTTGCTGTTGGATCTGTATCGCTTGGAATAAATTGATATTGCGATTTTGGCGTATTTTGAGCACCTAGTTTAACTTGAAGCCACCACGGTCCAGTAGATACACTACCAGCACCAGCCCATGCTGTTGACTCAATGCCATCTACTGCTTTATCTGGTATGTGTTCTGAGTTCCACGTATAATTTGATATTACTGGTGTCTTTCCAAAAGTTAAGTTAACAGTAGGATTTAAGTTATTGTAAAGTTCAAACTCACTAACGATTGGTGCATATCCTACTACCGAAGTAATCAACAATTTCGCATACATTCCAGTGACAGCTGGAAATGTAATAAGTTTATTTTCTAGATCATCCGTTCCAGTAGTAGTATAGGCATCAATCCATGTGTTGCCATCATTTGAATATTGAATTGTATAACCCTTGATACGACCTCCAGCTTCTTTATCTACAGAATTGTTTTTCACTACAATTTTCGCCTGATTAAATGTTGTACCTGTAGGAACTAATTCTTCTGGAGCAACATTAATCGTTACAGAAGCAGTTCCTGTTAACACTTTTGGGTCTTGGAAGATATTCATCTGATTTTCAAACGTTGCTGTTTCAAAATAATCTTTTTGTCCATTGTTATAGTCTACTTGCACCTTAAGCTTTGGATTATTCACCACAAACGGACCGACAACGATTTGTTTAGTACCATCAGTTCTCACAACCCGAACAGCAAGATAATATTTACCAGGTTCTATTGGAAAAGGAATTTTCATGTCTTTCGAAGTTATACTTACCCAATTACTTTCAGGAATACTTGTTGGAGCTATGTCTGTATCGGTTTTAATAAATTGATATTTAGTTGGTATTGAAGTTGCTAGTCCAACCTCAAGATACCACGTTGAACTAGCAGTGATACCACCATCAGGAGCTGTCCATTGCGTGGAAGGATTACCATCTATTGCTTTATATGCCGTGTAAAGTGTATCATATATGGCATTAGCTGATGCTACTGAACTATTTAAAGCTAAGTTAGTATCAGGAGAAGACGAAAAACTATTATACAGTTCAAACTCTCCAATCCCTGGTGCACCTCCAAGAGTCTCACCGATCCACACTCTCGCTTTCGTTCCAGTGACAGCTGGAAATGTAATAAGTTTATTTAGTTTAGGATCAGGAACCGTTCCCGAATAACTATAAGCATCTTTCCAGTCGGAGCCATCGCCAGGTAAATACTGGATCTTATAACTCCTCATACGAGATGTATAGTCATAATTGCTTTTTGTGATAATTTTTGCCTGATTAAATGTTGTACCCGCTTCGTCTGGAGCAACATGAATAGTTACAGAAGCCTTTCCTGTTAACGTCTTTGGTTGCGGAAAGGTAACCGATTCAGGTCCAAACGTTGTTGTTGTGAAAATGTATTGCTGTCCAACCGTATCATCTACTTGTACTGTAAGTTTCGGATTTTGCACCAAAAACGGACCAGAAATGACTTGTTTTGTACTATTTGCTGTCTGAACAGCAACATAATATTGACCAGGTTCTGTTGGGAAAACAACTTGCGTTTGTTCCTTAGTTAGATCAATCCAAGTAGTTGCAGGAAGGTTTGACGGATCTGGATTCGTATTGCTTTTAATAAATTGATATTGAGCTTTTGGTTGAGGATGTAGATCAACCTGAAGCCACCATGGTGCTCCAGAGAGACGAGAACCCCACCACAATGTTGTAAGATTGTTGTCTCCCGCTTTGTCTGCCCCGAATGTTGGATCCCCAGAAAATACACTACTAGCTGTTAGCGGATTATTTAAAGTTAGGTTCGGAGAAGAGTTATAATAAAGCTGCAACTCATAAACTATTGGACAAACATCACGATCAACATTTATCGAATTAACCAACAATCTCACTTTCGTTCCGGTGACAGTAGGAAATGTAATCAGCTGATTTTCTTTAGGATCTGGAGTAGTATTCCCACCATCATAAGTATAAGCAGTTGACCATGTAGAATCATTCTGCTTCAAATACTGGATGCTATAATTTGTTAAACGACCTACTGGATTATTTAATCCACCTGTAGATACTAGATTACCTGAGCTATCATGAGCCTGTGTTATAATTTTCACCTGATTAAATGTTGATGTTGGAGAATACAAGTCTTCTGGATCAATATTAATAGTTGCAGTAGCATTTTCTTTTAACGTCTTTGATGGCGAAAAATAATCTGTTTGATTTCCACTAGCTGTTGTTGTGAAAGAATATGGAGTTCCAACCGTATCATCTACTTTTATACTGAGTTCACTCGGTACCAAAAACGGACCAGAAATGACTTGTTTTGTCTCACGAGCTGTCCGAACAACAAGATAATATTGATCAGACTGTTTTGGAAAAGCAACTACCGTGTCTACCGTAGTTATATCTGTCCAATTACCTGCAAGAATACTTGCTGAATCTGGAGTTGTCTGGCTTTTAATAAATTGATATTGAGCTGTTTCTGGTGTAGTATTTGGTGGATTTAATTCGACTGCAAGCCACCACTGTTTGCCAGCAGGGGGACCTGGATTGTTATAATCATTAGCTGCCCATCTTGTTCCTGGACTGCCATCTGTTGCTTTATTTGCTACCACATCGGAATTACCTGTATACGATTCACTAGCTGTTGTTGGCTTATTAAAAGTTAAGTTTGTAATAGAAGAAGAAAGACTATTATAAAGTTCAAGTTCGTAAACTACTGGACCACCAGTTGTACTAGGAGACTTATTTATTACTGAATCAATCAACAATCTCGCTCTCGTTCCAGTGACGGCAGGAAATGAAATAAGTTGATCTCCTTGGTTAAGTTTCGGATCCACACCTGTTCCAGTATAACTATAGGCATCTAACCATGTTTTACCATTGTTCGAGTACTGAATTTTATAATGTCCTATACGAGCTGAAAAATCTCCCTGAGAGCCATTTGTTATAATTCTCGCTTGATTAAATGTTGTGCTTGAGCCCATTAGTTCTTCTTTAGCAATATTAATAGTTGCCGAAGCATTTCCTTTTAACGTTATTAATGAAGACGGATCTGTTTGATTTCCATTCGTTCTTGTTTGAAAATCATATTTTGGTCCGTCTATATCCTTTACTTGTATCGCAAGTTTCGGATTATCCACCACAAATGGACAAGAAATGATTTGTTTCGTCCCGCCTGCTGTTCGAACGACAAGATAATATTGACCATGTGCTGTTGGAAAATCAACTTGCGTTGCTGCCTGAGTTATATCATTCCAATTAGTTGCAGGAATGCTTGATGGAGCCGTCGTACTTTTAATAAATTGATATTGAGCTGTTGGTGTATCCACTAAATTGACTGCAAGCCACCACTGTTTGCCATTAGGGGGATAATCATTCGAATTCCAACATGAGTTGGGGTCATTATCTACTGCGTTGCTTCCTGCATACGATGAATTTGCATTATTACCATACGTTTCACTAACTGTTACTGATTTATTTAAAGTTAAATTAGTAGAAGCAGGTGTATCATAAAGTTGAAAATCATAAATTTGTGGACCACCCATTGAGATTACCGAAGTAACCAACACTCTCACTTTCGCTCCAGTTACAGGAGAAGGAAGTGTAACAGTTTGAGTAATAATTGCATTCTGATCCGTTGTCGACGTAGTCTGTTCCTGACCAAAATCTAACCATGTAGAACCGTTCAAATACTGTATTTTATACGTCTTTATACGATTAAATTTAATTTTCGCCTGATTAAATGTTATACCTGAGGCAACTAAGTCTTCTATAGGAACATTAATAGTTGCAAAAGCATTCTCATTTAACTTCTTTGATTGCAAAGATGAATCTGTTTGAGTTCCACTTGTTGCCGCAGAATATGATCCATCAACTGTATTGACTTGTACCGTAAATTGACTCGGACTCGCTGATCGAACAGCGGCAAATGCACGAAAATTACCCAACTCACATAGCTGAAAAGTAAGTACTATGACCAAAATTATTAAAGAAACCTTTCTTTTCATTACTCTACATCCCCTTTATTCCTTAAAGCAATTTGTGTTGAAAAAGTTTGAGTTGTTTCGTTGTTAGTTCCAGTGATATCAATTCGTACTAACCTAGAATTTTCTAAAGCAACATTGGCTACTCCACTGACAATGGAAAAAGCGGTAACACGTTCAAAGTTCCTTGCTCTAATCGACATTTCATTTCCAGAAAGAATATCCAATTGAGCCGTTGTCGTATTATATTGAAGACATTGACGAACAGGCTGCCTACTTACTGGAAAATCGAAGCAATATGTAGTCACTCCACCTGCTACCACACTCCTAACGGATGAAGCTTCTCTCACAAGCAAAGCTACCTGTTCAGAAATATCTTCTACATTCATTTGCACATTTACTTGGCGATCAGCACGATGAAATACATGAACATTAAATATTAGAAATGAACTAATCGCCGTAATAAGAATCGTAGATACTGCCATACCAATAACCAATTCGATAAGAGTAAACCCTTTTGAGTTTAGTTTCATTATGTTCACCTTCCCCAAAAATCTCTCTATCACTTTGTTTTGTCATTACTCTACTACTCGCCAATTCTCCATCCTTACAATCTGTCTTAAATTATTCGTATCTTGTTCATCATTGAAAAAAGGATTTAGTGGAGCAGTAAGACCAAACCCTCTTCTGAGTGCAGGCGTATTTTTGATAGTTTCTTTGATGTTCACTGTAGTAGTAGCATCATTAGTAATTTTAGAATTTCCATCAAAATAAATACTTCCCTTTGTAATAACAACTCCTTTAAACTGTACATCTCCTAGAAAATAAACGTCTCCTGTTGACACAATAACACCCTCAACTATGCTTGAGTTACTAAAATCAAATACGTTTGATGAAGGAGTAGTTATGCCTGTTGTGCCTGCATTTGAGCCACGCACATGCACAATATCATTATTAGTTCGAACAATAGTTAGTTTATTTACCGCACTAACATCAACCCCAGCAACATCTGCACTTGAAAAATCTGCTGTATTTGCAAAATTAAAATGGTTATCAATAGTATCCTGAACTAACAAATCACCTGTTGAAGAATCACCAAATTTGTTTACTTGTTTGTTATAATCATTTCTTATGGTTTTCTTTGTTTCTTCTAAATCATCAACATTAGGTGTGGCAGGAAATACGTCATTGTTAAAAATGGTTGCACCTAATGAGTATTTAACACTATCAATAGTAGTAAATGTAACCCCATCAGTCCCACCAAAGTTGATAATTGCAGCATCTGGCGTTGTTAACCTCAATTTTCTGTCCTGTTTTGCTGCGTAATAGAAATAGTCTGCTCGATCTTTTGAATTAAATGTTTGTGGGTCTCCATTCGCATCTTTCCCACAGCCATACTTCTCGGCAATTAAGAGTGGTAATTTCTCCTCAAAACATATATTATTACCTTCAAATTTCTCTGCATCTCCAGTATTAATTAAATAGTCTTCCATAGTTTTCTTTTTTAAGAATGTTCCATACGCACGTTCATTGCCTAACAATGCAATACTTGTACCTGACTCAACTTCCTTATCGGCATCATCTGGTACATTAGAGAAGGCAACTCCAGCAATAAAAACCTGACCCGTAATTTCTAATTTTGATCCCTCAACTTCTCCAACATCAGCACTATTTAGTATAATACTACTACTACTATTAGCAGTTGGATTGGCAGTTTCCGAACCGTCAGAAAAACCGTAATAATTTCCATCGATCTGCACGATTGACTTTTCTCCGTTTAATGAAAGGTCATTTTTTGTAGATACATTCCCAGTCACTTTAATATTACTTCCCCCAATAACTGGATCCGTTCCAACAGATTTTGCATACACATTCCCAGTCACCTCAATCTTTGATTGACCATAACCTGTATGGAGGGAACTACCTGTTACAACTTGACCATTCACTTTAAGTTGTGCATCAATTTTAGCAACATCCTTATTCCCAACAACAACTCCGCTGTAATCTTCTGTTGTTAATCCTGTTCCTTTTGCGTAGATGTTTCCTTTTACATCAACAGATCCACCATTTACCACAATATTGTTTTCTGCTGTTAGTGCTTTAGTCAATAGAATATCTGGTGTTTTCGGATCTACTTGTCCAAGTTGAGAAAGCGATGCCTCATAAGGAGGTATACCAATTTTCAGAGTCGCTTTGATGTTATGTTCTTTTAAATCCTTCTGTTGATACGTGGACTTGATTGGTAGTTCCATTACAGCAACTGGATCTGGGGTAGTTGTGAATGGTTTATAGTTACCTGAAACATTATCAACATCAATCTGTACATTGACACGCTTCCCTGATTCTGCTTTGTTATCAGTAGTTGGTAAATCATTTGATATGCTCTCAGGTAAGAATTCAGCCCAACCATCCTTCTGAGTTGTAGCTATCGTTGTTATTTCACCATTCATTAAAGAAGCATAACTTTCTCGATATCTCTCACTGCTCCATGTTTTTACCGTATCTTCATTGATTGTACCATCTTCTTTATAGAAAGCTGGTAGTTCAGCGTATTCACTTTCATCATCTTCTTGGTATTGTTTGTACTTTTCATACTGTATTCGTTGTTTTTCTAATTCCGCTAACGTTTTCGTCTTTGCATCTTCATGTGCAGCTTTACTTTCCTCCTGAACCATTTGCATCATGCCAGCATAGGCTTTTTCAAGCCCAGACTCTACTGCATATATGGAAAAAATTTCTTTCTTCTTTACTTGTTGAAGCTGAAAATGACTGAGAGTTAAAGCAAGAATAGACATTCCCAAAATACTTAACATAGAAACAGTAACAACTAATGTCATTAGACTTGAACCACGTTGATTGGAAACTTTCATTCTGTTCTTCCGTCCTCTCCTAAGAAATTGTTACTGATAATGCATCACTTCGTTTTTACTGATTCGATTTCAAAACTTCCAAAGTCGTTTTGAATTAGGATATTCACCCGATACACAAGACTTCCTCCTGTTGGTGTTGATTGATTATCTAAAGTGCCAATATAATTCGTATACCTAGCCGCTCCTTTTATAGTAGGAGGTATGGCAGGTCCAGTTGGATCAGCATTTTTCAAATACAATTCAAGCTGTTTGCCTGTTTCATTTTTTACATTTATGATAATACCAGCTATATTCCCACATAGTATATTTAGTCTCAATGGATCGTTAGCAGGACTTGTTGTAGTTCTTCCACCAGCATCAAATGTAACCGTAGCACCACCAATATCTGTAGTAGCTTTCAACAAGATGTTACCTGCAACAAGCACATCTGATATATCTAAATTAGCATCTGTATGATGGTCTATTACATCAATATTTGTTGCTCCGTTGATGTTGATAGTTGGTCTTACTGAATTTGCAATTTGATTTACATCCTCCAAATAAAGTTTAAGTTTTTTGTCGGATATGTTGTTTTCGACTTCAATGGTAATATGCTTGCCATTACATATTAAAGTAAGTTCTAAATCCGCTCCATCATAGTTAGGAATTTGTATTATGGATTTAAACTCCCCTCCCGTTGAAATGATATTATTACCAATACTACTTATTGTAATGACCTCATTATTCAACTCCGTTTTCAGCGAAATTGTAGAATAATCGGTAAGGTTTGTATTTGTTAAATCTACTGTTATTTTCATTGGTGTTATAAATTTTTTGTTTGGATCTGGCGTTAGTGTAATCGTAGCACCTTCTGCTACGTTCGTATAAACAGTATCATCTGTAGTCAAAAAACCATTATTATCCACAAGGACTGTATCAAGTGATGTAAAAGGTGTTGCCCGTATTTGCTCCATATATCCCTGTGCTAATTCTTTCATCTCAATACTAGCTTCTGAATAGCTATTATTTTTAATTGCTGCAACAAATAAATTGGACAGTGGAACAAGTACCAAAGCAAGAAGAGCAATTGTAATAATACTTTCTATTAACGTTACCCCTTTATTATTCATATCCTCACCCGCTAGTGAACAACCTCAATATTTCCTAGTTTGCTCATAAATTTAACTCGTGGATTCTTTGTATCATCGTCTGTAACAATTACTTGCAACGGTAATGTTGTTTTATTGATAATAGATAAATTGACACCACTTAAATCAGTTGCATCTAGTCGTGCACTACTAAAAATATTAAACATCATCTTCTTGGAAAGAGGTGTGAATCTAACACTTTTATGAGAAGTAGGATACGATTTACCAGCTACTTTCAACTCGTAATAGTATTTCTTATTTTTTTCGTACACGTACAATTGAGCATCCTTAACTCCTTCACTATCTGCTTCTAAATAACTTGTTCCCTCTTTGTCATTTGCTTTGCCAAGTAATACTGTTGGCATATCCGACTGAATGGGTTTAGCAATTAGAAAGAAATCAGAATTCTCCTCAGCTGTTGTAGGAATAGAGTTTGTTGTAGAATTCTCTAATGTTCTTGTAGTATCTGGTGTTGACGTTCTTGTAGTATCTGGTGTTGATGTCTCTGGTGTTCTTCCTGTTGAACTAGAGAAAGGATTAATTTTTCCATATTCATTATGAATAACCCACTGTAAATAATCTAGGTCTTGTGTATATGGTTTTGGAAGTGCATAGAAATCCAGAGATATTGTACTAAAGAGTATTGGAATATCTCCACTACTTTTGTCTTGCTTAGCTGTATTCACATTATTTATCACAATTTTTCGTTTGTCCGATTCAATCGTCTGAATTAATGCCTGTAACTGCATATATGTACTACTGAAAGTAAGCGTTGTTGTTATTTTATTTAGTTTTTGTTGATCATTCGGTACTGGTGCAGGTGTTTCTGCTTGTTGAACTGAAGCTTTTTTTGACTTATCAACGAATTGTTCGAGATAAGTTGGTGGTTGTATGACCTCTTTTTTTCCTATCACTATTTCTGATGATTGTATCTGTGAAAATGCAATATCAGCTTGGCTAATTAGGGATTTCCCTAGTTTCTCATTCAAAAGAAGGATAAGTTGTTCTTGAATAATGCTTGGAAAAAAATGAGAAGTTTCTTCATTTATTTTCTGATTTAATGTAGCATAGTTTTCATAAATTTTATTATTTGGATTAGCCTCTAATTGAACTTGCATTTTTTTAATTTTAGACTGTGATATTCTATCTTCTAGCGACTGAATCGCTGTAATTTGCGGTAAGAATAGAAACTTATAAGAAGTACCAATAATAACAACGACAACAAAAATAATTGATATAATCCTTTCACGTTTTGTTAAGATTGGTAATTTTAATTTTGATAGTTTCATTATTCATTCACATCCTTTGTTACACATTTCATCGTAACCACGTATGATGTTCCCTCTGGAGTAATTGAGATAACTTGTACTGTTTCAATAAAAGGGAGCTGCTTTAGATTGTGTTGAAATTCAGCCACAGATTTCCTGTCACTAACATTACCTTGGATTGTTATTGAATCTGGCAAAACAGTTAGCATGTTAAGTGTCATAATTTTAGGAATTGCTTTTGATAGTTCTAAGAACATATTGCTGTTAATTGGGTCTGCTTTATTAATGGATGCCCAAATGCTATCAACATGTGTCTTATACTCTGTTAATTCCCTGTACTTATTTGTGGTGATATTAAATTCTTGCCGTTGTTTAACGAGTTTTGGATCACTTAAATATTCCTCATCCTTCAAGAGTTGTTCTTCTAAGGTTGTTTTCCTATGTTCATTAACAAACCAACCTAATGGAATAAACATCAATAAAAAAATAAGAAGAAGAGGGACAACTATCTTCTTTTTTTTTGATTTCTTTTCCTTTAAAAAAGGGGAAAAAAAGTTCAAATCCTTCATGTTCCCACCTACTTTCGAGTAATAGCACCAATAGCAGGTAAATACAAGCTATACGCTTTTTCTTTTGCCTTGATATTCATCATTTCCTCTAACTGCAACGTTGGAATTGTTAATCTATCTTCAAAATATGTTTCGATTCCCTTTAGTTGGCTCGTTCCTCCATGAAGATAAATAACTTCAATTTGATTTTGATTTGTTCGAGATGAGTAGAAGTTAAAAATACGTTGGATTTTCTCAACCCAAGTACCAAGAATATCCTTTATAAGGTGATTGTACAGTTCAAGTTCTTCTGAACAGTCTTCTTCTGCAACAGTTATATCGCAAAAAAGCTGTTTTTTCTTCTCTGCTACTTCATAAGAAAGATTGAAATGATTTACTAATTGAACGGTTAACTCTTCTCCACCAATCTCAATAATTCGACTGAAATGGGGAATTCCTTTACAAATAATATTAATTAATGTGTAACGATGACCCAAATTAATAATAGCCACTATTTCTGGGATATATCCCCCTACCGTAGGTATCGGAAAATTATCTCTGTCTGAAAATAGTTTTTCAATCGTATTGGAGGTAAGATCCATAACAACTGGATTTAACTTTATATTTTTTAATAAATTATAGTATTTCTCCATCGTTTGACGTCGAACTGCAATGACAAAGTACTTCTTTTTTTCTGCACCGTCTTCTTCTTTAACTCTTTCGATTTCCTTATATTGAATGATGCTTTCGTTAATATTGAATATCTGAAATTGCTCCAATTCAAAACGAATCATCGAGTCAACTTCATCATCTTTTACAACAGGCAACACAAATTCACGAATAATACTAGAACGATCTTGAAATGTACAAATGGCTCGCATACCAACAAGCCGATTTTTCTGAATATGTTTGCTTAGTACAGAAGTAAGCTTCTCTTCATCAATAATTTCACCATCACGAACCGTATCTTCAGGAGTGCGAAAGTTAATTAATTTACTAATAGTAACTATTCCTTGGCTTTCTTTCCCAATTGCTATTTTTGTGTTATATGTGCCAATATCTAAGGAAAGCACGTTTCTTCTAAACATTTCTTACACCACCTAAAGGAAATATTATGTATTAGTAAACAATAGGGTATTGCTTAAAATGGATATCGACCTTGTTCATTTAATAACAAGAACTACTAACAGAAAGTAAAACAATCACTGCCAACTGCTGATAGCAAGTCGGCAGTGATTGTTAGGGAATTTGATTTTTATACAGAATCCGATAAGTACAAATGTACAAAGAAGCACAGATTGCTAGGAAATGTATAAAAATGAATAATGTGATTACGGTTTTAATACTCGTGTATACGTAACAGCTTGATTAGCTCCGACTGTTATAAGAAGAGAGGCAGTTGAAGCCCCCTGCAATTTCTTATTATTCTCAACAAGAGGATCCATTACAGAGCCAATTGATGCATTATTTTTTACAGTTAGACCAGTTACAGTATACTCAACTGCATCTGGAGTTGTAGAAGAAGTTGAATTTTCAACATCAATCGTTCCTGTTCCTGTAAGCGTTCCATCTGCAACTAAAACTCTAGTTGCATTTCTTATAACTTCTCCTAGCTGTTCATCAGCTGAAACTTTTGCTTTATCAGTAAATCCTGACAATCTCGGTACTGCAATAGCTGCTAAAATTCCCAAAATCGCAATAACAATAATAAGTTCAATTAATGTGAATCCACTTTGCTTCTTGATGACCTTTTTTTCTGTTTCCATGAACTTTTCCCCCTGTAAATAATATATTTTGTAATGTCATTACACACCTACTGTATTTACCATATCCAACATTGGTAGAAGCATTGCAATAACAATTGCTCCAATAACAACAGCCATAAATACAACCATAATTGGTTCAATTAACGCTGTCATTGTTTGCAGTGCTACTTCCACTTCTTCATCATAGAATGAGGCTGTTTTTTCTAACATATCATCTAATGTCCCTGATTCTTCTCCAATTTGCACCATAGAGTCTACCATTGGAGGAAAGAGACCTATTTCTTTAATTGAACTAGCAAGGGATACTCCCTTTCCTATCTCTTCTTTTGTTAGTAGAATTCCTTTTTCCGCTATTTTATTTCCGACAACTTGTGATACAATTTCTAGTGCTTGAATAAGAGGAATCCCACTTATTAAGAGCGTTGATAGTGTTCTTGTAAAGCGAGAGGTGATTACCTTCACTGTTGTTTCTTTTATAACTGGAATCCTTAGTAATATTTTATCAAAAAACAACTTACTTTGTTCTGTTTTTAAGTATCTCGGAAGTATTAAAATAGCGGCAACAATAATCCCAACAATTATATACCAATACCCACGAATAGTATCGCTAATGGAAAGCAATATTTGGGTTGGCTTTGGTAATGCTGTTCCACTTTTTTGGAACATATCAACAAACGTTGGCATAACGAATATAATCAAAAAAAACACAACAGTGACTGCAATGACTGCTAGTACAGACGGATAAATCATTGCATTTTGTATTTTTCCTTTAACCTTTGTTTCTTTCTCATAATGAACAGACATCCTTAACATAATCTCATCTAAATTCCCACTAATCTCCCCAGCTTCAATCATATGAATGAGCAATTCTGGAAAAACATCTGTATGTTGGTACAGACATTCAGAAAACATAATCCCTGTTTGTACTTCTTCGCAGATGTCATGGAGTGCTGTTCGAATTCTTTTGTTTTCTGATTGAAGTTTTAGAATCTCTAGACATGTAATAACAGAAACGCCCGCATGGGTCATAGCATGAAACTGCCGACAAAAAATGGAGATGTCTTTTGTTTTTACAGATTTAGTAAATGTAAATTCACCAAAACTTTTATTAAAAGTTTGTTCTTCAATCGTAACAGGTACTTCATTCCGACTGCGAATCATATCTATTACTTCATCTTTGTCAGCTGCATCGTAAGTTCCTATGTTTTCTTTTCCAGTTTTATCAATAGATTTGTATTTATATGCTGGCACATATGTCACCACCTTATACTATAGACCTAATACACGCTCCATTGCTTCACGATCTATTGCGTATTTTGCTGCCGATTTTTTTGAAATCTTTCCTTGACGATACAATTCGTTTAATGACTGATCCATTGACTTCATACCAAATTTCATTCCTGTTTGAATGGCTGATCCAATTTGATGATTTTTTCCTTCACGAATTAAATTACGTATCGCAGGTGTTGCAATCATTATTTCCAGTGCAGCAACTCTACTTTGTCCATCGATACATGAAATTAGTTGTTGTGACACAATCCCTTCAAGTACTCCTGATAACTGGATTTTGATTTGTTGTTGTTGTTCTGGTGGAAATACGTCAATAACCCTATCAATCGTTTTTGCTGCACCTGTGGTATGGAGGGAAGATATGACAAGATGACCTGTTTCTGCCGCTTTCACAGCAATAGAAACTGTATCTAAATCACGCATCTCACCAACCAAAATTACATCTGGATCTTGTCTTAATGCACCACGTAATGCATTTGAAAAGCTATGTGAATCATTTCCTATTTCCCGTTGATTTATTATACTCAAGTTATTTTTATGCAAATACTCAATCGGATCTTCTAATGTTAGAATATGAGCATTTCGGTTTTTATTCATATAATCAATCATTGCGGCTAACGTAGTTGATTTTCCGCTTCCTGTTGGTCCTGTTACTAGAATAAGTCCACGCTGTTTCATTGCTAACTCTGTTAAAATAGATGGCATGTTTAGTTGCTCTAATGATGGTACATGTACAGAAACGCTACGAATTGCTGCACTGTAACATCCTCTTTGTTTGTACACATTGACACGATATCGTCCTACTCCTTCATTAGAGTAAGATAAATCGAGTTCTCCCACTTCGTTAAGTCGTTTGAATTGCTCATCAGTCAGTATTTGCTGAACTAACTCCATCGTATCTTCAGGTGTTAATGGTGGGTATTCGAGCTTTTGAAGCTCGCCATTTACTCTAACGACTGGTGGAACTGTCACACTAATATGCAAATCAGAAGCTTTTTTTTCTATTGTTTTTTTGAGCAAGCTCAAAATATCCATACTATACACCTTTTCTTAATCTACACTATAGGTTACTTTAAGTAATTCTTCGATTGTTGTTGTACCTTGCAAAACAAGTCGTTTACAATTGTCTTTTAAGGAAATCATTCCATTTCTTAGTGCTGCTTCATGAACAACATCATTAATAGCTCTTTCTACTACTAATGCTCTAATTTCTCGATTGATTGGCATGATTTCATGAATAGCAATCCGACCTTTGTAGCCTGTTCGATTACAAATTGTACAGCCACTTCCTCGATAAATTTTTGTACCTTCACTAACATCTAGTGTCTTTTGTTCTTCTTTTGTAACTGTGTATTCTCTTTTACAATTTGTACAAACTTTACGAACAAGACGTTGTGAAACAACTCCTACTAATGAAGTCGCTACTAGATAAGGATCAATTCCAATATCAATAAGACGAGTTACTGTTGATGCAGCATCATTTGTATGTATAGAACTTAATACAAGATGACCTGTAATAGCTGCACGTACAGCAATTTGTGCGGTTTCTTCATCACGAACTTCTCCAAGAAATATAACATCAGGGTCTTGACGCAAAATAGAACGAAGACCGACTGAAAATGTTAGTCCTGCTTTTTGATTCACTTGTACTTGTGTAATTCCTTCTAAATTGTACTCAACAGGATCTTCAACTGTAATAATATTTTTACCTACTGAATTTATATCATTTAATATACTGTATAGTGTCGTACTCTTTCCGCTTCCAGTAGGTCCAGTAACAAGAATAATCCCATTTGGACTTTTAATAATCTTCTTTAGTAAAGCAAGGTTCTGGTCAATAAATCCTAGTGTTTCTTTTGACATAAGGAAGTTAAAACGATTCAAAATCCGAATTACCACTTTTTCACCATGAACAGTAGGGAGTGTAGATATCCGCATATCAATATCGTGGTCTTTAACTTTGATTTCAATCCGTCCATCTTGTGGAATTCGTTTTTCAGCAATGTCCATTTTTCCCATAATTTTAATACGGGTGGTCATCGCTGTTTGAATAGTTTTTGTTACCGTCATCGTTTCTCTTAAGCTTCCATCGATACGACACCGAATACGCACACTATCTTCATATGGTTCAATATGAATATCACTTGCTTTATCGTTAATTGCTTGTATAAGAATGTTGTTCACAAGTCGAACAACTGGCGAATTAGCAATGTTTGCATCATCTTCATCCTCGAAATCTGGTAGTGTTTCAAGTTGTTCACGTTGATATTCTTCTACCGCACGTGCTGCATTACGTTTTCCATAATAACGTTCAATGGCATCAAGAATATCCTTCTTCGTTGCAATCGCCGGTTCGACATCCATACCTGTTGCAATGCTAATATCATCCATAGCATAGATATTCATTGGATCTGCCATGGCAACAATTAATTTTTTATGTTCTTTTTTAACAGGAATAAGAAGATGCTTTTTCGCTAGGCTTTCGCTAATAAGACGTACAGCTTCATACTCAACAGGATATTTCTCAAGATCTAAATGCGGAACTCCGAGTTGGAACTCCAATACTTCTATCATTTTCTCTTCTGTAATAATATTCTCTTCAATCAGGATTTCTCCGAGCTTCTTACCGTTGCTTCGTTGAAAATAAAGAGCATCTTGTAACTGCTCATCAGTAATCATTCCTGTTTCGATTAACAAATCACCTAGACGTTTTTTTCTCATTATTCTACCCTCTTTCTTGATTTATTCATCTCCCTTCATATTTATAATAACATACATAGGAAATAACACCATTCTTTACTGGTGATGCCAGCCCGAAATTTCTACAGATTATGACAAAAGTATTACAGGCTAGAGTTTAACAAATGAAGAAAGTTTTCAGTAGCAAGCGAATATATTTTTATGACTTTTTTAAAGTTAGGTATATAGACATACTTTTTATGAAAGAAAAATCCTAATTTACGAAGTATACCTCTTGTCTTTTATACTAGGTATTAAAAATATAATACCACTCTTTTTCGACAATAACAACCTAAAACCCTTATTTGATTTTGACAAAAACATTATAGATTAGGCTTTAATAAATAAAAAGTGACACGTGCTTTATAATAAATGTTTTATGATAATTTCATTTCCAATTAGGTATATAGACATATTCTTTACCCGTGGTGCTGAAAGTTATCGTTCAATTAGCACCACAGGTATCTACATATCTTTTTTACACTAGTTTTTTCTTTGTGAATAGATAGAATGAGTTATTTTGATATATTTATTTTTTGCTAGCCACAAGAATTTCACAATCATTATGTATATTTTATTTACTATTCATGGTTAATTATTCTACAATTACGTTGTTTTATGCAGTTGTTATTTATGATTTTTTAGAAGTGATACGCCTATCTTCTTAATAGAATGTCCGACTGTGCATTCATGGACACAAAATGACTGAGCAAGATTTCTTCCTCTTTCTTTTCGCAAAGCCAGATTCACAAGACATTCTTCGCAATATATGCTTTCTATTTCATCAATTTGCTTCAGCACTTCTTTTTTTTTCATCCCCAAATTTCTTACTCCTTTTCTTTTTCTCCTTTTCAATCGACACTTTCTCGTGTATTCTAAAGAAATGAAGATTTATATTATACACGAAAATGAGGAAAATCATGTGATTGAAGTATATATTGACGGTGCAAGTGCTGGAAATCCGGGATTATCAGGAGCTGGTGTATTTATTAAAGGTCACGGAAAATCAGAAAAATATGTGATTCCACTTGGAATAATGTCTAACCATGAAGCAGAATTTCATTCGCTTATTAAGGGGCTAGAAATTTGTATAAAGAACAATTATCAAACCGTTTCCTTCCGCACAGACTCAGAACTTGTCGAACGGGCAATTGCAAAAAAATTTATAAAAAACAAACAGTTCTTGCCGCTTTTTCAAGAAGCTTTACACTTATCTTCCAAGTTGCAATTATTTTTTTTGAAATGGGTTCCAAGTAAACAAAATAGTGTTGCTGATGAACTAGCAAGAAAAGCGATTACTTTAAATGAAATGGAGAATTAACAATGAGAAAAAAACAACTCATTTCAGAGGTTGCATTACTATTCGTTGCTTTTGCCTGGGGAGCTACTTTTTTACTCGTTCAAAATGCTGTTGATACACTCCCAACTTTTATGTATAATGGTGTTCGCTTTTTGCTTGCTTTTCTATTTTTACTCGTATGGCTTTTATTATCCAAGAAAAAATCTCTTCCACACTTTAATAAACAATTGATTTTATCTGGTATGTTACTTGGAAGTATTTTGTGTGCTGGATACTTATTACAAACGATTGGACTACGCTTTACTACATCGGCAAAAGCAGGTTTTATTACTGGGCTATGCTTTGTGCTTGTTCCTTTTCTTAGCTTCTTACTGCTTAAAGAAAAACCACGTGTTAATGCAATTGTTGGCGTAATTCTTGCCGCTATTGGCTTATACTTACTGACATCAGGTGTTAGTACACAAATGAATAAAGGAGATGTCTTTGAATTTTTTTGTGCAATTGCCTTTGGTTTTCATATTGTGTTAACTGGAAAATATGCTATGTCCTATCCAGCCCTGCTTTTAACTATTGTGCAAATGGCTACGGTTTGTGTTATTAGCTTTTCGATTTCTTTTATCACGTATGGCTTACATCATGTTTTAGACTTACAAGATACTTCATTTCTTGTAACTATTGACCAAATGTTTTATGAGGATATATCTATTTTAGTTAATCCTGATATTATGTTTAGCAAGGAGATTATGCTCTCCTTATTTATCACTTCTATTTTTGCAACGGCACTTGCTTTCTTTATTCAAACAACTTGTCAGCAATATTCATCACCAACAAGAGCGGCACTTATTATGGCAATGGAGCCTGTTTTTGCGGCACTAGTTGCGGTTTTGTTTGCTGGTGAAACAATTACATGGATTGCTTTGATGGGTGGATCACTTATTTTTATTGGCATGATTTCTGCGGAAATTCAGTGGACAAAGAAAAGTACGTTAATGATGTAGCAAAAAATGAGACAAGGGGAACGAACTCCCCCTGTCTCATTTTTTATTTCAATTTATCTCGAAGTACCATCGGTAAAATACCGCCATGACGGTAATAATCAATTTCTACTTCACTATCAAAGCGAACCAATGCTTCAAATTCTTTCTTTTCTCCTGCTTCAGTTACTACAGTTACCTTTACTATATCACGAGGTTTAACTGTTTCATCAACATGAATGGTTAATGCTTCTTTTCCTGTTAAGCCAAGAGAAGCGGCACTTTCCCCATCTTTGAATTCAAGTGGTAATACACCCATTAATACAAGATTTGAGCGGTGAATACGCTCAAAACTCTCAGCAATAACTGCTTTAATTCCAAGTAAGAATGTTCCTTTTGCTGCCCAGTCACGAGAACTTCCCATTCCGTAGTCTTTTCCAGCTAAAACGATTAAACCTGTGCCATCTTTTTTGTAGTTCATACAAGCATCATAAATTGACATCACTTCATCAGTTGGCCAGTACGTTGTGTAACCGCCTTCTGTACCCGGAGCAACTTGGTTACGAATGCGAATATTTGCAAATGTACCACGCATCATTACTTCATGATGTCCACGGCGTGAACCGTAGGAGTTGAAGTCTTTTGGCTCTACACCTCTTGATTGTAAGTATTGCCCTGCTGGTGTATTTTTGCCAATAACCCCTGCTGGTGAAATGTGATCTGTTGTAACAGAATCAGCAAATTTTGCAACAACACGTAAAGAATTAAGTTGTTTTACTTCGCCAGCTTCTTTAGATAACCCTTCAAAGAATGTTGGGTTAGCAATATAAGTAGAATCATCATCCCATGTGTATAATGCATCTTCTGTTGTTTTGATTTCATTCCAACGTGCGTTGTCAGTAAAAACATTTTCGTATTCTCTACGGAATAATTCTGGTGTAACAGTTTTCTTAACTACTTCTTTAATTTCATCATGAGAAGGCCAGATGTCTTTGAAGAATACATCACTACCATCTTTGTCTTTACCAAGTGAGTCTTTTTGAAGATCAATGTTTACAGTTCCAACTAAAGCATATGCCACAACAAGTGGCGGTGATGCTAGATAATTTCCTTTAACAAGTGGATGAATACGCCCTTCAAAGTTACGGTTACCAGATAAAACACTTGTTACAAGTAAATCATTATCTTTAATTGCTTCTTCTACTTCAGCCGATAATGGTCCCGAATTTCCGATACAAGTTGTACAACCATAACCAACAATGTTAAATCCTAATTTTTCTAAGTATGGAAGTAATCCAGAATCTGTCAAGTAACCTGTAACAACTTTTGATCCTGGTGCAAGTGATGTTTTTACATAGCTTGGTGGCACTAAGCCTTTTTCTACCGCTTTCTTAGCTACAAGACCTGCTGCTACTAATACATATGGATTTGATGTGTTTGTACAACTTGTAATTGAAGCAATTCCAATTGCTCCTGTTTTCATTGTTACATTTTCACCATTTAAACTAAATGTCATTTCTTTATCTAAATCAGCTTTAGAAAGTCCAAATCCTTGGTTTCCTTGTGCTTCCATTGCTGTATGGAAAGCTGATTTCATTTGTGATAATGGAATTAAATCTTGTGGGCGTTTTGGTCCTGAAAGATTTGCTTCAATATCCGCTAAATTAATTTCAATTACCTCTGTAAATGTTGGGTCCTCTGCACCAGCTACATAGAATAGCCCGTTCGCTTTACAGTATGCTTCTACTACTTGAATATGGTCTTCACTGCGACCTGTTAAACGTAAATATTCAAGTGCTTCGGCATCTACTGGGAAGAATCCACAAGTTGCTCCGTATTCAGGAGCCATATTAGCGATTGTTGCACGGTCTGCAAGTGGAAGTTCGGCAATACCTTCTCCATAGAACTCAACAAATTTATTAACAACGCCTTTTTTACGAAGCTCTTGTGTAACTTTTAAAGCTAAATCCGTAGCTGTTGTTCCGTTTGGTAATTTACCTACTAATTTAACACCAATAACTTCTGGAGCTGGGAAATAAGAAGGTTGCCCAAGCATTCCTGCTTCTGCTTCAATACCACCAACACCCCAACCAAGTACACCAATACCATTAATCATCGTTGTATGAGAATCTGTACCAACTAATGTATCAGGAAAAGTTAAAGTTTCTCCGTCCACTTCAACTACACGAACAACATCAGCTAAATACTCTAAATTTACTTGGTGAACAATCCCTGTTGCTGGGGGAACAGCACGATAGTTATCAAATGCTTTTTGTGCCCAACTCAGGAAATTATAACGCTCTGCATTACGTTCAAATTCAAGATCCATATTGAAATCTAATGAATCATCCGTACCTGCTTTATCTACTTGTACAGAGTGGTCAATAACTAAGTCAACTGGAATTTCTGGATTAATTTTATCCGGATCCCCACCTAAATCTTGCATTGCTTTACGCATAGATGCTAGGTCAACAACTGCTGGAACACCAGTGAAATCTTGCAGGATAACCCGTGATGGTTTGAATGGAACATCTACTTCTTTTTGCTCGTCTGTTCCCCATTTCACTAGGTTTTCTACGTGTTCTCTTGTAATAACACGACCATCTACTTGGCGTAATACGGATTCAAGTAATACTTTAATTGAGTAAGGAAGGCGACTCACTTTGCCTACATTTGCTTCTTCAAGCGCTGCTAAACGATAGTAATAATGCTTTTTTCCATTTACTTCAAAAGAAGAACGAGCTTGAAACACATCTTGTTTTGTCATTTATGTATTCCTCCTGTTTTAAATTTCACAAATTCGAGTCTTCGACTAAAACTTGCAAATTTCTACATAATAATTCTAATACAAGTAGACTTATAAGTAAATAATGAAAGCGTTTTTTTCTTTCCACTTACATTATTTTGATTTAAAAATAATGTCCACCACTTTTTCTCCTACTTAAAAAATTATTATTAGCTAAAAATTATCTGTACACACTTATTCTACAAAACAACTTCTACAAATAAAAGAAAGAATTTTCTTTTGAGGTTGATAAGGATTTCTTATGTTTATAATAAACCGAGTCTAAGACAATCGGAGTGCATTTTACCCCTTTTGTCTTAGACTCGTAATGTATTTTAACATCAATACTTCTGTTGTATTCTTACTGTATATCACTTTATCAAAAACTTTATGCATAATCATAACACCTCTGCCCGAATCTTCATCACGACCTGATTCCCAGTCCTCTTTTCGTGCTTTCAGTTTGAGAAATTCCACATCGAATGCATCACCTTCATTAGATACTTGTACGAGAAATATTCGAGTATCCATTATTTTTATACTTAAATATACATCTGTATCTGGTGTTCGATGATCTATGGAATTTTGTAGTGCCTCATTTACAGCAATATCAATTAATAAGACATTTTCAGTGAAAATATCCTGTACTATTTGAGCAATCATCTGTCTTGCTATTGTTAAATCAACAGGTTGTTTTATAAATGCCTCATAGAGTGTTGTTACCGCCATATTTTAACCTCCTCCAACTCTATTGATAAAAACTTCTGCTCAAACTGTTATGTTTCCTGCTCAGGAGTAAGCTCAATCACAAGTAGTGTTACATCATCATCACTTGCTTCATAAGCTATAAATTTATTTTCAATATCTTTGATTAATGTCTTGCTACCTTCTAAAAACTTTTCTCCTACATATTCTTTTAAAGTCTTTGTTGCCTTTTGGGTAGACGGAGAAATTAATTCTAGCAAACCATCTGTATATAAAACAAGAACAGCTGAAGAATCATATGCAAAAACTTCTTTTTTTAGGGGCATCTCAGATGTTATCCCTACTGGAATAGTTGTGGAAGTCATCATGCTACAGCTATTTTTTTGTATAAAAATCCCTGCATTATGCCCTGCATTCACATATTCCACTGTTTGTTCATTTGTATCAATTAACATATATACAGCAGTAAAGTATGGTGTAAGCCCTATTTCATCATTTTGAAACATCTCCGTCATATAACGGTTTAATTCTTGTATCACGCTTTCAGGAGATTGTTGATTGATAACTAATTCTTGTAAGATAGCACGAACTGACATACTAACCAATGCAGCCGAAACCCCGTGTCCCATCACATCAAGCAGGATAATTCCATAACGATGTTCATCTATTTTGAACCAACAATACATATCTCCTGACAACATAGAGGATGGTTCATAATAAGCTTGAATAGAAAGATGTTCACTAGAAACAGAGCGACTTAGAATACTTTTTTGTAATTTTTTAGCTGTAGTTAAATCTTGTACCAACTGTGATTCTTGTTGTTTTTTTACAGTAACATCACGAAACGAACCTATATAAAATAATTCTTCATTATCCTCATTGAATTTTACTCTTATATCAAGTTCTGCCCAACGAATTTCATTACTTTTTGTTTTAAACCGAAATTCTTCTGAAATAATCTCCGAACGATTTTTCGTCTCCAATAATTGGAGCATTTCTTCTACCACAAGTCGATCTTCTGGAATTACATAATCCCGAAAAGATCTCCCCATGCTATCCTGTATTGTATATTCAGTAAGTTCTTCCCACGCACGATTCAAAAATAGAATTTTTCCATCAGTATCTACATTGAAGACAACCTCTTTTACACTATCTACAACTTCTCGATACTTCTCACGACTCGTATATATTATTCGAGCAAATCGACTATTTTCTCCATAGATAGAAGAGTAACGAAAAATAAGTAAAATAATGGAGATAATATCCCAAATCAATATAATAAGAGAGTTATTTTGAATCCAAATAATTAAGATTGACCATTGTAAAACTATGCCAATATAATGTAACAGCAAACTAAGTCTTCTATTACTCGCATCTATCGACCAATATCCTCGGTGATCATCAGATTGATTATCAAACAATCTAACAAATGATAATGACACACCTATTAAACCTAACAATAAGTAGAATAGTATTCGAGGTAAATTTAACCATATATTGTTCCATTCGAAGATTCCATACATTTGGCATACATACAAAATATCCGCTATTACATTACATAAAATAACAAAGAAAATAAGTAGGTGTAGTTTCCTAAAAAACTTTCTTTTTACTGACCAATAAAACGTAAATTCTCCGAATAAAAAAGAAAAAGCAGAACTCACTAAAATAATTTCAGGTAGTATGTTTTCGTTAGTCATCGTCCTATTAATAACTACCCAACTTATACATGCAATCATGGTAAATGTAATTAGAATATCAAGTATAAGTTGAGATAGGTGCGCTTTTGGAGCATATAAATACATTTTATATAGAATAGCTCCTATATATAGCATATTACCGAAAATATAAAAATACGTTCTATCGAACCATAGTTCATCTGAATTCCCTAAAGCATGATGATACACCGTAATAACTTGAGCTAGAATATAAAAACATACGCCAATAAATAAAAAAAACCAATAATATTTTTCTTTACTCTGTTCTCTTTGCCAAGCTAGAAATAATCCACACAAAGAGAACAGAGCTGTCAACAAAACAAATCCATCTATCACGAAACAATCCACCACTATTCTTGAATCCTTTTAAGCTTCTATATTCACAATGCTTCCCAACTTAGTGAGTTCAAATAATTCTTTTACCTCACCTCGTAAACCTTTAACAGTCATTCGACCACCTTTTTGAAGTGCGTGTTTATGGACAGAAATAATAGCACCAAGACCTGAACTATCCATATAATCTACACCGCTCAAATTAATGACAATTGTCTTACAACCTTGATCCAAATGTTGAAAAGCTTGCTCTCTTAGTTTCATTGCCTCTTCCACATATACTCTTCCTGATAAATCAATTCTTACAAACACACCATCTGCATGAATTAACAATTTCTTTTCCCCCTCAAAAAGTTACAAAATAAACTTAGATATTTTATTTTCTAATTCATTAGCAACCGCTGTTATTTCCTCTGTTGCAGCGGCAACTGTTTCCATTGAAGCTAACATGTCCATTGTAGCATATGAAGTTTCTTGTGACTTTTGTGCCATTAAGTCATTTGATTCACCAAGATGTTTAATAAGCCCAATTATTTGTTCTGAACTCGCAACTTCATCGTCTGTTACTGCAACAATACCATCAATATCATGTACCGTCATATCAACGGCTGATCTGATTTTCTCTAATACTTCCCCTGACATATTTACAGCCGAAACTCCTTTGGCAACTTCAAGACTACTTTGTTCCGTTGCGGCAACTACCATTGCTGTATTGTTCAAAATTTGTGCAATGATTCTTTCTACTCCTGCTGATTCTTTTGAAGATTGTTCCGCAAGTTTACGTACCTCATCCGCTACAACAGCAAATCCTTTACCAGATTCTCCTGCTCTTGCTGCTTCAATTGCTGCATTCAGTGCTAAAAGATTTGTTTGATCGGCAATACCTGTAATTGTAGCGGTAATTGCACTAATCTCTTGGGAATAGCCTTGTAACTCTTCCATACCACGTGTAACTTCTAATGTTTTTTCCTCAATTGCTTTCATACTTGCAACAGTTGAGCCAATTATTTTTGCTCCTTCAGCAGCAACATTTAGGGTTGCTTGTGAATTACCAGAAGATGAAAGTCCTTTTGTCTTGGCAATTTGCACGAGTGAAGATAATTCCAGAATAACCTCAGAAAAAGTAACAGTAAGTTCTTGAGTTCTTGTTGTTTGCCTTGAAACTTCTTGCATATTCTTAGAAGTTATTTCTGCTGCATGAGTTACTTCAGTAGCGGAAGCAGCAGTTTCATTTGAATTTGCCGCTAATTCTATTGCAGAAGTTTTTATTGTTTGAACTAATTCATTTAAACTGGCAGCCATTTTTGTGAAATCAGTAGCAAGCATTCCTATTTCATCATTTGTTTTTACATCAATTTTTCTTATACGTAAGTCACCCTCCGCCATAGCTTTTACACTTGCTGTGACAAGATGAAGTGGTTTTACAATATTGCTTACAATGATGATAGCAAGTACAACACAAATTATTATCATAACGGCTGAAAGCACAATGGAAGTTATAATTGCTTGATTGGCGTTTTTTGTATCCTCAGCATTTTTACTCTTAGCGGTATCAATAGTTAATTTTTCAAGCTGAGCACCAAGCGTTGTTGTTTCTTGTATAGTAGGGAGAATTTCACTCTTATATAAGGCATAGGCTTCTGCATTTTTATTTACATTTCCTAAAGTAAGAGCATCTCCTATACCTTTTACATACTTTTGATAACTAGATTGAATTTGTGTAACAACTGCTTTCTCTTCATCCGTTATTCCTGAATCATGTAGTGTTTGTAAGTATTTAGTGTTTGCAGTAGACAAGTCATTATATTTCTTTGTAAGAGCCACTGCTTCCTCTTCTGTTACCTGTTGCATTGAATTGAACATAGTAGCTTCTAACGCTCTATTATTTGCACGATATTTCCCAAAATCAATACTAGTCAATAAACGATCTTCATATAGACTTGTGTTAAAATCGGAGAGATTCGACATAGAACGATAGCCAATAAACACCACTACTAGAATCGAAATGATAAAAATCCCTACTAACATAAATAACTTTTTCCCTACTGATAAATTACGAAGCATCTAAATTACTCCTCCTTTTTGTAATAACTATAGCTGGGATTATTTTACCCCTAAATAGTTTCTTTAACTACAGTATATTAGATTCGACAAAATTCTTCTACTTTTTTTTTATTTAATCTAATATGTAAGTATGATGATAAAAAAATCTGCACCTATTTATGTAAGTGAAAAATAGTGAGAATTACTTCAGAAATAAAACACTTCCAGTTGTTTTTTTATCTTCTTTAATCGACAAAATGTGCACAAAATGCACTTGATACCATATTAATAAATACTTCTATATTTTGATTTTATTTTGATCCACGTTTTTTTGCTCGCTCATAACTTTCATGCCATTCTGGAAAATATTTACGAATAACAACTGGTTGAAATGTTTCTTTTTTTACACAAACATGTTGTGATGTTGCGGTAACTGCGACTTCTCCTGCTGGATTGAAAATTTCATATCCATATGTAATTCTAATTCCATCGTATGTATCAATCCATGTTCGGATAGTAGCAATTTCTCCATAGTACATTGGTTTTTTGTAATGCACTTGAATGCCAGTAACGGGTACTAAAATCCCTTCTTTTTCCATATCTGAATAATGAAAACCAAGTTCGTTTGTAAGTGCAGTTCGACCAACTTCCATCCAAATAACATAATTTGCATGATAAACAATACCCATTTGATCTGTTTCTACGTAACGAATTTCAATTTCTTTTGTTGCAACTTTCATTATTTCACACTCCACTTCTGATTGCTACTTTTATTTCTAATTTTTTTACTATTTTTTAATGAACTGAATGATTTATCAAAACTTTAATTTTATGAGTTTGGAAAAATTAGGATATTTTTTTCATCCACTCTCCCAAACTCACTAGTTTATTGATCTAACTCAATTTCAAATTTTAGAAACTGTTCACTATAAAAAGCAAGCAATTTTTTTCCAAGATTTTCGTAAACTTCCAAATGGTTTACGGTTTCCTCGTTTGGATAGAAACGCTCATCTTCTGATATTTCTTTTGGCAGTAATGTTAAAGCTTTTTTATTTGGTGTGGAGTAACCAACATATTCTGTATTCTGTGCTGCGTGTTCTGGATCAAGCATAAAATTAATAAACTTATATGCTCCTTCTATATTCTTTGCACCTTTTGGAATAACCATATTATCAAACCAAATATTTGAACCTTCTTTCGGAACCATATAATTTAAATCTTCATTATCAGCCATCATATCTGCTGCATTTCCTGACCACATGACACCAATTGGAGCTTCTTCATTTGTTAGTAGTAAATTCATTTCATCCCCAACAATTGCTTTGACATTTGGAGCAAGCTTTGCTAATTCTTTTCTTGCTTCTTCAATATGTGCTTTGTTTGTATCATTTAATGAATAACCTAACTTAGCTAATCCAACCCCAATAATTTCACGAGAAGAATCAACCATTAATATTTGGTTTTTTAATTTTTTATCCCATAAATCAGCCCACGATGTAAATTCTCTTCCCTTTAATAACTTTTCATTATATACAATGCCGAGTGTTCCCCAAAAATATGGTACAGAATACTTATTTCCCTCATCAAACGATTTATTTAAAAATCTTTTGTCTATATATTTCATATTTGATATTTTTGATAAATCCAGAGGGATGAGCAAATTGTCTTGTTTCATTTTATCAATCGCATAATCAGAAGGAACAGTCACATCAAAAGAAGTTCCACCTTGAGCGATTTTTGTCATCATTGCTTCATTAGAATCAAATGTTTCATAAATAATTGTAATTCCTGTTTCTTCTTCAAATTGTGTAATTAAATCAGGGTCAATATATTCTCCCCAGTTATAGATAGTAAGTGTATTATTCCCTGAGTAACCTTGTTCCTTATTCATCCAATTAACGAGAAATAGAAGCGAAATTGTCACAACTATTACGGCAATAAAAAACTGTATAATTGTTTTCATCTTTTTGCCCTCACTTCATTCAGACGGGTACGCCGTTGATTAATAAAGTACGAACCGAGTACAATGATTACCGTCACTAAAAACATTACGCTTGATAAGGCATTAATTGTCAATGAAATTCCATGTCTTGCTCTGGAATAAATTTCTACAGCTAATGTAGAAAATCCATTTCCTGTAACAAAGAAAGTAACCGCAAAATCATCTAGTGAGAATGTCAATGCCATAAAAAATCCAGAAAACATAACTGGTGTAATAAGCGGAATAATAACTCGAGATAAAGTTTCCCATCTACTTGCTCCTAAATCATATGCCGCATCAACTAAGTTCCAACTCATTTCTTCTAACCGTGGAAGAACCATAATAACAACAATCGGAACGCAAAAAGCAATATGCGATAAGAGTACAGACATAAACCCCAATTTTACACCAAGCAATGTGAATAAAACTAAAAACGAAGCTCCAATAATAACATCTGGACTAACCAATAACACATTATTAAGTGAAAAAAGAATATTTTTTGTTCTCCGCTTCTTTACATACACAATTGCTAGTGCTCCTGCTGTTCCAAGTATGGTCGAAATCAATGCGGAAAGAAGTCCAATAATTAATGTATTTATCACGATAATCATGAGACGAGTATCTTGAAACATTTCTTTATACCAATCTAATGTAAAACTTTCAAATCCATGCATTGTTCCACCGCTATTAAATGAGTAAAAAATCAAATAAAAAATCGGTGCATACAAAATAATAAATGTAAAAATCAAATACACTGCACCTATTTTTTTCATCGTCCTTCACCCACTTTTTTCGTATTGAGAAGAATCATTGCTAAAACCATTACAATAATTAAAAATACTGCAATCATTGAACCCATTCCCCAGTCTTGGATGACAAGAAAATTTTGCTCAATTGCTGTTCCGAGTGTAATGACATGATTTCCAGCAATAAGACGAGTAATCATAAACAAAGACAACGAAGGAATAAATACCGCTTGAATACCTGCACGTACACCATGCATTGTCATTGGCAGAAACACACGGCGAAACGTCGTGAATGAAGATGCCCCTAAATCACGTGCCGCTTCAATATAAAATGGATCTAACTCCTCTAACGCATTAAAAATTGGCATAAGCATAAATGGAATATAAATATAAGTTGCGACAAACACAAAACTAAAGCTTGTAAATAATAGCTGTGTTGAACCTATACCAATCATTTCCAGCCAAGCATTAATTGGCCCATGTTCACTAAAAATCCCTAGAAACGCATATGTTTTTAATAATAAATTCATCCAAGATGGCAAAATAATGAGTAGTAACCAGAGTTGCTTATGCTTCGTTTTTGTTAGCAAGAATGCTGCTGGGTAAGCAACAATCAAAGAAACAAGCGTCACTAGAAATGCATACCAAAATGAGCTAAGTGTCATTTTTAAATAGATAGGTGTAAAAAAATTCACATAATTATTTAACGTGAAGTTTCCATCTATATCAAAAAAAGAATAGTACGCAATCAGAACAATCGGTGCAATAACAAACAACATAATCCAGCCAACATAAGGAATTAAATAGAAATTGCGTGTGCTCTTATTCATAGCACACCACGGCGTTTAGCAAATTGCTCTTCCGTTTCATTTAAGCCCATGACATGCATAAATTCTTTCTCAAAAGTAAGCCCTATCTCAGCTCCAACGGTTGCTTTCTTCGTAGAGTGTACAAGCCAACCATTTTCTTCTTCATCTAAACAAAATATTTCATAGTGAACACCACGAAATAACTGAGAATCTACACGAACACGAATGTTACCTTCTTCAACAGTCGTAATTGCTACGTCTTCTGGTCTGATAACAATATCAATAGGTTCATTTTCTGAAAAGCCATAATCTATACATTCAAAACGTTTCCCAGAAAACTCTACTATATAATCGGCAATCATCGTTCCTGAAATAATATTAGATTCCCCAATAAAGTCTGCAACAAAACGATTAATCGGCTCATCATAAATCGCATTAGGTGTTCCACGCTGAACAATTTTTCCACCATTTAAAACAAATATTTCATCAGACATCGCCAATGCTTCCTCTTGATCATGTGTAACAAAAACAAAGGTGATTCCAAGTCTTTTTTGTAAATCTTGTAATTCATATTGCATTTCAGTTCGTAGTTTTAAATCTAGTGCTGATAATGGCTCATCTAATAAAAGAATTTTTGGTTCGTTTACGATAGCACGAGCAAGAGCAACACGTTGTCTTTGCCCACCCGATAACTTCTCAATACTTCGTGATCCATAATTTGCTAAATTCACAAACTCTAATCCTTCCAAAACTTTTCTCTTAATCTCAGATTCTTGCAACTTCTTTATTCGAAGCCCAAAAGCTACATTCTCAAATACCGTTAAATGTGGAAACAGAGCATAGTTTTGAAAAACCGTATTCACTGGACGTTTATTTGCTGGCAGATTATTAATTCTCTCCCCATTAAAGCAAACATTTCCATTTGTTACATCCGTAAAACCAGCAATGATACGAAGAATAGTTGTTTTCCCACAACCTGATGGCCCAAGTAATGTATAAAATTTTCCTTCCTCTAATTCAAGGGTTACATTATCCAGCACTTTGACATCATCATATTCTTTTGTTATATCTTCTAACCGAATAATAACATTAGCCGACATTTCACTTCGCTCCTTCCACTTTCTTATCTACAAATAATTATTACACATAGAATGGTATAGTCCACTTCTTCCTTTCAATTAAACAAATTTACTACTTTATTGTACAGAAAATATCAGAAAACAACAAGGTTTTTCAAAAAAATAAAACGCTTTCACTTTTATAAAAAATAACTGACTGATTTGATGTTTTTTATAGATGGTGTTCATTCTATATAGACGGTAATATTGTTTTCAATGGTACGAAAATATAAACCTTGAAACTACTCATGTTTGATGCGAATAGCTCAAAATCAGTTGAAATCTTTTTTACCTTCTATATATATATTTTTGAATAATTTTTAATAAAATGAATGAGGATGGAACAAAAGAGCAAAAAACACCCTAATTGTCCATCCTCTTATTGATTCTAAAATCCCGTGAAATCAACGTTTTATTGAAAAAATCCTAAGCATTATAGCAGTTTGCGAAATTGTGCGGAAAAAGAAAATGAGAAAATTTTTAATTAGACAATGAAAAAACTATGACGCTTGCTAGAGACAAGCTAAGAGTTTTTGAAACAGTATAATTATAAATTAGCCATTGAACTTTACGAACAATAAGTGAAACTGCTATAAAAACCCTTCAAACTGATTTATGTCCCAAGCTCTTTATAATATCTTAATTTCGACAACTATTCATTAAACAAGTATGGGACAAGTAGAGCGTTTTTCACTCCAATTGTCCCATACTCAT
>JAVBJX010000065.1:0-24714 GCA_031546705.1 Caryophanales bacterium
ATTACCGTATCAAGAAACAAAGAAGTAGACACATTCCTAATTATTGAACAAGCATGGGCGGATGGAAAACGTGTCGCTGTTCCAAGATGTGATGTAAAACAAAAGACTATGACATTTCGAGAGATTTCTTCATTTACACAATTAGAATCTGGTTACTCAAATATTTTTGAACCAATTGTCTCTATAACAAAAGAAATTTCTATCACCGATTTAATGATTGTTCCAGGTGTAGCTTTTACAAAAAAAGGAGCAAGGCTTGGGTATGGTGGTGGGTATTTTGATAAATATAAATCAAATGCCTATAGAATTGCCTTGCTTTTTTCTTGTCAATTAGTGGATGAAATACCGCTTGAGAAACATGATGTATGTGTGTCGGAGATTATTACAGAATATAGAGGAATGAAATGTGATGAACAGTAGCATCATAATAATTGGAATTGCGATAGTTTCTGTTTGTGGATTCATTTTTCGGGCATTAACATTGTCAGGAATGATAGCCGCTTTTTTCGTTGGCATAGCCGTTTATTATGGCTTTGATTTAGAAGGACTTGTCCTACTCGGTGCTTTTTTTGGTAGTTCTACTTTTTTTAGTCGTTTTAAGAAGGCTAGAAAGAAGTTTTTGGATGAGAAGGTTGCAAAAACAGATGCAAGGGATGCTTGGCAAGTGTTAGCAAATGGAGGAATTGCCGCTGTGTTAGCATTTTTTCAAGCGGATATGTTATTTGTTGTATGCCTTGCCGCTGCGAATGCAGATACATGGGCATCAGAAATTGGAAGTTTAAGCAAGAATCCACGGCTGATTACAGGAAAAAAAGTAGAGGCTGGAACATCTGGAGCAGTTAGTTTGCTTGGAACGTTTTGTTCGTTGCTGGGTGCATTATTTATTGCACTCTTTGGCAGTTATTTTTTTGGTACATCATGGTGGATGGTGACGTTACTTGGATTTAGTGGAAGTCTATTTGATACATTACTTGGATGGGTGGTGCAAGTTCAATATGAATGCAAACGTTGTGGTAAGCAGACGGAGAAGGAAACGCATTGTGGTGAGAAAACCGTTCATCTAAAAGGAATTTCGTGGATGAATAATGATGTTGTCAATGTAAGTGCAATTTTTTTAGCGGTTGTGGTTGCTTATTTTTTACAATGAATGAAGGGGGCTTCTATGAAAAACAAAGTGAGTAGAGTTGTCTTAATCGGTACAGGATTTGTTGGGTCAAGCTATGCATTTGCGATGCTCAATCAGGGAATTGCTAAGGAATTAATCTTAATTGATGTGAACAAAGATAAAGCAGAAGGCGATGCGATGGATTTAAATCATGGAATTGCTTTTGCTCCGTCCGCTACAAAAATTTGGGCAGGAGATTATGCTGATTGTAAAGGAGCAGACATTGTTGTCTTAACCGCAGGAGCAAATCAAAAGCCTGGTGAAACACGGCTCGATTTAGTTGATAAAAACACAAAAATAATAAAATCAATTGTTGATAGTGTCATGGCTAATGGGTTTGATGGTATTTTTATAATGGCAACGAATCCTGTGGATATTTTGACATATGCTACTTGGAAGTATTCAGGCTTATCAAAAAACCGAGTGATTGGCTCAGGAACAATTTTGGATACGGCAAGATTTCGTTATTTACTTGGCGATTATTTTGAAGTGGATGCCCGTAACGTTCATGCTTATATTATTGGCGAACATGGAGATACTGAACTTCCTGTATGGAGTCATGCAGTAATTGGTGGTAAATCAGTTTTGGATATTATTAAAGAACGCCCACAGTATCAACAAGGTGATCTGGATAAATTATTTTTAAATGTGCGGGATGCAGCATATCATATTATTGAGCGAAAAGGTGCAACCTATTATGGAATTGCGATGGGGCTTGTTCGATTAACTAAAGCTATTTTGCACAATGAAAACTCTATTCTAACTGTATCTTGTTACTTAGATGGAGAGTATGGGCAAAAAGATGTGTACATCGGTGTTCCAGCTATTATTAATCGAGAAGGAATTAGAGAAGTAATGGAGCTGCCACTTGCGGAAGAAGAACAAACAAAGCTTACGCATTCTGTGAATGTTCTGCGTACAGAAATGCAAACCATATTTAAATAATAAGGAGCATATAATGAAGAAATTATTTCTATGTATATTGCCAATCATTTCCGTATTAGCTGTATTTCGTTACCGCTATTCGTTTATCAAATGCGTACTAAAAAATAAAAAAGCACGGAAAATGTTCGTCAAAATGGCAATGCGTATTCCAGCATTTAGAAAAATATTTACAAATTCGTTTTCATCGAAACAATTTCCGACTATAATGAGATAGAGAAAAATTTTTCGCAAAATGGGAGAGGGGGAATCCGCTATGTATATGGATAACCTCTATTGGAACATCTTAGAATCACTACTTAGCGATGGTTATCGAATTGTTAAATTTGAAAACAACCAAGAAGAAATTTGGTTAGAATCCTCCACGAAACGTGCTATTCCTTTCATTCGCCTTGTTCGTCACGATGTGGACTGGGCAAATTGGATTTGGAAAGATGTCATGCATACAGGACGGGTATTTGAAATTTTACGAAAAAAAAGGTTGCTTCGTACGGCTCATGCTGTAGTAATTTATGTGACAACCAATCCACCAGTGGATAATTGGGAAAAAATTACAAAGAGCCGTATTATTGCACAAAAAAAAGAAAAAACAACGGTGCAATCGGTTGTTATTCATGAAGCAAATGTACAAGAAGGATTAAATTCTATAGGGGCCAAACTACAAAGATCGTTGACAATCACCTTACCACGAAAAGATGTTACACCAATCGAAGTCCAACAAACAAAACATCAAGTGTTAACGCTTGGAGCTATTCAACTGGAACAAGAGAAGGAAATATTTAATTACGGAAAACCTTATGTAACTTATGTGATTATGGCAGTTCAAATCATTTTATTTTTATTGATGGAGTTATCTGGTGGAAGTACAAACACCCATACTCTTGTTTTATTTGGGGCGAAATATAATCCATACATTTTAGATGGTGAGTGGTGGCGTTTTATTACACCCGTTTTTTTACATATTGGCTTTTTGCATTTATTATTGAATACATATGCTCTGTATTATTTAGGAGTGATGGTCGAGAAGTTATACGGCTCAAGAAGATTTATTGTTATTTATTTATTTGCAGGCTTTACTGGTGTACTTGGAAGTTTTATTTTTAGTGATGCGATTTCTGCAGGAGCTTCGGGAGCAATTTTTGGTTGTTTTGGGGCGTTAATTTATTTTGGACGTGTCCAATCAAGTTTGCATTACCGTACAATTGGCGGAAATATTATTGCTTTAATGGTCATTAATTTAGTGCTTGGCTTTGTTTTACAAAATGTTGATAATGCTGGACATATTGGTGGTTTAATTGGTGGATTTCTTTGTGCAAGAATCGTTCAGTCACCAAGACAAACATCGAAAAAATATACACAACTTCTAGCATTTATAGAAGCTGTTTTAGTAGTTGATATTTTTCTTTATATTGGGTTTAGGGGGATTATATGAAAACTTTATATGATGTACAACAGCTTTTAAAAAACTATGGAACAATTATTTATATGAGGGATCGGTTAGCAGATTTAGAGTTAATGGAGGATGAATTGAAAGAACTATTCATATCACAACTAGTTAGTACAGAGGATTATCGCATGGCAATTTTCCTTGTTCGACAAGAAGCGGAACTGGAAAGAGATCGAAGAAAAGAATACTAGAGGGGTGTAAGTGTGGAAAAGTGGTTAGTTGGGGTTGATGTAGGTGGAACAACAATAAAATTAGCCTTTATCACAATGGATGGAGAAATTGTTGAGAAGTGGGCAATTAATACAAATGCAGCAAATGCTGGGATACATGTGGTCAAAGACATTACAAATGCTATAACTGGAAAATTAACAGAACTAAACGAACCAAAAAGCCGTTTGCACGCTATTGGAATTGGAGCACCTGGACCAATTGATTTAGAAACAGGCATTATTTACGGAGCTGTAAATATAGGTTGGGGTACATATCCACTGAGAACAAGAATGGAAGAAGAAATAAATCTACCTGTAGCAACCGATAACGATGCTAATGTAGCTGCCCTTGGTGAAATGTGGAAAGGTGCAGGAAACGGGGCAAAAGATTTAGTTTTTATTACACTCGGAACAGGCGTTGGTGGGGGAATTGTTGCGAATGGAAAAATTATTAGTGGCACAAACGGAGCTGGTGGAGAAGTAGGTCATATGACTTCTATTCCAAGTGGAGGATTTCTCTGTAATTGTGGAAAGACTGGTTGTTTAGAAACTGTTGCTTCTGCCACAGGCATTGTAAGAATTGCTCATGAGAAACTCCAAACAGCTACCGAAAGCTCCTTGCGAAATATATATATAAAAAATGGAAGAATCACTGCAAAAAATGTTTTTGAACAGGCGAAACAAGGGGATATACTTTCGTTACAAGTCGTCAATAATGTTGTCTTTCATCTTGGGCTGTCTTTAGCAAACATTGCCAATGTGTTAAACCCAGAAAAAATTATTATCGGTGGTGGCGTGTCAAAAACAGGTGATTTTTTAATTGAGAAATTACAGCCATATTTTGAGCAGTTTACATTTAAGAGAGTAAGAGAAGGTGCAACACTACATATAGCAACCCTTGGAAATGATGCAGGAATTTTTGGAGCGGCATGGTTAGCGAAAATGGTATAGGGAGGTTTTCACTATGTTACCTGAAGCAAATAGAAAGTACACCTATGAGGACTACATGAACATACCAGAGGGCGAAAGAATTGAGATTATTGATGGAGAGGTGTACAACATGACTCCGCCAAGCCGTAATCATCAAAAATTGAGTTTTGTGTTATCTGGAAAACTATTTAATTATTTACAAGGTAAAACATGTGAAGCATATGTAGCACCATTTGCTGTTTTCTTAGGAGAAGAATCTCAATCATTAAAAGAAAGGCATTGTGTAGAGCCTGACTTATCAGTCATCTGTGATAAGAAGAAACTAATCCAGCAAGGGTGTCTAGGATCTCCTGACTTTATTATTGAGATTGTTAGCCCTAGCACACGGAGTCATGATTATATGAGAAAACTTAACTTATACAGTATGTATGGCGTAAAAGAATATTGGATTGTTAATCCTTTAAATAAAACGATAGCTGTTTATGTATCAAATGATGGAACGTTTGAAGTGCCAGAAAAGTATACTTTTTATGATACAATTGAAAGTGCTGTATTAGAAAATTTCTTTGTTGATTTTTCAGAGATTCTATTAGACTGAAAATAATTGTAAAAAAAGTGTGAGGCTGGGGCAGTCGATAAAAAATACCAATTGTCCCACTCTCACACCTTTTTATATATACATTGCTGCCAAAAAAATCCCTCGAACGTTGCTATATATTTCATCAAATTGACTAAATGGAAGCGGATTGACACCTTCTCCAAGTTCAATCGTAAACCCTTGCCTTTTCTGTGTAAAAATAAACCAATCACGATACCCAGCGTGGCTGTCAATTGTTTTCACAGGAGTATAGCCACTCCATTTCGCAAATTCATTTACTGTTTGTTCTGTTTCAGGAGGCTCACACTGTTCATATCCCCAATAAATTTCTTTCCCTTGCGTATGAAAAGCCAAAACCGAATGAAAATCATTCTTCATAGTATATGTTGCCATCGCAACTGCTTCTGGTTCAGTCAGAGGAGCAAATCCAGGGAAATCACGAGGAGCAGGTTGTTTTGGAATTTTTCTTTTCTGCTCAATCTCCCAATTTGCAGGAAACTGATTATTTAAATCAACGCCCCGAATATTTGCCTTCCATGAAGAAAAATCCAGACTACCACCATTTACTTCTCGCACTTCTTTCCTATTCTCTATCCCTGATAAACCATTCAACACCAAATTAACCCCATCAGGGTTGACCATCGGCACGACACATAACGTACACGACTCATACAAAGAAAGTACATGTTGCCCAAGTAATGATTGCTTATTTTTTAAACACAGACAAAACTCCTGCAAAAAATGCATAATTATTGCACTTGTAATCCATTCATTCCCATGAAAAGAACCGTTTATATGCACATGCTTTTTTCCACCACCGATTCTTAGTTCATATAATGGGCGATTCTGTACACTTCTTCCAATTTCTTTCACTTGAATAAATGGGTAGTCCTCTTTTAACTTAATTATTCCAGCAATAAGCGTTTCAAATGTATACATAGAAACCTCCTTGAAACCGTTTCTTCTAACGTATTAATGAATGCAAAAAAAGAGTCTGGGTCAAAAGGGGTAAAAAACACCACGATTATCCCAGACTCATGCTTTTATGTCAAGAGGATTCGCTGCTACTCAAAACCCAATAGGATTGATTTCTGTTAGTTAGGAATTAGTTTCCTGCAATCACAGCATCGACTTTCATTTGTAATTGTCTAGCCGTTTATTATTAAGGTGGTATTATAGCAGTTTCACTTATTGTGCGGAAAGTTCAATGGCTAATTAAAAATTTTCTCCTAACCTTTTTCCGCACAATTCCGCAAAATTTTATAAATGGATAAAAAAAGGCAACTTAAGCTCGTAGCTTAAGTTGCCTTTTTATTAATGATGAACAACAGCTGGATAGCCACTATTGATAACAGTCATCAATGTGAACCAACCAAAAACTCCTGCTGTTCCTAAACTGAATAGAATTGCTAAAACATTCTTGTTGTTTAATGCTCTCATCAAGCCATACAGTGCTAGAAGTGTAACGAGTGCAAATGTAATTACTGTGCCCATTGAAATTCCTCCTTTATGTAAGTCGAAAATGTACATACAAATGATATCAATATCTATTTTACCTATTTTATCACTACTTGTCGAGGGCAAAATAATTGTATATGCCTTCTTTATGACTTAAAATGTGTACAAAATAAAAAAAGGGAGATTTATTTATGAAATGGGTTCGGTTACCGCTTGGTATGATTCAAACAAATGCATATATATTAGAAAAAGAAAGCCACTGTTTAATTATTGATCCAGGTGGGGAAGCACAGAAATTAATTGCGAAAATTAACCAAAAAAAATTAACACCACTAGCTATTTTACTTACACATTCACATTTCGATCACATTGGAGCAGTAGATGATATTCGAGATCACTTTCAGATTCCTGTGTATATACATAAAAAAGAAGGAAATTGCTTGGCAGATGCTACGTTAAATGGTTCGTTAGTGTTTCTAAATCAACAGATCACTGCAAGACCTGCGGAACATTTGATATCCTCTAAGCAAACGCTACAAATTGGTGACTTCTCTCTACAAATATTAGAAACGCCGGGGCATTCCCCTGGGAGTATTTCGTATTATTGGGAGGAAGAAGGAGTAGTATTTTCTGGAGATGTGTTGTTTGAGGGAAGTATTGGTCGGACTGATTTACCAGGTGGAAATCATGAGCAGCTTATTCGGACGATTAGAGAGAAATTATTTTCATTGCCAACATCAACTATTGTTTTATCTGGGCATGGGGCAGAGACGATGATTGAAACAGAAATGAAAAGTAATCCATTTCTTAGATAGATTAGCGGGGAAAAATAATGAAGCGTCTAAATTATGCCGAATTTATGAACTTTTTTCTGTATGACCCTGTTGAAGGATATTATATGAAAGAGCAGAAAAAAATCGGGGCAAATGGTGATTTTTATACATCAAGTAATGTATCAGATATTTTTGGGATTGTTCTTGCGGATGTTTTTATTGAACTGATTAAAAAAGGAATGTCAGCAGAAGTAATTGAATTAGGTGGAGGAACGGGACGACTTGCTCGGGCTATTTTGAATAGGTGGCAAGAAGCAGACAATGATTCATTTCAGAAACTGACCTATACAATCATTGAAACAAGTCCTTATCATCGGAACTTGCAAAAGGAAATATTAGAGCCATATATGTCTTGTGTTAAGCAATATGAATCACTGAATGGTATTAAGAAAAAGTCAGCAATTGTGTTTAGTAATGAATTTTTTGATGCTTTTCCTGTGCATGTGATTAAGAAATGCGATAATCAGTTGTATGAAATATATGTGGTAGAACAGGATAATATAGTTAGTGAAGAATATTGTCCGCTAGAAAATAAGGAAATTTTACAATTTTTAGAGGAACAACAGATGGAATTAGTGAATGGGCAACGTTTTGAAATTCCACTAGCAATGAAAAATTTTTTGCAAACAGAGTTATTGTTTTTGGAAGAAGCGATGTTATTTACGATTGATTATGGGTATACGAATGAGGAATGGGCATTGCCACAACATAAGGACGGAAGTTTGCGAGGGTATGCTAATCATCAACTAATAAATAATCCATTGACTCGCCCAGGGGAAATAGACTTAACAACGCATGTTCATTTTGATGCGTTAAATTTCTATGGAAGTAAGGCTGGGTGGTTGTGGGATGGATTATTTCGACAAGATGAGTTTCTGCTTAATGCAGGGATTTTGAATTATTTACAGGAGCATTTTGATCCAAATCCTTTTTCAGAAGTAAGTAAAAAAAATCGGGCGATTCGTTCACTTATTACAGATGGTGGGATGAGTCCTTATTTTCGTGTAGCTATTCAGCGTAAAGGGAATTAAAAAAACGAGGAGTGACAAAAAAGTCGCTCCTCGTTTTTTTAGCCATGTAGTGGCATCATAAAAGTTGTCCAATATGTAAAGCCAGCAAAGAAAACGGTTAAATACGCAGCGAATGCATAAACATAAATTCTCTCAGGTAAATTTAAAAATCCTAATAATAAAAAGAATCCAGTTTGAGCTAAAAAAAGTATGGATGTTGTAGTCATATGACCAAGATAAAACATAACAGCGAAAATTCCAGTCCAAAATGCTAACACTTGAAACATTCTTGCCATTATTTATTCCCCTCCTTTATATCCAAAATCTCTACTGTTTCTATTATAATTATTTTTGTTGTATCTGTAAACAGCCTATTTAAATTTGTCTTGACTTTGTAACAACATCCAACTATTTTTATCTTCCATGTAGCATGTACAACCTTTTCTATAGCAATCCAAACAAAAATATTTTTAGGAAAATATTGCCAAGTAAATTGTAAACTGCTATAGTAAAGAAAAGAAAGGAGGAAATATAGTTGCACATTGAATCATTAGCAGTACGACTCATTGAGGAAGCAACGAATCTTCATGCATCAGATATTCATATTGTTCAACGCCGAATGGAAACAACGATTCATTTTCGCTTGCACGGTGATCTTGTGTTTCAGCAAGAATTAGCAAAAGAAACAAGTGAAAGGTTAATTGCACATTTCAAATTTTTGGCAGATATGGATATTGGCGAACGCCGCAAGCCTCAAGGAGGTTCGATGGAACTTACCGTTGCTAACTCCCACATTCATCTTCGGTTATCAACATTACCCACTATGTTCTCAGAAAGTCTTGTCATTCGTCTTCTACCACAATCAACAAAACTTCCCATGTCCCATCTATCATTATTTTCAAGCACAACCACAAAACTACTCTCTTTATTACATTACTCCCATGGTTTGATTATCCACACAGGTCCAACTGGATCAGGAAAATCCACAACACTATACACATTATTACACAGCTGTCGCAATGAATTAGGTCGTAATGTGATTACAATTGAAGACCCTGTAGAAAAACGGACAGAAGATTTTCTGCAAGTACAAGTAAATGAAAAAGCAGGAATTACTTATGCTTCCGGACTAAAAGCAATACTTAGGCATGACCCAGATGTGGTTATGATTGGAGAAATTCGTGATGAGGAAACGGCAAGAATCGCTGTTAGGGCAGCACTTACAGGTCACTTGATTTTTTCAACTATGCATACAAAAAATGCTGAAGGAGCAATTTATCGTTTGCTTGAGTTTGGGATTTCGATGCAAGAAATTGAACAAACGCTAATTGCAACAACCGCCCAACGATTAGTAAAAATCCTATGTCCAAACTGTGGAGAATCTTGTTCGTGTGGAAATAAAAAAAGAGCAGGGGTGTATGAGTTACTCTATGGTACACATTTACAAATTGCCATAGAAAATGCCAAAGGGAATCAGCATAAAAATTCGTATACAACACTACAATCAGTCATTCGTAAAGGGGTGGCACTTGGCTTCTTAAGTGACCAATTGTTAAAACAGTGGGTGATGGATGATGAAGCGTAAAAAATGGTCGTTACTGGAACAAGGGCAGTTTCTTACAAGACTAGGGCAGTTAATGGAGAAGGGCTATTCTTTATCTCATGCGATAGAGTTTTTGCAAATCCAACAGTCTCCTAATCATCAAGAAGATCTAAAGATTTGCTTACAGGAGTTGAGAGGCGGAATATCGCTACACAAGGCATTAGAAAAAATTCATTTTCATTCTGATGCGGTTGGAAATATTTTTTTTGCTGAACAACATGGACGCTTAGATTATGCTGTGCGACTTAGTGGGGCAACGATTCTGCTTAGGGAAAAATATCGTTCTGAGATAAAAAAAGTAACAAGTTATCCTGTTTTTCTGCTTGCTTTTATCGGGCTTATTTATGGGGTATTTCAACAGTTTATTCTTCCAGAGTTTGGTCAATTATCTACCTCGTTTTATGTACAATCCTCAACAGTTTCTACTTCTATTTTTTCCGTAATTTCTCATTTACCAAATATTTTTTTGAGCATCATTGGAATGCTTATTATGTCTATTATTGTGATGTTTATCGTTTTTTTGCGTCAACCGATTTATGGGAAAATGAAGATACTAATGCATATTCCGTGGTGGAAGAAAGTTCAGCGGCAATTTAATTCTTATGAATTTGCTGTGCAATGTAGTCAATTACTAGAATCGGGATTATCCATTTATGAAAGTTTACAACTATTTGGTAGGCAAGAGCATATGGCTTTTTTGCAAGTAGAAGCGATCTTTTATATGAAACGTTTAGCAAGTGGAGAGCATTTGGAAGAATTAATAAAAAAACGTGGCTACTATGAACGGGAGTTATCACTTATTATCCAGCATGGACAGATGAATGGAGAACTTGCGAAGGAACTACGAGAGTATAGTAATGATGTTTTTTTGAACATCGAAGAAATAGCAAAACGAGCAATGAAAAAAATCCAACCTATCCTACTCGGTGGAATTGGTTTGTTTTTGATGTTGATGTATGTAGCTATTTTGTTTCCGATGTTTCAAGTGATGAATCAATTGTAAGGAGGGATATTAATGAATAACAAGGGATTTACACTGATAGAAATGCTTATTGTTTTATTTATTATTTCCATTCTTCTGCTTATTACGATTCCAAATGTAACAAAGCATAATGGAATGATTCGTGATAAAGGATGTGCAGCACTTGTCAAAATGGTGCAGAGTCAAGTGGAAGCGTATCAATTGGAAGAAGGAAAAATAGCAACAGTGCCGGAGTTAGTGACAAAAAGTTATTTACACGAAACGCCAAAATGTCCGAATGGAAATGAAGTAGAGGTGAGTGCTACAGGAGAAGCAAGTGAAAAGGAAAACTAATGCTGGATTTACGCTAATTGAAATGCTTCTTGTTCTGACGATTATTAGCGTATGTATGTTGTTAACTATTGCTAGCTCACAAACCTACGCAGAAGGAAGAAAACTGGATTATTTAGTTCGACAGTTTAGAGAAGATGTGTTGTATGGACAGTATTTTGCAATGACAAGAAAAAAGTCTGTATATATCGCTTTTTATGATCGTGATACACACGTTGAATATGCCATATATGATACAAGCATCTACGGAAAGGCACTTATTAGCCGAATACTTCCAGAAGGGGTTACGTTTAGTTTAGGCACACTTGGTCAGCTTCTCTATTATAATTCTACTGGAAATATTAATAAGTCGGGAACGATGTTTATTGAGAGTGGACATCACAAATATAAGGTAGTATTTTTACTGGGTAGAGGGCGATTTTATGTGGAAAAAGCGTGATGGTTTTTTGCTGATTGAAGTGCTTGTGTCATTGGCGATTTTATTTGGTCTTGTACTATATTTGTTGCCACAGTTTGTCACGCTTCAAAAGGAACATAAAAGTATGAGACAAATAGGGGAAGCAGTTTCTATTTTGGATAAGGAAGTAAAGCAAGTTCCATATAAAGAAGTTAAAGAAACAATGTATGTTGTGTCTGCTTATGATACGCAATTCTTAGTTGAAAACAAAGAAATATCACCTCAGCTTATTGAAGTTTGCGTAAGCTTTGCGGATGTTTCTAGGCGAGTAAAGGAGAGATGTAGTTATGCAAAATATCGCTCGTCATAACCAGGGTTTTACGCTAATTGAAATGCTTCTTGCATTGGCTGGAATTATGGTAATTACAACGATGCTGCCAATGATTATTAAACTGAGCAATGACAAAGAACAGAAATTTAGCGAAATGGAATGGTATATTTTTATTCAGCAAGCGGAACAAGAGCTTAGGGAAACGAAGCAAGTTACCATTACGCCAAGTGCCATTTATTTATCGAAATGGACTGGTGAATATGTACAATATGAAAAATATGGGACAATCATTCGTAGGCGTGTATTTGGAACAGGGAATGAAACGATTTTGCAGTCCATCAAAAAAGTTGTATTCACAAAAGCAATGAATGGTGTAGAAGTGGAAGTAATAACGTCAGGAGATAAAGTATACAAAACAAGATTTATCTCATTTGCTCCATTGGAGATAGTAATATGAATGAAAAAGGTTTTGTTTTACCAATTACGTTAGCGGTTTCGCTTTGTTTTTTGACAGTCATGCTTTTCTTAGCGGAATTATATGTAACAAAGGTACGGTTTGTGGGTGAACAGTATGCTATGCAACAATTAGATTCTTTGATGCAAATGGCATCAACCGATACACTGCAACTGTTGTCAGTAAATGCTAGTCCGCAAAAAGGAAATTTGTCTTATCCAAATGGTATAGCTTCTTACGATGTAAAAAAAATTGACCTTAATACAGTAGAAGCAACTATTATTTGCACAAACAAAGATAATCATATGTACAAAACAATTTTTCGCTATTCATTATCAGAAAAAAAGATTACACTTTGGAAAGATAAAGTAGCATAAGGAGATGAAACAGTGAAGGCAATTTATATTACAGGGTTTATGGGTTCTGGAAAAACAACGGTTGGGAAAATGCTTTCTAAAGTTTTACCATATGAATTAGTGGACACAGACACATACATTGAAAAAATGGTTGGAAAAACGGTGAAGGATATTTTTATGGAAGAAGGAGAAGTATTTTTTCGTTTTATTGAACAGCGTATTCTAACACAATTACCTAAACTAGATACGATTGTAACAACTGGTGGTGGTGTTGTCACAAATGAGAAGAGTCGTATCTTTATGAAGGAGAACGGTGTTTTGTTGTATTTACATTGTGAATTAGATGTGATTATAGAACGACTTGCACATGATACAACACGTCCATTGCTTAGATTAGAAAGTATAGAGGAGTTGTATAAAAAGCGACTACCATTTTATAGAGATGCAGAAATTGTTGTTAATGTGACAAATAAAAGTGTAAAGCAAGTAGTGGAAATGGTTGTAATAGAGCTTAAAAAATATGGGTATGGGGCATAATAGACAAAAGAGGTGATGTCTTTTGTCTACAAATGATTATCTTAAATATGTGACCCAGCAATTTGTTACATATATGGATCAGTCGAAGCAAGAAAGACGAAACTTTAAACAAAAGCGGAAAGCAGAACGAGAGCCGATTTTGCTTCAAATGTTTGGTATGATACCGTTGTCCCTATCAATACTGTTTGGGGAGTGGAAGAAGAAAATACGGAAAAAGGATGGTTCGATTTGAGCCATCCTTTTTTGGTGGAAATATATTATATTTGAGATCGAATGTAACGTGATACTTGCTGTGTGTTGTAGAAGAAATTAATTTGCTTGTTTTGTCCAAAAAATAAGTTGGCTTGAATGTATGTGGAAAATACCATAACAAAAGGGTTTAAACATTGATTAATCAGGGTTATTTGTAGCATTGAACTTTCTTATGGTCACATTTTGAGCACGAAAATATCAATTCATAAAGCTTCTCATGAGTTCACTTCTATTTAATAGGATGGTCTCATGTAAAAAATCCCCCCATTAATAACAGAAACGTGAATAGTTGGTTTGTATTGCTTTTCCAAAGCAGAAAGTTCACTTTGGTATGTCTCTGATTTATCCTCTACCCCTTCATAAAATCCAGATAATAACTGGATATCCTCTTCCCAGCGTTTGTTTGCTTTTTTTGCCCAATCGTGATTTTCTTTTGCCAGTTCGCTTTGGATATGTTGTTGTAGTTTGTATATAGCATTTTCTAATTTAATAATTGGTGAAATGGTAAAACAATAATCAGGAATTTTTGGTGTAAGTGGTAAATCCACTATTTTTTCATGAAATGATTCAACAATAATGCCAGAAATGAGATGAATACCAAAGGAACGAATCGTGTCACGTTTTCGATCAGATTGATAAGAAATGACTGTATTAATACAGAGCCATGGATGAAGTGGAAATGACTTGGTTGAATTTACTTGTTCATACAAGCGAATGAATGAGCCGTGTTTTTTGGTTGATTGAAATAGTTGATGTAATCTTGGTGAGCCAAAATGAATTTTTTCACCTTCTATTTCTTCATCCGGTTTTGTAACTAATGTTAATTTCATTGGCGTAGGAGTCCCGTTTGTTTTTTCGAGATAATGCCAATAAAAAGGGCGATTCATTAGTTCTTTGTCCATATCAATCGTAAGTTGAACAGAGAGAGTTCCGTCATTATCCTCTATAATTGGGCATTCATTAGCGACAAAATATCGTTTAAGAAAGTGCTGAATGTCAGATTGTTGCACGTTCTAAAACCTCTCTTTCAGCAAATTGTAAAATAGCAGTAACATTTTCCATCTTCACTCGTATTTCTCCTTCGCTCTTGGAATGTGTAAAAATATCTTTTAGCTGTTTCTCGAAATCTTTGATATTTGCTCTTGTTAAAATGTCATCTAGTTCACCAACAACTCGTTCAAATAGGCGGATTTTTTCATAGAGAAGTTGTAAAATATGTTCTTCGACTGTATTTTTTATCGCAAAGTTATAAATATGCACGTCCTCTGTTTGTCCGAGTCTGTGAACACGCCCGATTCGTTGTTCGAGTCGCATTGGATTCCATGGTAAATCGTAGTTAATCACATGATGGCAAAATTGTAAATTGATTCCTTCTCCACCAGCTTCTGTGGCTATTAGCACTTGGGCATGGTTTTGAAATAAATCTTTCATCCAATCTTTTTTCCCACTTTTGAATCCACCACGGAATGGAACGGAAGAGATGCCATGTTGTTTTAAATACCATTGTAAAAAAAGTTGTGTTGCTCGATATTCCGTAAAAATAATTACTTTTTCATTGTTCATTTGTTGAATAAGCTCTAGTGCTTTTTTTGCCTTAGCATTTTCCTCTACATTGTTGACTTGTTCGATGACGGTATCAAGATATTGCATATTTTTTTTTAGCATATTATTTACTGTTAAAAAGACAGCTTCTCGGCTGCTACAAGCTTCTCTTAGCATGGTAATCAGAGAAATTTGATTGCCGAGTGGAGCGGATGACAATTGTTGAATAGATTCGTATAGTTGTCTCTCGGTCTTGGAAAATTCAATCCAAACAGTTTCAACATGACGTTTAGACCACTCAATTCCTGTATCATTTCGGCGGTTACGAATCATTACTGTATCGATGAGTTGTTTTAAATGATCATTTGCTAGAATAGATCGTTGTTTGCCAAATGCCTTTTGAAAGCGAGAAGCATTGCCAAGATGCCCAGGTTTTAATAACGATACGAGATGAAAAATTTCCTCTAATTTATTTTGAATGGGTGTAGCTGTTAGTAGTAGGCAAAATTTTTTCGGTAGGTTTTGGACAAATTCATAGTTTTTCGTTTTGTTATTTTTTAATTTATGTGCTTCATCAACAATAATCATGTCATAGTCTTGATTCATCACAAGCTCACAATGTGGACTTCTTTTTGCGGTATCAATAGAAGAAACAACAACATCACATTCAGCCCATACATAACTTTTTCGTTGAGCAACGGCAGGGATATAAAACTTTTGATTAAGTTCCATAACCCATTGAGAAACGAGTGAGGCTGGAACGAGAATTAATACTTTCTTTACAAGACCACGAATCATATATTCTTTCAAAACAAGCCCTGCTTCAATGGTTTTTCCAAGTCCTACTTCATCCGCTAAAATTGCTTTACCGTGCATTTCTTCCACGACTTGTCGTGCGGTTTCCAGTTGATGTGGGAGAGGGGTGATCGCTAGATGAGTAGGGGCTTGGAGTCCGTCAAAATCTTTAATAGCTGTTCTTTCTGCCGCTTCTAAAGCAAGTGAATAAAGTTCAAAATTTGCCCACGGCCCATCATTTTCTACACGATTTACTAGTTCCTGACCCCATTCGTCAAAAATGATATTTTCCATATTTATTCCTCCGAAGGTTTTTTTGTTAGTTTATCCATATAGTAGAAGAATTATCTATAGAAGGCTTAATTTTAGGAGGCTATAAAAAAATCAAGGACATTTTAGTATCCTTGATTTGCGTTGTATTATTTTTTTATTGTAATTTCACGAGTATTTAAAGGTTGTACAGGTCGATGATTGTCTGGAAAAAGCTTCCGAAATTTATCAATTTGTTCTTTTGACATTTCAATTGGTGTGTCCATCACAATCCAGTCCACATTTTCAGAACAAGGTGGAGTAGTTAAAGAACCATCATACTCAAAATGTTTTTGATCTTTTGGCAACAAGGCATTTAGATCAATTGTTTGTGAAAGTTCAATATCTTTTTCTGTTTTTTCTGTTGGAAGAGATTTCCAAACCTCGCTGAGTATCGTATTTTCTTTTCCTTCCTTAATCAACATACCAACCACCGCTAGTTCGCCTTTGTCATCTTTATGAACAAGATGGACTTCCATATCAAATGGTTTGGAATCTTTCTCGTGTTCACTTGGTGTATGGAAATGGAATTGAGCTAAAGTATATTTATCTCCATCTAATTCAATATAGTTATTTCTTGCCACTGGATTCAATTGTTCTGTATGTCCGTTGTTTGCTAGTGTGAATTTCAGTGGTTGATAGAAAAATGCAAGAGAATTTTTCTCTTCTTTGCCGGAAGTTAAATTAATAGGTGATTGCTCCTTGCCATCTACACAAACTTTATTATCTGGTGAGAGTTCTCCCCAATGTTCTGGACTTGTATCGCCTGAATAAGACCAATGTTTTTCTTCTTCATGTTTTGTTACTTCTTTTGTTTCTGATTGTGCTGCTGGTGTAGGGGTTGTCTCCGTTTGTTTTTCTGGTGTAACTTTTGTTTCTTCTTGTGCCGAACAACCTTGTAGTAATGTACCCAACATTATTGCCATCATCAGCTTAGATGGTTTTTTCATGACTTTTTAGACTCCCTTTCATTCCTATTTAAAATCTCTATCTATATTATAAAATAATTCTCTAGGTGTGTTCAATACTATTTCAGAAACTACATACTATCTTCACAGTTTAGCGAAAGGTAAATATTTACTTTCTTTCGTTCTTAACTGTTGCCAAAATATATCATTCCATATTATCATTACAATATATATTGCGAATGATAACAAGAAGAGAGAGTGGTTTTTATACACCGCCGAAGGGGCAAGCTTTTTAGCAAATCTCTCAGGCAAAAGGGTTCTTGTTGGACGCAGCTCTGAATGAATACCAATAGGTACAAGGACAGAGACTCTTTGATGGGTTTCTGTTTTTTTTATGAAAAGGGGGATACAGAATGACGGAATTGAAACAAACACCATTGTTTCCGATTTATTCGGAATACGGTGGAAAAACAGTTGATTTTGGTGGATGGGCATTACCAGTTCAATTTTCTAGTATTAAAGAAGAGCATGAAGTAGTTCGGACAAAAGCAGGTTTATTTGATGTATCACACATGGGTGAATTTGAAGTAAAAGGTGTAGAGGCACTAGCATTTTTACAAAAAACAATGACGAATGATGTTTCTAAATTAAAAAACAACCGGGCACAATATACAGCAATGTGTTATAAAGACGGTGGAACAGTTGATGATTTGCTCATTTACAAAAAAGCAGATGGGGACTACTTACTTGTTGTAAATGCTTCTAATATTGATAAAGATTTTGCTTGGTTAGAGAGCCATAAAATAGACGGTATGGTTTTAACAAATATTTCTAATGAAGTTGCTCAACTTGCTTTACAAGGCCCACTTGCTGAGAAAGTTCTGCAAAAAATGACTGATGTTGTACTTTCTGATATGCGTTATTTTTCTTTTCTTGACAATGTAAAAGTAGCTGGAAAAACACTTCTTTTATCACGCACAGGTTATACAGGGGAAGATGGTTTTGAATTATACTGTAAATCAGAAGATGCTGTAGAAATTTGGAAAACGATTTTAGAAGATGAAAATGTTTCTCCTTGTGGACTTGGAGCAAGAGATACATTACGTTTTGAGGCAGTTCTTCCATTATATGGACAAGAATTATCCAAAATAATTACCCCAATCGAAGCAGGGATTGGTTTTGCGGTAAAAACAGATAAAGAAGCAGATTTTTTTGGTAAGCAAGTGTTAAAAGAACAAAAAGAAAATGGTCCAGCCCGTAAAATTGTTGGAATTGAAATGATTGATAAAGGCATTCCACGCCATGATTATCCTATATTTGTTGGTGAAAAAGAAGTTGGCGTTGTTACAACAGGAACGCAATCACCAACGAATAAAAGAAATATTGGACTAGCCTTATTACCAGTGGAATATACCGCATTAGATACAGAAGTGGAAGTACAAATTCGTCAGAAAAAATTAAAAGCAAAAGTAGTAAAAACACCATTTTATAAACGATAAGGGAGAGAAGACTATGGTACATCGTTATTTACCAATGACGGAAACAGATAAACAAGAGATGCTTGCGACTATTGGTGTTAAGTCTATTGATGAACTGTTTGCTGATATTCCAGAACAAGTTCGTTTTAAAGGCTTGTATAATATTAAGAAAGCAAAATCAGAGCCAGAACTAGTGAAAGAATTAACAGAACTTGCGGCAAAAAATGCTAATTTGCGTGAGTATGCATGCTTCTTAGGGGCAGGAACATATGACCACTATATGCCAATTATTGTTGATCACGTTATTTCACGCTCAGAATTTTATACTGCGTACACACCATATCAACCAGAAATTTCTCAAGGGGAATTACAAGCAATCTTTGAATTTCAAACGATGATTTGTGAATTAACTGGTATGGATGTAGCGAATTCTTCCATGTATGATGGTGGAACGGCACTTGCTGAAGCGGCAATGCTAGCAGCAGGGCATACAAGAAAGAAAAAAATTCTTGTATCTAAATCTGTACATCCAGAATCTCGTGCAGTTTTACATACATACGCCAAAGCCCAAGGAGTGGAAGTAATTGAAATTAAAACTTCCAATGGTTTGACGGATATAAATGAACTTCAAGCATACATGGATGCAAGTGTTGCTGGTATTATTGTGCAATATCCAAACTTTTTTGGACAAATTGAACCGCTAAAAGAAATTGAAGCAGTAGCTCATAGCCATAAAGGATTATTTATTGTTTCAAGTAATCCGCTAGCTCTTGGGGTACTTACACCACCGGGTGATTTCGGAGCAGATATTGTTATTGGTGATGCACAGCCATTCGGTATTGCAACACAATTTGGTGGGCCACATTGCGGATATTTTGCTGTAAAAAATGCATTACTTCGGAAAGTTCCCGGAAGGCTTGTTGGACAAACGGAAGATGAAGATGGTAAACGTGGTTTTGTTTTAACATTGCAAGCTCGTGAGCAACATATTCGCCGAGATAAAGCAACATCTAATATTTGCTCTAATCAAGCATTAAATGCATTAGCGGCAGGTGTAGCAATGACAGCACTTGGCAAACAAGGTGTCAAAGAAATGGCAACACAAAATATTCAAAAAGCACACTATGCAAAACAGGCATTTGAAAAAGCTGGTTTTAAAGTGGTGTATACAGGAGCATTTTTCAATGAATTTGTTATTCAAGTAACTAGTTCAATCTCCACGCTTAATCATCATTTGTTAAAAAAAGGAATTATTGGTGGCTTTGATTTAGGTAAATATGATGAAAGTTTGCAGGAGCAAATGCTTATTGCTGTAACAGAGTTAAGAACAAAGGAAGAAATTGATACATTTGTAAAAGAATTGGGGGATTTGTCATGATAGGAAATCAAGCCCTTATTTTTGAAATGAGTAAAGAAGGACGAGTAGGTTACAGTTTACCAGAAAGTGATGTTCCAGAGTTTGATATTAATGAAGTAATTCCAGCAGAGTATATTCGGACAAAAGATGCCGAATTACCAGAGGTTTCGGAGTTAGATATTATGCGTCACTATACAGCATTGTCTAAAAGAAATCATGGGCTAGACTCTGGTTTTTATCCACTCGGTTCTTGTACAATGAAATACAATCCAAAAATAAATGAACATATTGTGCGTCTTGCAGGTTTTTCACATATTCATCCGCTCCAACCAACTGAAAGTGTTCAAGGAGCATTAGAACTGATGTATGATTTGCAAGAACATTTGCGTGAAATCACAGGCATGGATTCCGTTACTTTGCAACCAGCAGCAGGGGCACATGGCGAATGGACAGGGCTTATGATGATTCGGGCATACCATGAATCTCGTGGCGATTTTAAACGAAATAAAGTTATCGTTCCAGACTCTGCCCACGGAACAAATCCAGCATCAGCAACTGTTGCAGGATTTGAAACAATTACAGTAAAATCAAATGAAAAAGGGTTAGTGGATTTAGAAGATTTACGTCGTGTTGTTGGTGAAGATACAGCGGCATTGATGCTAACGAATCCAAATACACTTGGTCTTTTTGAAGAAAATATTCATGTGATGGCAAAACTTATTCATGATGCAGGTGGGAAATTGTATTATGATGGAGCAAATTTAAATGCAGCATTAAGTAAAGCTCGCCCCGGTGATATGGGCTTTGATGTTGTTCATCTAAATTTGCATAAAACATTTACAGGCCCGCATGGTGGTGGTGGTCCTGGTTCTGGTCCAGTTGGGGTAAAGGAAGATTTAATTAAATTTTTACCAAAACCACAAATTGTAAAAACAGAAGATGGGACTTTTGCCTTTGATTACAATATTCCAGAGTCTATTGGACGTGTAAAACCTTACTATGGAAACTTTGGAATTAACGTTCGAGCGTATGCATACATTCGTTCAATGGGGCCAGAAGGACTCAGAGATGTAACAGAATATGCGGTATTAAATGCTAACTATATGATGCGTCGTTTAATGGCATACTATGATTTGCCTTACGATTGTCATTGTAAACATGAATTTGTTTTATCGGGTCGCCGTCAAAAAAAACTAGGCGTTCGTACACTAGATATTGCTAAACGGTTGTTAGATTTTGGCTATCATCCACCGACTATTTATTTTCCACTGAATGTAGAAGAATGTATGATGATTGAGCCAACTGAAACAGAATCAAAAGAAACATTAGATGGATTTATTGATGTAATGATTCAAATTGCCAAAGAAGTGGAAGAAAATCCAGAAATAGTTCAAGAAGCACCACACACAACAGTGGTGAAAAGGTTGGATGAAACAATGGCTGCAAGAAAGCCAATTCTAAGATATCAAAAAGGGTAATACACAAATATGGGACAATCAGGGAGAAAAATATTCTGATTGTCCCATATTTGTGTAATGAATGGTTACAAGAATTCTATAAAATCAACATTTTGATAAACTACTCAAAAAAACTTCATTCAACTCTATTACTGTGCATTCAATAATTTTTCGGTAACTTTTTTAAAGTGAATAATAGCTTGCTCATTCTGGGCAGTATAAGTAATTCCATCTATAGATAAACCATCTTGTTCTATAGTAGAAATAGTAGTTGGATTTTCTACCCCATTATAATAAATATGAACAAATATACCACTTGCATATTTTGAATGTTTTTCCTTTTTATATGTAGATGTATCTAAAGAATCAATGATTTCACTAACTTCTTTTTGTGAAACAATTTTTCTTATTTTTCCTGAATCATTCTTTATTTCCATAAAAGTAATTGGCTTGTTAAGCAAGTCTTTCTTCAAATGATATTCTTTTGTAGAATATACAATCGCAAATCCACTAACAGCAATTAGAATAATGACGAGAATTATTCTTTTCATTTATCTATCCTCAATAAAATCATTTCTAGTTCCTACTTTCCGATGAATTTCTTTATTTTAGCATACGAAACAAGAAAAAATATACATATACGCCTTAAGGCTTAGAGTAAATCAAGCGAAAGGTCGTTACCACAATTTGTCGTTTTCGGTAAGATTTAAATATAGAGAGGAGGATATTTATTTTATGCAGAAACTAGGCTATAATAATGATAGAGCGAATCGAAAAGAAGTGGAGGGAGAAAAATGAAAATAATTTGGAATTTCCTTGTTCGGTGGTTTCTAGCACTCACTGTTGGAATAGGCGTGATGATTATCGCATTTATTACATTGCACACGATTTATTCATTTTTAATTGGGGCAGTAGCATCTATTATTACATTAGTATGGATGAAACGCCAGCAACAATCTAGCATACCAGCAGAGGAAAATGAAGCAATGTATCGGCAAGCACAAATGAGAGAAATACAAATGAAATTGAAAAAAATTAGACGAACTCGTTTCAAAATGCGTTCTCTATCTATGTTAAATAAAACATCTCGTTTTTATGCAGCGGCAAATAGGGTTGTGGATGCGGTCAATCATAATCCAGTTCTGTTTCGCCAAGCACAAACATTTTTTGTTGGAACGTTAGATAGTGCAGTAACAATTACAGAAAAATATGTCCAACTAACACGTCAATCAGCCACTACGATAGAAATGGAAGATACTATTAAGCGTTCTGAGAAAATGATGGGTGAATTGGCAGATAGTATCGTAGCCATGTTACATGAGATGGTAAATGGAGAAGTAGTAGACTTAGATATAGAGTTAAAACTTCTTGAACAACAAATGGTAGACAAGGGTGAATGGGAGAAGGAGAAGAAAGAATGGACAAACTAAAAGAAATGGAAGGTGTGATGGATTCTCTTTTACTAGATCCTTTTCAACCGATTGACCAAGAAGAAATCGTTGTTACTAAGCAAGAAAAACCAAAGATATTAACTAACTTAAAACCTGAGCATCAAGAAAAAGCTAGAAATTTAGCGGCACAAATTAAACTAGATAATCAACATGCTATTATTCAGTACGGAATTGCCGCTCAATCAGAGCTATCCAAGTTTTCCAATTCCGTTTTGCATCACATTCAAACAAAAGATGCTGGTCCAGTTGGCGAAGTAATTCATGATTTAATGGGTAAACTCAGCGGATTAAATCCAGATGAATTGATGGATGGAAAACAAGGTTGGTTAAAACGTGTATTCAAATCAACCACCGACACACTCCAACAATTATTAGGAAAATATCAAAAGCTTGGAACAGAAATTGATCGTATTGCCGACCAATTAGAAAAGCACAGACAAATGCTATTTCGGGATACGGTAATGCTAGAAACACTATATGAAAAAAATCGTGACTATTTTGAGGCATTAAATATTTATATTGCGGCAGCGGAGTTACGGATTGAACAGCTTCAACAAAATGACATTCCAATGTTAGAGAAAAGAGTAGAAATAAGTAACGATCAAATGGAAGTGCAAAAGTTAAATGATGTTCTTCAGTTTGTTGAACGCTTAGAAAAACGAATCTATGACTTAAAACTAAGTAGACAAATCACGCTGCAAACAGCACCACAAATTAGAATGATTCAAAACGTCAATCAAACACTAGTAGAACGTATACAATCATCTATTGTAACAGCTATTCCACTATGGAAAAATCAAGTTATTATTGCCATCACGTTATTTCGTCAACAAAAATCAGTGGAGGCCCAAAAACAAGTGGCAAAAACAACCAATGAATTGCTTCTAAAAAACTCGGAGCTGCTTAAACAAAATTCAATTGAAACAGCGAGAGAAAATGAACGAGGTGTCGTAGATATTGAAACACTCAAGAAAACACAAGAAAATCTTATGATAACGCTACAAGAAACATTAAAGATTCAACAAGAAGGACGAATGAAGCGAATGCAAGCGGAGACTGAACTTATCCAAATGGAAGGTCAGTTAAAGACACAGTTGTTAGAGCTCAGAAATAAATAAATTATTTAAAGAAGGGTGAGGAAAAAGGGTGAAAGTCCCAATTTCTTACCCTTTTGTGTAGATAATATAATTTTTTAGTGTATAATGAATATATATAGTAAAATTAGTTGTTATTTTTAAAAATAAAAATAAAAAAAGGAGGATGTTTGATTTGAAGAAAATTAGTATGTTGTTCATATGTTCTATTCTTGTTATGACCATAGCAGTTATATCAGGTACAGTATATGCCAAGACAAAAAATGTGACTGCAACTATTACAGCTATAAAAGCAAAACAAATTGCTTTAGCTAAAACAGGTGGTGGCACAGTAGTAAAGTGTGTGCTAGATTATGAGAATGGTAGAAAGGTTTACGAAATTGAAATCGTAAATGGAAACAAAAAGTATGATTTAGATGTAGGAGTCGCTGATTCCAATATTTACAACTATGAAGAAAAAACAATTAACAATAGTGTGAGGCCGACAAA
>JAVBJX010000020.1:0-14529 GCA_031546705.1 Caryophanales bacterium
TCCTTCAAACCCGATTCTTCCATGTGTATACAGAATCGAATTTAATAACTGTCCTAATTGCAGAAGCTGTTCAGCATTATTTTCTCCATCTACTAAATGTTGTGTAAGAGTGGCTAATTTCGTAAAAACTGGGCTTTTTTCGCCCATTTTTGTGAGTTGCGGAATGAATTTTTTTAGTTTTGTATCTCCAGCGGCTAAGTCGCTTCCTGCGATAAATAAGCGAGTGACTTCTGTTTGTAGTTGTTGTAACATAGTACGCTCCTTATACAGTTAAATATAGAATTTGTGAGTCAGTTACAATACTTAGCGGTATTACTTTTAAAATTCCATTAGAGAAATCATGTGTAAATTTCACTAACAGTGCCTGATTTGTTCGATCTTCTTTAGCAATCATTGGAAGTAAGGTATTTGATTGTACAACTAATCTATTTCCGCTAGAATCTTCCACAACCCAATTTTCGTTAATCGCTCCTAATTTTTCAAACGCTAAAAGATAGACAGGATGTTTGTCAGCAAGTGGAATTTTTAATTGATTTTTTACTTGTTTTACCACATCAGTAAAGTTTTGTTTGGCATGATTCTTTGCTAATTTAAAATCTTCATTTGTCCATTCATGTAAGCTGTGATCTTCAAAACGAATTCGCCGAGTACCTTCACTTGGATACAAAACAATTTCTTTTGCTTCTACTACACCAAAAATAGTGTCTTCTTGTTTGATATGAGCAGATGCACGGAAAGGACGGTAGTTGTGTGTGTAATAAACTTCACCATCTATGAGTGAAAGCCAAATTCCTTCGTCAATAAATTCTTTTCGTGCTTTATTTTGTGTACATGAAAATGATAACTGAATTAATTTTTCATCTTGCTTCACTAAGTTATGCTCTCGTAGTTCTGTAATCTGCCAAGTATGCCCTAACCATTCCTCTAATGAAGAACTTATATCAGGAGTTAAATCTTCTGTTTCCATTCTTTGTTGCAAATGCGTTTTACCTTTTGTGCAAACAGCATAAAGGATAGCTAGTTGTTCACTGGCTCTAGCAAAAAGTTCTGCTTCAGGCAATTGTTTTTTCCATAGAAAGGCAAACTCATACAATTTGTTTTGTGTTCCTTTTAAATAATAGTTTCCTAACTCTTTTGCTGTTTTTTCGATATTAGCAAGTGTTTGTGTATCTACCGCCATTAATCCACCCCGAACAATTTGATGGAGTAAAGTTTCTAATGTGTTAATGCCATCTAGCTGTGCTTGGAGTTTTTTCTTTAGTGCAGTTTTATTTACTTTTTTTGGCTTTTCTTCTTTTTTTGTTTCTGTACGTTTTTCTAGTTTTTCTCGTTTCTGTAAAATATCTTCTGGAACATCTGCTACTTGAAAAGTTGAACCATTAACATAAGCATAGAGTAATCCTAGCCCATGTTTACAAGGAAATTGCCGACTTGGGCAACTGCAACGAAATGTTGGTTGTTCAAAAATGAAGTCAACAGAAGTTATGTACGGATTTTTTCCGCTTCCGCTACACGCACCAAATAATAATGTTTCATCTTCTGATTTCTGGAGAAGGATAAATTTTTTAATAAGTCCTTTGCCATTTTTAATAGCTGCTGCATTTGGAGCTAATGAATCTATATAGTTTTCCGTTAACATAGAGACCTCCATAAAATAAAATATTTGTTCTTAATAGTATAACATAGTCATAGATTTTATTAAAAAGGAGGTAGTTATAAAGAGTTATTTTGAAAATTCTTATATGCAGAAAAATCACTCTTGAAAAAATCTTTAAAAAAATCCTTTTCAAAAGGAAAGTTTTGGTGTATGATAAATTAAATGAAAGCGTTTTCAAAATAAAAGGGGGAAAGAAAATGAAAGAACAAATTGATTATAGTAGTATTGTTCGAACATCAGAGTTCAAAACATTGCTTCAACGAAAAACAGTCTTCATTGTACCAATTAGTATACTTTTTCTTTGCTTTTATTTGGGTTTACCTATCTTAGCTGGTTTTACAACGGTACTAACAAAGCAAGCATTTTGGGGAATGTCATGGGCATGGATTTATGCAGGTGCACAGTTTTTTATGACGTGGGGTCTATGTCTCTACTATACTGTTAAAGCAAAAGAGTTTGATCATGCGAGTGAAGAAATTCTAAAGATGATTGACAAAAAATATTAAGTAGGCAAAAAGGGGGGAATTTCATGAATTTAGTTGCATTTTCTTTATTTCTTGTTATTGTGCTAATTACTTTGGGAATTACTTACTGGGCATCTAAACAAACAAAAAGCACATCAGACTTCTATACAGCTGGAGGTGGTTTGACAAGTGGTCAAAATGGACTAGCAATTGCTGGCGATTATATGTCAGCCGCTTCATTTCTAGGAATTGCTGGAACTGTTGCCATTAATGGATTTGATGGATTTTTCTACTCTGTTGGTTTCTTAGTTGGTTATATTGTGGTTTTGTATTTAGTTGCCGAGCCTTTACGGAACTTAGGGAAGTTTACACTAGCGGATATGATTACTGCTAGGTTTGAGAATAGAAATGTTCGTGGCATTGCCGCACTAAATACAATTACTATTTCTATTTTCTATATGGTTGCCCAGTTAGTTGGAGCAGGTGCTTTAATTAAATTACTTATGGGAATCAATTTTCATACATCTGTTTTGATTGTTGGTGTATTGATGACGGTTTACGTTATTTTTGGTGGAATGACTGCAACAAGTTGGGTACAAATTGTTAAAGCAATCCTTCTGATGAGTGGAACGCTTCTTATTAGCATTATGGTTTTTTCAAAATTCGGATTTAGTATCCCAGGAATGTTTGAAAAAATGGCGACCGTCACCGATCTGAAGGAGAAATTCTTAAATCCTGGTGTAAAATATACAAATGGTTGGGATACACTTTCCTTAACACTTGGTTTAGTGCTTGGTACAGCAGGATTGCCACATATTTTGATTCGTTTCTTTACGGTTCGAGATGCATATACAGCTAGACAATCTGTTGTTAAAGCAACTTTTCTTATCGGTGCTTTCTATGTAATGACCTTATTTTTAGGATTCGGTGCGGCTGCATTTGTAGGAAAAGAGGCTATTTTAGCTGCTGATAAAGGTGGTAATATGGCAGCACCATTACTAGCTCGTGCACTTGGTGGAGATTTCTTATTTGCTTTCATTTCAGCGGTTGCCTTCGCAACTATTTTGGCGGTTGTCGCTGGACTTGTATTAACAGCAGCTGGAGCATTTGCTCATGATTTCTATAGCGAAATTCTTCGTAAAGGAAAAGCAACACCAACGGAACAAATGAAAATGGCACGTTATGCCTCAGTTGGAGTAGCTGTTATCTCTATCGCTTTTGCTTTCTTTGCAGAAAAAATGAACGTTGCATTTCTTGTTTCACTTGCTTTTGCAGTAGGAGCTAGTGCGAACTTACCAACGATTCTATTTACTATTTACTGGAAAAGATTTAACAACACAGGAGCAGTTACAGGTATGATTGTCGGGCTTGTTAGTTCTTTGCTTTTAGTTGCAGCGAGTCCAAATATTTGGAATCCAATTGAAGGAAAAGCAATCTTTGTTGGTGAACCATGGTTCCCACTAACAACACCAGGGCTTGTTTCTATCCCACTTGGATTTCTTGCGGCTTACTTAGGAACGGTTCTTTCTAGTCGGAAAGAAGATCCAAAGAAATTCGATGAAATATTAGTTCGTTCTAATACAGGGCATGGAATAGAAAAAGTAAGTAATCATTAAAAATAAGATGAGGATGAGACAATCGAAGTGTTTGCTTTGATTGCCTCATCCTCGTAATTAGAATTCTGATTGCTTACTTAAAGATACCAAATGGTTTTCCAATTGGTAAAAAGGTTCTTTCAAAATGAATATTTAATACATTCGCTGCTGAAGCCTAGAATGATAGAATTTTTTAGGATTCATTGTTTCAACGGCTGCTTTGCCAAATATCCCGAGCTTTATTGACCAAGACATCGACACAGCAAGCCAAAATAATCCATATGCCCCAAAAGCAGTTGCTCCAAAAACATTGCCTTTTTTATAGTCATAAAAACAGGCAATTAGCTGTGCAATAGTTCCTAAGAAGATTGCCCACGGTAGAATATAGGATACTCCAGTCGTAATATCAAGCTTTTGTAAGGATACAACTAAAGTAACCATGGTGAGACCAAATAAACCTAAAGCACTTGGATCTGGTGAAGAAGATTTTGACATGATAATCCCTCCTAACATATTTTCTACTTTACTAATCTTTCATTTTTCGAGGGTGGGGTAATTGATAAAAAAAACCGATTTGTTTCATTCTCATGAAATTAGTAGTTGCCAAAATTCTGCAAAATCAATGTTTTGATAAACCATTCAGTTCGCTAAAAATAGGATGGAGAAGGATTTTCCTTCTCCATCCTATTTTGCTACTTGTTTAATAATCTGCATTAGTGCAGTTAAAGAATCCATGCTCCCAGATTGTTCCATATTCTTTATATACACTTCTTTATTTTGTTGTAAGTTTTGTAGTGCTTGCATGAAGGATTTTGAAGTTAAGTTCTCTTCTAATAACACATCACAATAGCCTTCTTTTTGAAAAGATTGGGCATTCAAAATTTGATCGCCACGGCTTGCTTCTTTAGAAAGAGGAATAAGTAGCATTGGTTTTCTAAGCTCTAAGAATTCAAAAATAGCATTCGATCCTGCTCTCGACAAAATAAAATCAGTCATTGCTAATAAGTCAGGTAGTTCTTCATTTACATATTCAAATTGTCGGTATCCTTCATACTGTAAAGAATGATCGATATTTTCTTTTCCGCAAAGATGAACGATTTGAAATGTTTGTAGAAGTTCAGGTAAATTTTCTCGCAATACGTCATTAATTTTTTTTGATCCTAAACTTCCACCCATCATTAACAGGATGGGACGCTCTTTTTTTAAGTTGCAAAATGATAATCCTTTCTCCGCATTTCCTTGTTTTAATTCTTCTCGAACAACAGCTCCAACATATTGTGCTTTTTCTTTTGTCACATACTTTAACGTGTCACGAAAAGTGACACACATTCTTGTTGCGAACTTTAAAGCAATTTGATTGGCAAGTCCTGGTGTTAAATCTGATTCATGAATAATGGCAGGAACATGGTTAAAATAGGCTCCAATAATAACTGGAACAGAAACAAATCCACCTTTTGAGAAGATAACAGCAGGTTTTTCTTTGCGAATAATGGAATAAGCTTCAAAAACACCACCAATTACTTTGAAAGGGTCTTTGAAATTATTCCAGTCAAAATAACGCCGTAGCTTTCCTGTACGAATACCGTGATAAGGAACACCTTCCACTTTTTTAAGCAATTCTTTTTCGATACCATTTTTTGAACCAATATAACTAATGGAGAAACCTTGTTCTTTTAATTTTGGAATTAATGCTAAGTTGACGGTGACATGACCCGCTGAGCCGCCCCCTGTTAAGATAATTTTTTTCATATAAACCTCGCCTTCTGTTGGATGTGCAACAATATACAAGTTAATGGTACAATACAATCAGTAAAACGGAAATATTTTTCTTAAAAAATTCGGGATGGAGTGAGTAATCATCGTCTATTTAGTAGCAGGATTATTATTTTGGTTTATTTATACGTTTGTTGCAACATTTGTGTATAGAAAAATGGCATATACAAAAGGATTAAAAAATAAAACGATTGCTTTAACGTTTGATGATGGGCCGCATCCTGTATATACGCCAGTTCTTTTGGACGTATTAAAAAAATACGAAGCAAAGGCAACTTTTTTTGTTGTCGGTGATCATGCTGTTAAATATCCACAATTAGTTGAGCAAATGGTGAAGGAAGGGCACGTTGTTGGAACGCATCATCAACAACATATTAGTAATTGCTTGCTCACACCATTTGGACAAAAAACACAGTTACATGTATCAGCAAATACTGTGGAAGTCATTACGGGCATCCGTCCAATCTATTATCGCCCACCATGGGGACATTTTAATTTATTTAGTCTTTACAGTCAAAAAGAATATAAAACAATTATGTGGACACATATTCTAGGGGACTGGAAGGAAAGCTTAGGGGTAGAGGAATTATACAATCGTTTGTGTGGATGTAATGAAAATGGTTCTGTTATAGTATTACATGACAGTGGAGAAACGCTTGGAGCGGACAAAACTGCTCCGAAAAATATGTTAATTGCGTTAGAGAAATATTTAAAAAAACAACATAATTCTATTCGCTTTGTAACAATAGAGGAAATGATAAAAAAAGTGTAGGTGAACCTATGGGTGCAGATGTTATTTTACAATATGTGGAAACGTATGGATATATTGCTATTTTTATTTGTCTTTTCCTTGGTATAGTTGGAATTCCTGCACCAGAAGAATCATTAATTATTGTGCTTGGACTTTTAGTTGCTCATGAGAAATTAAGTTTAGTTGGCTGTATAATCGCTATGTATACAGGAGCTTTTTCGGGGATGATTTGTGCATATATGGCAGGGTTTTTTTTAGGCTATCCTTTTATTGCGAAGTATGGAAAGTATATTGGAATTAATGAAGAACGATGGACAAAAGTGAATGAGCGTTATAAAAGAAGCGGAAAGTGGACGGTGTTATTTGGGTTTTATGTACCAGTTATACGTCAAGTATCTCCTTATATTGCAGGCATTACAAAACTTCCGTTTCTTTTATTTGTTATTTTGTCTGCTATGGGTACAGTTTTATGGATTACCCCATTTTTTCTAGTTGGTTATTTTATTATTGATACATTTCACATTCCATTTTTTGTTATTCCGCTTGTCGCAACAGTCATATTTTTTGGAATTATCGCTAGTTTTTTTGTGAAGCGGGGAAAGAAGCGAGATGTTGCATAAGAGGATGAGTCAAAAGGGTTAGAAAATATCCCAATTGACCCATCCTCTCTTTTGTTTTTATCGCTTGCAAGTATTAATGCCAAATAGTGTATACAGTGGGCAAAAGTTAGTAACTGCTGTTAATAATGGAACAAGTCCAATAAGAGCAATGTATTTAAGATTTCCGTCTAGGAAGAAAAATAAGCTGAGTAAAATAATTCCAAGAATAATACGAATAATACGGTCAACACTTCCAACATTTTTAGCCATAACAATCTCTCCTTTTTGTTTAATTTACTATCTTTAGTAAATCATATATTTTCTAAGTTGTCTGTAACAATGTCACACAAGGATTTTGCGTTTAGAATAATAATTTTTTTTCGTTGTAATGTAATAATATTTTGTTTTTCGAGGTCTTTGAGCAAGCGACTAATGACTTCACGAGCTGTTCCGAGTTCAAGGGCAATTTCTTCATGTGTTAATTCCACACATTCATTTTGTTTTCGTTGATGTAAAAAATTTGCTAACCGCTTGTCCATACTTTCAAAAGCAACTTCCTCTATAACGAGTAGGACATCTGTTAGGCGTTTGCTAAATAATTCAAACACGAATTTTTGTAAACTATCAAGTGTGTTAAATAATTGTCGAAAATAATTAGAAGGAATGAGCAGAAGTGTAACTGGCTGATCCACTTCGGCAATGGCAGGGTATATTGTTTGTCCCATAATAGAAGCTAGTGTTAATAGACACGCTTCTCCTTTATAAATTCGGTACAAAGTAATTTCTTTTCCATCAGGAGAGGGCTTAAATACTCGAACACATCCATCCAAAACAAATACAGCATAGGAACAATGATCACTTTCCTTCATTAAATTTGCTTGGGCAGGGTAATTAGCAATAGTAAAGTTTTCAGTGAGATGTTCAAAGGTAGTTGCACCTAGTTGATTCATGAAAGGGAATAGTTGTTTAATTGTTTGTTTTACGGATTCGTCCATGGTGACACTCCTTACGTTGTGTTTTATATAGTATAACAGAAACGGCATTTAGTGGTGAATGAGGCAGTACTACGCCATTCTTTTCGCACATAGAAAAAAGTCGCTTTCATTAACTCTCACGCATACGATAATAAAAGCCTAACAATCTAATAAAAAGTGTTGTTATAAAATAAATAACGAAGAAAAATATGGTAAAATAAATCAAGCAAACAGAGGAGGAGTTTTTTGTGAAAATAAATCTTGGAGTATTATATGGTGGAAAATCACCTGAACATAATGTATCTTTAGCAACTGCTATGGCGGTAATGAATGCGGTAGACAAAAATAAATTCAATGTCACACCCATTTACATTACAAAAGAAGGAAAATGGATGAAGGGTGAACAGTTCGAGGGATCTATTGAAAATATTAAACAATTACAAAGTGCCACAGAAGAAATAAATGTTATGTCACTACAAAAAGAAACCAACGCTACACTACAAAATATGGAAGCAACTACGGTTATTTTTCCGCTTCTTCATGGTCCAAATGGAGAAGATGGAACAGTGCAAGGATTGTTAGAACTCTTAGACATTCCGTATGTTGGAAATGGGGTACTTGGTTCGGCTGTTGGGATGGATAAAGTTATTATGAAACATTTATTTGCTCAGGCAAAATTAAATCAAGTAGACTATGTTTCTTTTACTCGAACAGATTGGCAAGAAAATGCTAAAGATGCTTATAGAGAAGTAGAAGAAGTAATTGGTTATCCATGTTTTGTGAAGCCAGTCAATGCAGGTTCAAGTATTGGGATTAGTAAATGTCAAAATAAACATGAATTACAAGCAGCTTTTTCGGAAGCATTCAAATATGATCGGAAAATTATTGTAGAGCAAGGTGTTGTTGCTCGTGAGATAGAAGTGGGTGTCATTGGTAATGATCGACCAAGTTGTTCAGTTGCAGGAGAAATTGTTCCGAAAAAAGAGTTTTATGATTATCAAGCGAAATACGAAGATGGAAATACGGACTTAATGATTCCGGCAAATATTACCGAAGAAGAGTATGAAATGCTAAAAGAATTGGCAATTAAGGCGTATAAGGCACTTGATTTATCTGGACTTGCTCGTGTCGATTTCTTCTTAACAAAAGAGGGAGTTTCCTATATTAATGAAGTAAATACATTACCAGGATTTACGCCATTCAGTATGTTTCCGTTGTTGTTTAAAAATACAGGTGTTCCATATGATGAATTAATTGAGCAACTTGTAAAGCTGGCAATCGAAAAGTACAAAGAGAAACAAAAAATTACTTATACATTTGAATAGGAGGAGTAAAAATGATTGTTCGCTCCCTCAAACAAGTAGCAGATATGATTGGCGGAGAATTAGTTGGTATAGTAGATGAAAATATCTATCTCCAAGGAGTTTCTATAGACAGCCGTGATATTACCAAAAACAATTTATTTGTTCCAATAGTAGCTGAACGTAATGGACACGATTATGTTGAGAAAGCAATCGAACAAGGTGCAGTGATTTCTCTTTGGAGTCAAGAAGAACCAAATAGACCTGATGTGCCATTAATTATTGTCAAAGACACTTTACTTGCTTTACAACAATTAGCAAGTGTTTATCGAGATGAACTACAATTAAAAGTAGTCGGTATTACTGGTAGCAACGGAAAAACGACAACAAAAGATATGATTGCTTCTATTTTAGAAACAACCTATCGTGCCCAAAAAACAAAAGGAAATCTTAATAATCATATCGGTGTACCACTCACCATTCTTAGTTTACGAGAAGATACAGAAGTAGCTGTAATTGAAATGGGTATGAATCATTTTGGTGAGATTGAATTATTATCAAAACTTGCAAAGCCAGATATAGCCGTCATTACAAATATTGGCGAATCACATTTAGCACACTTGGGATCAAGAGCAGGAATTGCTAAAGCAAAACTAGAAATTGTTGAAGGATTACATGCGGATGGCGTTCTGATTTACTATGGAGATGAACCACTTTTAAGGTCAACTAATCAAAATCTAATCACTTTCGGAAGCAACAAAGAAAATGATTGGTTTGCCACAGATGTAAAAATGACAGTAGAAGGTACATCATTTTTTATTAAAAATAATGAAGAAATATTTATCCCAATCTTAGGGAAACATCATGTGCAGAATGCCTTAGCTTCTATTGCTATAGCAACCTATTTGAACGTATCCATAGCGAATATAAAAAAAGGTCTAAGCCAGTTAGAAATGACAAAAATGCGTATGCAAGTCATTCATGCTAAAAATAATATTACGATTATTAATGATGCCTATAATGCAAGCCCTACATCAATGAAAGCAGCTCTTGCTACAGTTGGAGAGTTGGATTATGAGAAAAAAATTGTTGTGCTTGGTGATATGCTAGAGCTTGGTGATGATGAAGTATATTTTCACGAAGAAATAGGTAAAATGTTAAAGCCAAATATTGCTGATTATGTATTTACTTATGGTGAGCGAAGCAAGTATATTGCTACTAAAGCAACATCTGCATTTCCAGAAGGTCATGTCAAATTATTTATCGACAAACAAACGCTAATAAATGAATTGAAGCATGTTGTTGTTTCAAATACACTCCTACTTATTAAAGCATCAATGGGAATGAAACTTTGGGAAGTTATTACTCCGTTTGAAATGGAGACAAAAGAAAATAGATGAAAAATTAGCAACTAAGTTACAAGTGCAAAGCGAGAAGAAACAAGAACAAAACGAATTATCCAAGCAATTGAAAAGGTAATGGCTAAAGAAAAACACCCATAATAATAGTAGATGTATAGTTGAGTTATCCTAACATTCTTGAATAATGAGGAATTCAATCCTTTGACTCTCCTATATGAACATGTTATGATGAAAAACAGTGTGTACAGACAGCTATGAAAAAGTTGATTATATATTTTTAAAGGAGTATGAACAGATTGACAAAATTTGATGAATTAGGATTAAGCCCTGATCTAATGAGAGCTATAAATAAAATGGGCTTTGAAGAAGCTACGCCCATTCAAGCAGCAACGATTCCCGTTAGCTTAGAAGGGCATGACATTATCGGGCAAGCACAAACAGGAACAGGAAAAACAGCAGCATTTGGAGTTCCGCTTATTCAAAAAATTGATATGAAAAATGATGCTATTCAAGCAATCATTATCGCTCCAACTCGTGAATTAGCAATCCAAGTGTCAGAAGAGCTTTACAGAATTGGTTCAACAAAAAGAGTACGTGTTCTTTCCATTTATGGAGGACAAGACATTGATCGACAGATTCGGGCGTTAAAGAAATATCCACATGTAATTGTTGGAACACCAGGTCGTTTATTAGATCATATTAATCGCCGAACATTGAAATTACAAACAGTCCAAACAGTTGTATTAGATGAAGCGGATGAAATGTTAAATATGGGTTTCATTGAAGATATTGAATCTATTTTGAGTAACATTGAAGGAGAACGTCAAACTTTATTGTTCTCTGCTACTATGCCAGCTCCGATTCGCCGAATTGCTGAGCGTTTTATGAAAGAGCCTAAGCTCGTTCAAGTGAAATCAAAAGAATTGACCGTTCCAAATATTGACCAGTTTTATTTAGAAGTGCAAGAAAAGCGGAAGTTCGATGTATTAACACACTTGTTAGATGTACAATGTCCAGAACTTGCCATTATATTTGGAAGAACAAAACGTCGTGTTGATGAACTTTCTGACGCATTAAATATGCGTGGTTATTCTGCCGAAGGAATTCATGGTGATTTAAGTCAGGCAAAACGCTTGTCTGTTCTTCGTAAATTCAAAGAAAACTCGATTGATATTCTTGTCGCAACAGATGTAGCCGCTCGTGGCTTAGATATTTCGGGTGTTACCCACGTCTACAATTTTGACATTCCACAAGATCCAGAAAGCTATGTTCACCGTGTTGGTCGTACAGGTCGTGCTGGAAAAATGGGTGTGGCAGTCACTTTTGCTTCTCCTCGTGAACACGGACAGATTGCAAATATTGAACGTTTAACAAAACGCAAAATGGAGCGGATGCGTCCACCAACATTAGATGAAGCGTTAGAAGGACAACAAAAAGTAGTATTTGAAAAATTACTTGAAACAATTGCGGGTGGCAACTTATCATCATACAAAAATCCAGCTGAAGGACTTTTGGAAGAACATGATTCTCTTACACTTGTAGCAGCATGTTTGAAAATGTTAACAAAAGAACCAGATCGGACACCAATTGCTTTAACAGAAGAACCACCAGTTGTTGGGAAAGATAGAAAACGCCAAGGTGGCGGTGGTTATAATGGTGGTAATGGAGGTCGCAAAGGTGGTAGTGGTGGTTCATACAACCAAGGTGGAGCATCAAGAAGTCGCTCATCACAACGTCCACAACAAAACCGTCGTTCTGCTTCTGCTAACCGAGAAAAGCAACGAAACCATTAAATAAAGCAAGAGAGTAATTGAGGGGGGCAAAAACCGCATCCATTCAATCGCTCTCTTTTTACTTTGTAGGAAACATATTTCTTTGAAGTAAATATTTTATTTTTTATGAGGAGATGCTTCTTTGATTATTGGTATTGGTATTGATATTGTCGAATTAAATCGTATAAAAGAAATTACAGATAAACAGCCTCGCTTTCCTAAAAGAATTTTAACAGTATCCGAACTCTCCGTGTATTCTACTCTATCCGATTGGAGAAAAATTGAATTTCTTGCAGGGCGTTTTGCGGCAAAAGAAGCATATTCTAAAGCGGTGGGAACGGGAATTGATAAATCACTTGATTTTACAGATATCGAAGTTTTGAATAATGAACAAGGAAAACCGAACATCAACATATCTAGCTCTTATCATATTCATTTATCCATTTCGCATAGTAAGGAGTATGCGGTGGCTCAAGTGATTATTGAAGAAATTTAATAGATGATTACAAGGTCGGATTTTCTTTTCAAGTTTTTGTACATTTGTGCCATTTGGTGTTTAAATTCAGGTGTGAATATTCTTCTTTTATTTCTTGTCATCGTAGTTTCTCATCCATCAGGATAATTGTAGTTTACTTGACCTTATTTTTTATGCCTAGCTCCGTGTATCCTATCCAGAAGCTCTATGAAGTTCAAGTCCATCCAGATTTGCATTTTCAAATGTTGTTAAGTCAAATTCCATGTTCTCCCCAGAAATGGTCTTGATAACAATCATTATTGGTTTCTCCAATCAAAAGGGTCAATTTTTAAATGATTTTCTCTTTGAAAAAGAGCTACTTAAACGTGTTAATCGCCTAATAGCGGAACACAACGAGAATAAAATCACTTCATAATTGAAAAAATCCACAGTGACATTACTTTCCTCTCACTGTGGATTTTGTTTGATTGCTTATTGTATTGTCGATGGTCTAACGCTCCCAATACGTTTCTAATTTGGTTATCGAAAAACTAAGTATTTCTACAATTCATTAAGTTCAGCATCTCCTTTATCTCTTCTATTGCAAAAGAGTTTATATATTGATTATCACCATCTTTGATTCTAAATACTAAGCCTTTCGCATCCTTAAAGGTATCTCTTATCTCACAAATATTTTCAATTGTAGTTTCCAATGATAACCATAACCGGTACCTATTTGTTAATTCGATTATGTCGGAAATTTGAATGCAATCATTCGGAAATTTTGAGCTTTCATACTTCAAGAATTCCCAAGGTTTATTCATATCATTTAGCAACTCAACATGAAAGCAACTTGCAAATGCTTGCTCATCGAATGCCTCTGAAAGCCAGTTTGGTTGAAAATCATCTCCAACATCCATATATTTGACCATCACATTAAACTTTTCTTTTGATAAAGCGTTTTTCATTTCATTTCCAAGTCGATATGATGGAATTTGCAGATTTTTTACACCACTTTCTTTCAATCTTAGTAAGTCATCTGTATTCGCTTCATCTCCAAACTCGAAAAAGACTTTGTCTAAATAAGGTTTGAATGTATTTATCTGTGCAAAAAAATCATCTATCGGTAAGTTTAATGAAACCAATGTATTTTTTTCTTTTAGAAAACTGTTGACCATTTCTACACTTCTTAAATTCTCTACTAAATATTTCATACTATTTCCAAGCCCCCTTATCAAGAATTTCGAAAACATGCTTGATTTTTTCTCCATTATCAACATACTTCCCTGGACCAATAATTTTTATTTTTCCATCGGTCGTTGTTGACACTTTGATATAAGGTGCTTCGCCATGAGATCCACCCCCAGGGTGTACCTGCATTTGCGAAATATTCGAATGTCCTTTAATTTCAACGATCGTTGCCTTTTCAGATCCTCTTGTACTTTGCCTAATGCTTACTTCAAAATCTTCATCTTTAAAAGTTTTGGCAATCTGCTCTGGTTTTTTCCCAGCCAAAGATTTTGGATTTTTCAAAATATCTTTAGCTTGTGTTGGAATCTTGAGAGCATTCGCTGTTACCTTAGACACTGTTGGCTTATTAAGTTTAGGAGCTACTTTAGGTTTTATAACCGCACTCGCAGAAGGGGTACGAATCCCTATGTTTATCATAGCTAAAGCAAGAGGCAAACTTTTTAACATTGCTTTGTTTTGTTGTACTTTCTCCGCTGGTGTCAGAGAACGTGCTGGTGTGGAAGGTGGTTTTTGTATATACAACATTTGTGCATTACTTACCATAGCTGACATGACAGCACTTGATCTAGGTGGATCT
>JAVBJX010000054.1:0-5886 GCA_031546705.1 Caryophanales bacterium
GGAGTTTTAAATTTGTGCTTAGTAATTTTGAACAAAAACTGTAATTTTGTCTATTTGTTGCAATTATTCATGCTATATTTAATAAATTTTGAGCGTTTTTTATTGAAAAAGGGCTAAAACAACTAGCACAACGAGTTAAATAATGTTTGTAGGCTTTATAGCCAGCCCACATACTTCCGAAACCAACTAACATCAGAATACCATCAACAATATAAGTAAAGATGTATGGAAAGATAAAGATTTGATTTAAGCCAAAGAAGAATACGAATGAACCAAGGGCAATACTAGATTTACCAGAAATACATTGACGTTCCATAGGACGTTGTGAGCGAAAATATTTCATTTTGTAATACAAATAAAATGATAATGAAAATACAATACAAATAAAAAATACGGGCATGATATAATCCTCCATTCATGATATATTGTACATATAATTGTTGTTTTGTTCTAGTTAAAGGTTTTATATAGGAGGAAAATTAAGTGGATAAAGTGTTAGAAATCATTAATGAGATAAAAAAGTTTGATACGGTTATTATTCACCGTCATGTTCGACCAGACCCAGATGCTTACGGTTCTCAGGGAGGGCTTGCTGAAATTTTGAAAGCATCTTTTACAGACAAACAAATTTATATTGTAGGCAAAGAAGAAGAATCACTTCATTTTATGAATCGTTTAGATGTTATAACGGATGAAACCTATACAAACGCTCTTGTTATTGTTTGTGATACAGCGAATCAAGAGAGAATTTGCGATAATCGTTATTCTCTTGGAGCAAAACTAATCAAAATTGACCATCATCCGAATGAAGATCCATATGGAGATATTCTTTGGGTAGATACATCTGCTAGTTCAGTGAGTGAAATGATTTATGGATTTTATTTAACTGGTATGCAACACGGGCTAAAAATAACACAAGAAGCGGCTCGCCTTCTGTATGCAGGAATTGTTGGAGATACTGGAAGATTTATGTTTAGGAATACAACAACAACAACATTTCGCTATGCAAGTGAATTAGTAAGTCACGATATTTCCATCACTGATATATATGATTCGATGTATCAAACAAAAATACATACAGCTCACTTACAAGGTCATATTCTCCAAACATTTGAGATGTCCAAAAACGGTGTTGGCTCGGTAATTCTAAAAAAAGAATTGTTAGATCAATATGGAGTTACTGTATCAGAATCCTCACAATTTGTTGGCATTCTTGGTAGTATTGAAGGAATAAAGGTGTGGGTGTTTTTTGTGGAAGAAGACGATCAAATTCGTGTAAGACTTCGCTCAAAAGGAGTCGTGATTAATACAATTGCGATGAAATATAATGGTGGTGGACATCCATTAGCATCAGGAGCAACTATTTATAATTGGGAAGATGTCAAGAAAGTATTGGCAGATTTGGAGTTGGCTTGTGTAGAGGGGAATTAAAAAAGCTGGTACAAGAGAGGTAGCGAACACCTTGATTGTATCAGCTTTTATTTATCCCTTAAGCAAAGTCACTTCTAAATTAACAGAAAGTGTTGTGAAAAATAAAATCTCTCGCACACGAACTTCATACCGCAAATTATTTACGACATATATTTTATTTTCAATTGCTTTTTTCAAAATTTCCCTACTTTGATAGGCAGTTTCAATATCTTTTGCCACAAGGTGATGAATATTTTCCTTGACACTTTCCTCAATTTGAAACTTACTGTATTCGCCAAGATGGGTTTTTTCAGCGTTTGTAATATCAATTTTAATTTTTTCGATGATAAGTTTGTTGGCATTTTCTTTATTTCTTTCCATATAATCTTGTTGCCAAAGATTCATATCACCTTTCATATCTTTTATTTCATCTTGCAAGATAATAATTTTCTGTGCTTGTTCTTCTTGTAGTACACCATACATATGTAAAAAAATAAACCACGCAACTAAAGAACCTACAAATATACCAGAAAAAAAACGTTGCCACCCTACATTTTGATAGAAGTCAGGAATTCTCATATTAAATGTTCCTGTGTAAACCAACGAATAAATAAAAAAGCAGTTTGAGCACCGCCAATAGCGGATAAAATAAATAAAATTTGTTTAATAATATCACGAGTTTCCCCTTGGAAAATTCCTCGCTCCACTGTATGAAACGTATCAAATGTCCCACCAATTGCTGCAACAATTGCCCAGATTTTTAGACGCAGAGCAAAATGATACATGGCAGATAGCGGAGGATTTCCGATAAGAAAAGCCCCGAATGAACCAACCAAAGCACCACCAATCAGTACACCAAGAGCAATAAAATACGTTTGAATAAATGTCGGTAAAAAAGCTTCATCGAGCATAATACATCATCCTTTCTTGTCTATGTATATGATGGGTGTGGATGAGTATGTTTTTAGGAGCAAGATGAATAGAAACTAAAACAAGAAATATTTTTTATCTTGTTATGTTTCTAATAGAGGTATATAATCATGTGCAGAATCATAGTAGTTATTTTCAAACCAATTCTGAGAAAAAAAGGGCAGAAAATACCCTGATTGCCTCAGAATCATGAAATGAATAGTTGCTAAAATACGATAAAATCAATGTTTTTGTAAACCATTCATTTCATTAAAAAGACTTCTGTCCCACCCTCAACAATTTGTGAACTGGAGATGGTTAGAAATGCAATGTACAAAATGTCAAAGTGAATGGAAAGTAAGTCCTGTTGTACAGAGTCCTAAAGTTTGTCCGTTCTGTGGTGATGACCTAGCTTCACAACAACATGAACACAGATTTGATGATGTTTCAGAAGCGATTAAATATATGTTGTCAAAATATGATGCAGATATATTTAACAACAAAACTAATTTTTTAACGTTGTTAAATGGTTATATCCCTGATCTTAGGATGGCAAAAAATGTTATTAAAACAGCTGTAGACGAAGATGTTTACATTTTTCTGATGGCGGTGAATGATAAGCGTGATTCGGAAAAACAAAAAGCAGTTGAAGTGGCAATCAAACAACTTACGGATAACACTGGACTAACAAAGAAGTGGATAGTATATGCAGTTGAATCTTTGGTTTCTGCACTTGAATGGCATGTAGATATGCAAAAATATCAGTCTGAAGTAGAAGAATTAGAACATGCGATGGAAGAAAGTTCAGAAGAAGAACACAAAAGAGGAAATACAACTGGAAATATCCAAAATCTTGGATTAGTTGCTCTGCAAGGTGATTGGATTTATTATAGTAATGCTAGTCATGGGAACAAACTGTATAAAATGAGAACAGATGGTAGTGATGTAACAAAATTAAATGATACTAGTAGCAAATATATCAATGTAGTAGATGACTGGGTTTACTACAATAATGATGCTGATAGAGGAACTCTCTATAAGATACGAACCAATGGCAAGAACATCAAAAAACTAAATGATGGTACAAGTCTTTTTATCAACGTAGTAGATGACTGGATTTATTATAGCGATTCTAGCGATAAAAAAAGACTCTATAAAATAAAAATAGATGGTAGCCACATCAAAAAATTAAATGATGATGTCAGTAGTTTTGTCAATGTAGTAGGTGACTGGATTTATTATCATAATGGTAGCGATGCAGACAAACTTTATAAAATAAGATTAGATGGTAGCAAGAGAACAAAGCTAAATGATGATATTAGTCTTTTTGTCAATGTAGTAGATGGCTTTATTTATTACAGTAATGGCAGTGATGCAGAAAAGCTCTACAAAATAAAACTTGATGGTAGCGAGAGAACAAAGTTAAATAATGAGGATAGTAGTTTTATTAATGTAATTGGTGACTGGGTTTATTACCATAATGGTGATGATGGGGATAAACTCTATAAAATGAAAACTGATGGTACTAGTATAATAAAGTTAAATGATGATAATAGGCATAACACGAACATTATTGGCGACTGGATTTATTACTCTAAAACTAATTTGCTTGGCGGACAGAAGCTCTATAAAATGAGAATTGATGGCGGTAAACATATAAAATTAAAATAAAAAGAAAATAGGATAATAGAGGTGTTTTTTCCTCTATATGTCCTATTTTTTTAAAATGAATGGTTGCCAAAATTTAAGTTTTCCCAGTATTTTAGTGGACCATTCATTTCAATAAAAGTCTATAAAAAAGAACTCTGTCTCAACCAATTTTTTATTGTCCTGTTATAATTTTAAAGTGCATGATATAATCAATCATATAATAGTGAAATTTCAATCTAAAATATTTATACAAGAATACAACAATGAATAATGGTAGATTTGGAATCTGTACAAAGGAAATTAAAAGTTTTATGTTTCTTTTCAAGGAGGAGGGGATATTGTGGGGGGAAATATTTTGTCGCCAAAGCTAGATTTTTTATTTAAGCTGTTATTTGGTGATGAGCGAAATGTGGATATACTCCGTAATTTTTTAACTGCTGTATTGGAACTACCAAAAGATGAATTAGAACAAATCACTTTACTCAATACTGAATTAAAGAAAGAACATGAAGATGATAAGTTAGGTATACTAGATGTAAACCTTAGAACGAAAAACGATACGGAAATTAACCTTGAGATTCAAGTCATTAATAAACAAGATTACGAAAAACGAGTCGTATACTATACAAGTAAGAGGCTTATCGAACAACTTGGTAAAGGCGATCCATATACAAAACTTTGTCAAACAATCTCAATCAATATTATTGACTTTGATTTTTTTCCGTATGAAAAATACCACAGCACGCATTATATGATAGAAGAAACAGAACAAACAAAGCTCACGGATTTACTCCGAATTGATTTTTTAGAACTTCCAAAGGCAAGAAGTTTTTCTATTGAGCAAACGGAAGATGTAAAATTATTATGGATGCATTTTATTAATTCAGAAACGGAAGGGGAATTAAATATGTTAGCGAAGAAAAATGATGTGTTTAAAAAACCTGTTGCTGAAGTGAAAAGATTAAGTGGGGACGAACTGATTCGAGCAGAATATGATGCGAGGCAGAAGGCCATTCGAGATAGAATGGCTGAGATGGAATATGCGATTAATACGGGGTTGAAGCGAGGCAAAGAAGAAGGAATTAGAGAAGGAATTAAAGAAGGAATTAAACAAGGCATCGAAAAGAAAGCGTTTGAGGCTGCGATTAATTTCCTAAAGCTCGGTGTATCTGTTGATATTGTTGCTAAAGGAACAGGTTTGAGTGAACAGCAAATACTAAAACTAAAAGAAGAACTAGAAATTATTTAGAAAAAGCTTGTTCGTAGTAAAGGTTGAATAAACTTTTACTACGAACAAGTTTTTTTATTTACATTGTTAGACTTTTAAAACTCATAGCATCATACACTATTGGCAATACATGCAATTTTTTGAACTGGGGATGGCTGAAAATGCAATGTACAAAGTGCAAAAGTGAGTGGAAAGTGCATCTGAGACTGTAACATATTCTGTGCTATTTTGTTGATTAGCACAAAATATGTTACAGTCTCTATTTATGGCATATATTTTATTTTATTCTGCTTCTCATTTCCTCGTTTAAAGTTGCCAGTAGCTTTTGCCATAATAAGTTGTGCTGTCTTGAAATCAGCACTTTCCATTCTTTGGATAAATTTCTCTGCTTCTTTACCTTGAATGATAGTTACTTGCTTCCCTAGCCAATAGACAAAAACTTTTTTATCTTTTGAAATTCTATATGTGAAGATTTCCTGATCAAGCGCGCTTCTTTTGTCCTCTTGTTTATCCACTGTAGAACATTCCTCCAGTCACTTATCATAACTAACTCGTTGTGCTAGTTAAATGCATCAAAAATGATCAAAAACAGCTTGAATTCATCAATTTTAATCATCTGATTGTAGGAGTTTTAAATTTGTGCTTAGTAATTTTGAACAAAAACTGTAATTTTGTCTATTTGTTGCAAT
>JAVBJX010000051.1:0-28553 GCA_031546705.1 Caryophanales bacterium
ATCTTTCTTGCATCACTTCATTGACACGTTGCGATTTCACACAATACCGATCCCATTCACGCTGACCTTTTGTGTTAGCGTTCCATGTTCCTTCTTCCATTTGTTCAACAATATTCCCCATTTGTTCGTATGTTGTCGAAAAATTTGCCGCCCAGCACTGATCCTTCTTAAAACACGTTTGACACGTTTTTTCTGTTACATCACTTAAAAGATAATCTAACTGACGATGTTCAGAAGTAACAACATGTTGTGTGCTAAACTGAGCAAAGCTTTCCGATAACGCTTGAAACACACTTGAAAATTGTGATACACGTTGAGCCGTAACATCTCGAATTTTTCTCACATACTGTTGTTGTTCTTGCATATACTCTGAGGTACCCGGAACATGCTTTGCCATTTTATCTACAAATGAGTTGGGAGTAATTAAGAACATTGCTACTGCCACAAATGACTCACTTAAAGCAATCCATATTTCAGCAACTCCTTCTTGGTATAGTCCAAGTAGTAAAGTTGAAACAAGCAAACCGAGAGAAGTTCCTAATTTCTTTCCATCACGCAAAAGCCCTGATAATAATCCCGCAAAAGCTAGTAAACTCATTTGATACAAATTAGAAGTATTTGCCAAACTAAGCACAAGCCCTGTCACAACCCCAACTGTCGAACCTAGTGCCGAACCTGCAACAAATGCTAGAATAAGTACAATATATCGTGAAACAATATGTTCCAAAGATAAATCATACACCGTAACATTCCCAAATCCCGTCATCATTGATGCAACTAAAATCATAATCGAGATAACTTCCTCTGGTTGAATAGAATGGCGATGACTTCTTTTTTCTAGTAATGGAACACATTGTAAATTTAAGAGAATCAAAATAAACCCAAGCCCAGCTTCTACTAAAGCTATCATCCAGCTATACATAGACACTTCTGTGGTTACATATAACATCGTCATTTTTGTTACAAACAACACAGCGAACACTATAAATGGTAACACCTTCAAACTGAGAAGATGTTTAAAAAACTTCGCTACCACTAAAAACAACATCATCGTTGCAAACAAAAATATACTGGACTCCAAAGATACTGTTAAACTCCCTACCATCAAAGAAACGAATGCTAAACCTGCACGCTCACGCTTCCACATAAATACTGCCACAAAAAATGGTAAGCCAAATGGCGTAATTTTTGATAAAATAACTGCTCTCCCAAGTAAGAAGCCTATCATTAACACAATAAAACCTCTTTGAATAAGCAGGTGCTCTACTCTCATACGTAATCTCCGTACAAAATGATTAACTGTTACTTTTGTTCTTCCAAATGCTGTATGTGCCAATCCCTCTACATTTCTCTCCACCCAAACCCCTCCCTCTTCTTTATTGCTAATTACAATTATAAGAAAAGATGTTAAAAATTTTTGTCGAACGGTAGGGGCGTTTTCACAAATGTTTTCGACAAAAAATGCAGGAGTCCGCTGACCCCTGCATTTTTTCATATAACTTTAGCTACGTCTTCCTCCACGCCCTCCACGTTTTGCTTCGGTATGACGTTTTAAAGAAGTTAAACGATCTTCACTATCTTTTAGAAAACGATTCATCTTCTGTTCAAAATTTTCCTTACCAATAAAGCCATCATTTCGATTTCCGCCTCCTCTGTCTCCGCCTCGATCCCTTTGATCGCTTCTTGGACGCATTGGACGTGCAGAAGGCATAGAATTAGATTCTGGTGGTGGCTGATCTATTGCTTTCTTAATAGACAAACCCACTTTTCCATTTTCTACATTCATTACTTTCACTTCAACCATGTCATTAACTTTTAAATGGTCATTAATATCCTTAACATAACTGCTAGCCACTTCACTAATGTGTACGAGTCCTGTAGATCCGTCAGGCAGTTCAACGAATGCTCCAAAATTAGTAATACCTGTGACCTTCCCTTGTAATTTGCTACCTACTTCGATTGACATAAAATCCTCCTCAAAACTCGTAAATCATTTTCCAAATTATTATACATAACATTTCAAAAAAAACAAGCATTAATTCTACTATCTTTTATTTTTTTGGTACAGAAAATATAATTTCACCTTTTTTAGATAAGGAATAATCTCTTCTTGCTAGTTCAGCAATATACTCATCATTATTCAAATTCACAATTTCTTTCTTTAATGCTGCTTCTTTCTTCTTCACTTGTGCCATCTTTTCTTGTAGTTGTTTTTTCTTAGCCTCTTGTTCATGCAAAACTGCGGACTGCTTCACAACTGCATGCACAATAAAAGAAGATAACACAAACAGCATGCTAAGTAGAAGTATCAAGCGAACAACAATCGTTTTCTTGCGATTGGCTGTTCTTTGTATGCTTTTCTGTTGTTTCTCAGCATAGGGTGACCGTATTTTGGCTACTGTTTTTTGTTTTGCTGTATTCATAAAAATCCCCCACTCATTTCCGCTTTTTCCATTTTAACACAAATCGTCTAATTACGTTATGTACTATTTGAATTTTTTTCTTTATATACCCAGTTTTTTCCATTATAACCCGTCTCCATGCACTTGGAAATATCTTTTTTATAATAATGAAACAAAATTTGAATGGTAGAAGTATTATTTTTACAAAAAATCTTATTGTTTTCCATAAAAAACGTAATACCATAATGCAAAAAGATAATATTCCAAATGCTAATCCTATAATTAAACGAAAAATAAAACGAATTGGGCGGACAATCACGAGGTAAATTATTTTTAAAATAAAACGGTATGCCACAATAACTGCTTGAATACAGATTTCTAGTGTCCACTTATACGGTTTTTGAAATAATGCCCTATATGAAGCGTATCCGCACAAAATAGCTATAAAAATGTATCCCCTTATTTCTCCTTCATTAACATGAAATAATACATAGAAAAGCAGTAGCCCTTGCATTATCCAAAACAATAGATCATTTAGAAACACAAACAAACGAGCACGTCTTCTCTTAAAAAAACGTGTGTATGTATCAATGGATACGCCAAGCCAATTTCCCATGCCAATCATTGTTAACATTGTTACAAATTGTGTTGTTAAACTCATTTGAATATCTTGCCAAAAAATCCTTTAGTCTTATCTCCATGTGGTTCATCGACATATACCAAATCAAATATTCGTCCTTTAATTGACACAATTCCCTTATCTACATCTAAGTTTTTCATTTGTAAATTTTGTCCACGAATAGACAAAAATCCCATGACTGTTTCTAAGAGAAATTCTTCATTATCAAAGCTCTCCACTTGCTTCACACCTGTAATTTCAAGCACACGTCTTCCACGCATCACCACATCGTGTTCAGGAGTTGCTCCTGTCTTATTTACATATTCATTCATGGCTATCCTCCATCTATAGGTACTGCCATTTATATATGCAAAAATGGAGGAATTTAGCACTGAAACTGCAAAGATTTAACGGAAGTTATTCTCCAACTCTATCCTCACTTAACACTGTATACATACTATCTGCTTCTTCTTTTCTCACCGTTTCCAATAGCTTTTCAATTCTTGCAATCATTATCTTCTGTCCAAAGCGGATACGAAGTTCATCCCCAACTTTTACAATCGAACTTGCTTTTGCTTCTTTTCCATTAATCATAATTCTTCCTTGGTCAGAAACTTCTTTTGCTACCGTTCTTCTTTTGATAATGCGTGATACTTTCAAGAATTTATCTAATCTCATTTTCCTCGCTCCTTTGCTTTTGCCCAAATATCCCAAAGTTGTTTCTGGTTTAGCTCTATCATACCATGTTCTTTTAATTGCTGTTCAACAAATAGAAATCTCCTCAGATTTTTTGCATTTACTTTTGCCAATGCTTCTTCTGGATTTATTTTATGGTAATATGCTATGGAAATAAGTGTACATAAAATATCTCCAAACTCCAACATCATTGCTTGTTCCTTTTTATTAACTACTTCTTGTTTAAATTCGGTTATTTCCTCAGAAATTTTTCCCCAAATTAAATCTGCATTACGTTCTCCCCAGTTAAACCCAAGTTTTGATGACGCTTTATAGTATTCATAAGATGTCATTGTGCTAGGCAATGATTTAGGAATACGTTCAAATAATGATTGCTCATCCTTTTCTGTTTCTTTAATAAGATTCCAGTTTGCAACAACTTCGTCTGCTGTTTCCAAAGAAACATCTCCAAAAATGTGTGGATGGCGGCGAATCATTTTTTCAGATAATCCACGAATTACATCATCAATCGAAAACATTCCCTCATCATCACCAATTTGCGAATGAAGCATCACTTGTAAGAGAACATCTCCTAACTCTTCCACAATATGGTCGTCATCTTCTTGGTCAATCGCCTCTAATAATTCATATGATTCTTCTAACAAATATTTTTTTAGTGATTGATGCGTTTGTTTTTTATCCCATGGACAACCATTTTCTCCTCGCAATGTAGCGATAATTTGCCGTAGTGTAGCAAAGCGATGTGGTAAGTCACGCACAGGTGGCACATAGACACTCGTTAAATTGCTTAACGTTTCCATACGATCTAGTTCGTACAACGGAACTTTCTCCACTCGCTCATCCTTACTCCCTGCCGCAGTCACAATAACTACTTCCTGTTCATCTGGAAGCTCCTCCATTAAAGCCAGTTTCACCTCTGATGCGACAAATCGGTCATACACTTGGCAAAAAATCAAATGATTTTCTAGCTGTAATACATCTCGCTTAAAACTTGTTGCATCGACAAATTGAAATCCTTCAATCGGATCAATTTTTAAACTCGTAAACATTGCATCTAAGAAACTTTGTCCGCCCACAATTTTGAGGTCTTTTGTTTGCTCTAATAGTAGTTGAACTGTTTGCTCTGCCACAAGCGGATGACCGGGAACGGCATAAATAATATCTTTTGTTTGTGACTCTTCTAATAGAATCTCGACAATTGTTTTATATACATCTTCAAAACGCTCATATTTTTCATATACTTCATCAAATGAACGATACGTTATTCCTTCTGCCTCCAATTCTTTCACAACAGGATGTTCCTTTGTTCGTAGAAATAACGGATGACCACCTTTCAACAAGCGATAAATTCCTAGCGGTAATTGTTCAAAATCACCTGCTCCAAGTCCAATAACACTAATCAATATATTACCCTCTTTCAATTATTTTATATTCTTTTGTCTTACCATAAAAAGAATAGCTACTATTCCTTGTATTAATACTAACATCCATCCAAGCATTGACTTGGAATTATTTTCAAGATGTACTATTTTTGTTGGAGACTCACCTTTTCCCAATATTTGTAAATCTTCTTGTGCAGAAATTAATTTTGTTGTTCTGCTACAACTAACGGCTACAAGAGTTTTCTAACCACCATAAATATCCGAAGTACTAGCATACACAAGATACTCTACTCCAACTGCAAACCCATATCCGCAATCACCATCACCATTCCCTGTACTAATAATGACTTGCAATTTATCAATACCTTTCCATGTATTTGTCACTTCAAAAAGCACTTCTTTTCCGTACCTGTTGCTTGATTCCCTAATCTCCTTCACTCTACCTGAAAGTATAGCACCAGACCTTTCTATTTGCTCCTGAACAGTTATTCCACCTACACACTTACAAGCATAGCCAACGGATGGACTTATCACAAACATCACACCAGAAATCAAAAAGAATGAGACAATTACTTGAATAAATTTTTTCAATGTTATCATCCTTTCTTATCTTTAATACATTCTTAATGGTATCTATTCTAAATCGAAAAATCCTAATCCAATAATCAAAACCTTATCTGTTTCCCATTACTCGCATTATTTTTTTACCCATTGGCAAAATTCCCCACTCTGATTGACTAAATAAATTCGTTCTCATAGCGGTAAAAATATAAACTAATGCACCAACTGTAACGCCACCAAGTGCTTGAAGTGCCGCAAATAAACGACTTCCATTAGATAGTAGCATAGTAATTTCCATATAAATAAACAATATACTAATCATAACTACACTTGCTAGTATAAGAGAGCGAAATGAAATGCTTCTCTCACTCGATAATTTTCTAATCTCCCACCATTGAAGAACAGAGATAACAAAATAGGCAAAAACCGTTGCCACAGCCGCCCCCTTCAACGAATAATGTGGTACAAGTAAGCTATTTAATAGCCATTTTATACACACACCAACACATAACGCAATAACTGGTTTGCTCTCCTTACCAATTCCTTGCAAAATCGCCGCAAGTGTCATAGCAAGTGACGAACCAATAATAGAAACGCTCAAAATCATTAACTCTATTGTTCCACTTGTTGTTGTGAACAACATTTGATTAATCGGATTCATTAAACATAACAAACCAAGCGTTGCCCCCGTACCAACAAACAAAGCAACACGCAATACAACACTTATTTTCCCACCAATATCTTCCCCATGTTTTTTTGCTTCAGATAAAAGTGGCACAAGTGCTAAAGAAAAAGATGTTGCCACAACCGTTCCAAGCTGAATCAGCGGTTGCCCTCTGTCATACACACCTTTTAAAGCCTTGGCACTTTCTAATTCCACACCATTTCCAACAAGCAATGATAACAAAGAAAAAGAATCAACAAACGGAATTAACACAAGCATCATGCTCGTTACACAAATAAAAAATCCGCTAATAAACAACGTCCGAATAATTTTTTTCGTAGAAATGGATGATTTTACCCAAAATTTTCTAATAGAAATATCCTTCCCCATTCTCCCCATTAAAAAAATAAGTGCAACAAACGAACCAACTGTAGAAGCAACAATTGCCCCCATTCCAACTTCATACATAGAATGACCTGCTCCAACTAAAAATTGTGCCAAAAATAAAATCAACATCACCCGAACAGACTGTTCCACCACTTGTGATATCGCTGTTGGCATCATATTCTGCAATCCTTGATAATACCCTCTTATTACGGTTAAATATGGTAAAAATAAAAAAGCAATCGAAATTGTGCGAAGTAAAGGAGCTACATGTATATCTCCCATTATATTTGCTAGATTGTTTGCTCCAAAGTATAAAGAAGCGGATAAAATAATAGATAGTAACCCAACAAATAAAAACGATGTCCGCAAAATTTTAAAGATAGCGGAATCATCTTCCCGTTCCGCTATTAGTTTGGAAATGACGACTGGATAACCATATGTAGACATAGCAATGACAACTGCGTAAAATGGGTAGACTTGTTGGTAAACATAGAAACCTACATCACCTGTTATATTTTGATAAGGAATGCGATAGAAGGCACTTAATATTTTCATAATGAGTGCCGCTATAGTTAGTGCTGTTGTTCCTTTTAAGATTTGATTTTTTGAAGTCAATATTTCACCGCCTTTTTGTTTTGGCTGATGAATATAGTAACATAAAAAAATCTTTTGAGACAAAGAAAAGTCGAAGGAAACAAGAATGAATTCCTGAATTTTTCTCGGCTTTCTAGCATTTTTTTCCCTCAAAAAATCCTAGGTATTTTCATCCTCCTATTTTTTGATAATATAATCTTCCCACTCTTACTCAATTTTGATTAAACTAACTCTAACAACCCCAAATCCAAGCACGTCTTAATATCAAGAATTTTAACCCCTTTCTGGAAATGTATTTCGATATTTTCTACACTAAACTTTACGATTTCTCCATCCCCAAAGACCCGATGCTTCACTATCTTTCCAACTATTAATTCCGTTTGATTTTGAATAGCATTCATGTTATATGGAATGGTAGTGTTTCCGACCTTAACTCTCTTTTTAACTAAACCTTTATCATTTCGATTTTGTGGAACTAATATCCCTGCAGTATTTGTATTCTGATTGCTTTTCTCTTCCTTTTTCAAATTTCCCATTGGAGGATCCATAATATTTTTGACCTGATAAACAAACTGAGATTCCTCGACCCTTTCCCCATCTCTTTCTCGATAATGAAGAAGTTCCAGATGCTGTTTCGCTCTAGTCATCCCAACATAGAACAGACGAGTCGCTTCTTCTATCCCATTGCCCTCCGCTGCTTTGTTTTTATAATCTTCGGATGAAGGAATGATTCCATCGATTAAATCAATCATGTATACCCGTTCAAACTCCAATCCCTTTGCACTATGAAATGTGGAGAACGTCACCACATTTTGACCCTTTCTGGATTTCGCTGTTTTTAGAACTGATTCCAAGTGTTTGAGCCGATTCGCAAACTCCTCCATTGACCTAAGCCCAACCGCAATCTTCTCCAATGTGTTCAAGATACCAATTAAGTATTCTTTTCGGAATCCAAGACGCTCACACATCTTTTTAATAGCCTTTTCATATCCTAAACGTTCTCGAATGACCGAAATAGCATGTTGTGGCTTCATCCCTTTCATTTGCTGGAATGTCTTTTTGCTTACCTGCAATTGTTTCACTTGATAATCTTCTAATTGAACATGATTTAACAAATTATCAAATACGGATTCATTATTATTGATTTCCTTTACTTTGGCCATTTGTTGTTTGCTGATGTATCCATTAAATTTTAAATGGATTTTTTCCAAAAGATCAGGTCGCTTGTCAGTAAAAGTCATCCGCATAAAATTTAGAATATCTGCAACGACCCAATGGGAGAAAAATCGATTGTCAGCATCTTTCATATAGAATGGGATTCCTGTACGATCAAATTCATCCATCAGTGCAATAGATGAAGAATTGTTGCGATACAAAATCGCCACTTCAGTAAGGTTTTTAATTTTTTGTATCTTTTGTGCTAGATACTTTGCTTGATATATGTAGTCTGAAAAGCCCCTAATATAGATTGGCTGATGTAGGGGATTATTAGTAAACATATTCTTGTCGTACCGATTCTTATTTTGCTTAATGAACTGGTTGGCAGCGTCCACAATGTCCTTAGATGATCGATAATTCTGTTCCATGAACAAAATAACCGCATTTGGATACACTTGCTTGAAATTAAGCAAATAGGATGGCTCCGCACCTCTCCAGCTATAGATGGATTGGTCATCATCGGCAACTACGCATAGATTCCCATGTTTTTGAACGAGTTTCTCAATAATGGCATGTTGCACCATAGAAGTATCTTGGCTCTCATCTGTTAAAACATAATCATACCGATTTTGATATTTCCGAAGGAGTTCCCTATCCACCTCCAAAATCTGCTCTCCGATAGTCAACATATCATCATAATCAAGTAACAACGTATGATGTCCCGACTGTTTAAATGTTTCATACGCTCGCATGATTCTCTCAGCTTCTGGAACATCCACTTTAATCATCGACCATTTATCTGGTGGAATCATTTTATTTTTGATAAAACTGATGTAAGTTGTTAGTTCGTCTATTTGGTCATCAGTGATATTTTCTCCCACAATCGATTTGAACAAATTCCGTAGAATGATTCTCTTATGTAGTGGCGGATGGTCTGGATTAAATGTTTCCTGTTCCTCTACATCTATATTTCCCTCAATAATCTGATAGGAATTCCCTGTTTTGCGAAAATGATTCCTCACCACTTCAAAAGCTAAACTATGAATCGTTGAGAAATCAACGGGTGGAAGTTCTGGAAAGAAACGTTTAAACCGTTCTTTCATATCATTAGCCGATGCCCTACTAAATGTAACCGCCTTAATCCTTGCTGGATTTACCCTATGCTCCTCTATCAAATAGCCAATCCGCATAATGATAGTAGTCGTTTTCCCCGATCCAGGTGATGCTAGTAAAAGCAGCGGCTCTTCTGTATGCAATACTGCCTTCAACTGAACCTCATTCAAAGAAACACCTAGTTCCTTCTTCTTTCGTATAAAAAATTCTTCCCGTGCCCTCATTTCTATTTATCCTCTCAAATCTTATAATCCTATTATAGCACCATCTAAATTTGAAATAGAGAAAAGAAAAGTCAATCGAAAAAAGTAAGAATTGAAGAATTTGAAAATCAAATAAATGAACACATCAAATAAATGTAATTAAACAACAACATCCTCAGATAAAAAAACTCCACTTCTCTTTATGAAGGTGGAGTTTTTCTTTACTATGAATATAACTAAACAATTTTGATGAAATTGATCAAATCGGAACTTTTACCTGTTCAAAATGCTTTATCACTAATATCCGTTCTGTAGAAAAGACCTTTAGATTGGATTTTATCTATTTCATGATAAACTTGCGTTTTGGCATCCTGCAATGATTTATGTTTACACGCTACTAATAAAACTCGTCCACCATTTGTCAGAACTTGACCACCGTCTACTGTAGTACCAGCATGAAAAACTAGTGTTGACTCTGATAATTGATCTAAACCGCTAATTACATGCCCTTTTTGATAGTTCTCTGGATAACCTTTTGCAGCGAGGACAACACCAACAACTGCATCACTTGACCATTTCAGTGTGACTGGTTGGTTATCAAGAATTTTAATTAACACATCTGCCAAATCATTTTCTAATCTTGGCAGTACCACTTCCGTTTCTGGATCGCCGAAGCGGGCATTAAATTCAATTACTTTTGGTCCATTTTTGGTCATAATTAACCCTGCATAGAGAACCCCTGTAAAGGAACGATTTTCTTCTACCATAGCATTCGCTACGGGTTTCAATATTCTCTCTACTGCGTTTTCAATAGTTACTTCTGAAATCTGTGGTACTGGCGAGTAAGCACCCATTCCACCAGTATTCGGCCCCTTATCACCATCATAAGCCCGTTTGTGGTCTTGTGCAATCACCATTGGATACACATTAGATCCATTTACAAACGCCATCAATGAGAACTCTTCGCCATCAAGGTATTCTTCCACCACAATTGATTTGCTTGCCTCTCCAAACTTGGCACCCTCCATCATTTCTTTAACAGAAAGAAGTGCCTCCTCTAATGTTAAAGCAACGACAACACCTTTACCTGCAGCTAATCCATCCGCTTTTATCACAATTGGTGCTCCCAATTTGGTAATATAATTAACTGCTTCTTGATAGTTTGTGAAAGTTTCATAATCCGCAGTTGGAATCTCATATTTCTTCATCAAATTTTTTGTAAAAACTTTACTTCCTTCAATAATAGCAGCTTCTGCACATGGCCCAAACGCTTGCAGTCCTTCAGCTTGAAAACGATTAATGATTCCGCCCATCAATGGTACTTCTGGACCAACAATCGTCAATTCGATTTGTTGTAATTTTACAAATTGAATTAATGCGTCAAAATCTGTTTCTTCAATAGGTACACATGTAGCAACATCCTTCATCCCTGCATTCCCGGGTGCAACAAATACCGTTTCTACCTGTGAAGATTGTGCCAATTTCCAGGCTAATGTATGCTCACGACCACCACGACCAATAACTAACACATTCAAGATTTCTACCTCCTTTTTATAAAAATTTTTATGTTACATCTTCATTGTTGCGTTGTATTTAATGTTTAAAATGTCTTACACCAGTAAAGACCATTGCAATACCGTATTCATCTGCTTTCTTAATTGAATCAACATCTTTGACTGATCCACCAGGTTGAATAATCGCTGTTACACCTGCTTTTGCCGCCGCTTCGACAGTATCATCCATTGGAAAGAAAGCATCAGAAGCAAGTGCTGAATCTTTTGCTTTTGTACCCGCTTGATGAATGGCAATATTGGCAGCACCTACCCGATTCATTTGCCCTGCACCGACACCAATAGTCATGCCATCTTTCGCTAGTACAATCGCATTAGATTTAACATGTTTTACAACTTTCCATCCTAGATGTAAATTTTCCCACTCCTGTTCATTAGGTTGGCGTTTGGTAGGAATGGTAATATTAGCATCGTCCAGAGTAAATTCATCCATATCTTGTAGTAATAATCCACCATTTATAGAGGTGAATTTTTTTTCAATTGACTTGGATTTCTTCATTTCCACACTTAGTAGTCGAATATTTTTTTTCTTTGTTAAAATTTCCAAAGCTTCTGCTGAAAATGAAGGAGCAATTACAATCTCTAAGAAAATCTCGTGCAGTTTCTCAGCCGTTATACGGTCAATTTCACGATTTGCTGCTATAATTCCACCAAAAATCGAAATAGGATCTGCTTCGTATGTGCGTGCATACGCCTCTTCGATAGTTGCCCCAACTCCTACTCCACAAGGATTCATATGTTTCACTGCAACAACTGCTGGCTCATCGAATTCCCTTACAATTTGTAAAGCAGTATCAGCATCATTAATATTGTTATAGGAAAGTTCCTTTCCATGAATTTGTGTTGCATAGGCAATGGAGGTTGCAGCTTCTATTGGTTGTTTATAGAAGGTTGCTTTCTGATGTGGGTTCTCACCATATCTTAGTGCTTGCTGCTTTTCAAAAGTCATAGTCAATAATTCAGGATCATCTTCACCAACTTGTTTCGTTAAGTATGTTCCAATTAGTGTATCGTAAGCTGCCGTATGACGGAAAACTTTTGCTGCTAGTTTACGATTCGTTTCCTTTGAAACTTCACCATTTGCTTTTAACTCAGATAGCACAACTTCATAATCTGCTGGATCAACGACCACTGTCACAAAATCATGATTTTTTGCAGCTGATCGAATCATAGTTGGTCCACCAATGTCGATATTTTCAATCGCCTCTTCAAAACTTACATCACTCTTCATAATCGTTTCTTTGAATGGATAAAGGTTGACGATAACAAAATCAATTGGTTCGATGCCAAGCTCTTCCATCTGTTTCATATGACTCTCATTATCTCGTACAGCTAGCAAGCCACCATGAATACTAGGGTGTAGCGTTTTTACACGCCCATCCATGATTTCTGGAAACCCTGTGACTTCTGAAATCCCAATTACATCCATATCATTTTTTTGTAAAAGTGATTTTGTTCCTCCTGTAGAAATAACTTCAACACCTAATTCTTGCAACCTCTTTGCAAATTCAACAATTCCATCTTTATTGGATACACTTATTAAAGCACGCTTTTTCATAATCGCTCTCCCTTGTTTTAAACTAAAGATCATCATTTCTCAAACTATTAAAGTAATTCATCAATCGTCTTCACATATAATGAATGTTCCACTTTTTGAATCTTTTCTTGTAAAGTTTGTGTAGTTTCTCCCTGATTAATCAAAACTGTCTCTTGAGCAATAATCCTACCAGTATCCATACCTTCATCAACATAATGTATCGTTACACCAGTGACTTTCACACCATATGCAAGTGCTTGTCCGATAGCATCTTTGCCAGGAAAGCTAGGTAGTAGTGAAGGATGAATATTAATGATTTTCTCTATATAAACATCTAATAAAGTGTGTCCGATTAATCGCATGTAACCAGCTAGCACTATTAGTTCAACTGATTTGCTTTGCAAAACTGCTAGAATTTGAGTTTCAAATTCCTCTTTAGTACGGTATTTTTTTGGATCGAAGCTGAATGATTCAATCCCATATATCTTCGCACGCTTAAGTGCCTTTGCACTAGGATTATCGCACACTAAAATGCAGATTTCTGCTGACAATTTTCCCGCTTCCACTGCATCAATAATTGCTTGAAAATTGGAGCCTGAGCCTGATGCAAACACAGCTAGTTTTTTCATGCGTTGGCTCCTCCAGTCATTTGTACACCAGCACCTTCAACTGTGCGACCAATCACAAATGCTTTTTCACCAAGTTTTGCACACTCATCCAAAATAAACGCAGCATCCTTTTGGTTAACTGCTAGTACCATACCAATACCCATATTAAAAATATTGAACATATCCATCTGTTTCAAATCGCCAACTTCTTCTAACAGATTAAAAACAGGCAAGATTGGCCAACTGCCAATCTCAATTTCTGCACCTACTCCATTCGGTAACATTCGAGGTATGTTTTCAATAAAACCACCACCTGTAATATGTGCCATACCTTTAATTTTCACCTTTTTCAACAAAGCAAGTACTGACTTCACATAAATGCGTGTTGGACGTAACAATTCCTCACCTAGTGAGCAGTCAAGATTTCCGTATTTCTCAGACAAATCCAAATGACCATCAACAAGCAATGTCTTTCGTACAAGTGAATACCCATTGCTATGAATGCCACTTGAAGCCAGTCCAATAAGAATGTCTTCTGCCTGAATCTCCTGCCCAGTTATAATTTTCTTTTTATCAATAACACCAACAGTAAATCCTGCTAAATCGTATTCTTCTTCTGCATACATGCCAGGCATTTCTGCGGTCTCGCCACCAATAAGTGCACAACCAGCCTCTTGGCATCCAGTTGCAATACCTTTCACAATTGCTTCAATTTGATCAGCAGACGCTTTTCCGCAAGCAATATAATCTAGGAAAAACAAAGGTTCAGCACCTTGCACAACAATATCATTCACACACATGGCAACTGCATCAATACCAATAGTGTCGTGCTTATCCATCATAAAAGCGACCATAAGTTTTGTGCCTACACCGTCTGTACCCGAAACAAGTACTGGCTCATCAACTGCCAGCTTAGATAGGTCAAACATACCTCCAAAACCACCTAATTCGCTCAATACCTCTTTACGAAATGTTTTATTCACATGCTTTTTCATACGTGAAACGGCTTCATATCCAACTTCAACATCCACACCAGCTTGTTTATATACATTCGACATTGATTATGTTCCTTTCAAGAAAGCAATTTTATAAAAGTTAATTAGCATTTTTCATAGTTCTCTTTTTGATAAATACTTGTTGGATAATCACCATTAAAACAAGCAAAACACTGCCCACCATAAGGTAAATCGTTATCCCTCTGAATCGCCCGAATAAGACCTCCCTGACTGAGATAAGCTAAACTATCCGCACTAATTGCCTGACAAATCTCATCAATGGTATGGGTAGCACCAATTAATTCTTCACAAGTAGAAAAATCGATTCCATAGAAGCACGGATGCACAATTGAGGGCGAAGCAATTCGTACATGAACTTCTTTTGCACCTGCTTCACGAAGCATTTGCACAATATGTCTACTGGTCGTTCCTCGAACAATCGAATCATCGATAAGGACAACCCGTTTTCCTTCAACAATACCTCGAACAGGTGATAACTTCATTTTTACCCCTCGTTCACGAAGTTCTTGTGATGGTTGGATAAAAGTTCTACCAACATATCGGTTTTTGATAAGTCCCATTTCATAAGGGATTCTAGCAGTTTCTGCAAATCCTATAGCAGCAGATACACCGGAATCTGGAACTGCTATAACGATATCTGCTTCAACCGGGGTTTCTTCTGCAAGAATTTTCCCCATTCTTTTACGAGCAGCGTGTACATTCACACCATTATTAATACTATCAGGACGAGAGAAATACACATACTCCATTGCACAAAAAGAATGTGCTTCCAGAGGTGCAAATCTTTGCGACTCAATGCCATCATCAGATATTGTCAACAGTTCACCACGTTCAACATCCCGAATATGGGTTGCACCAATTAAATCAAATGCACATGTCTCAGAAGCAACCACATAGGCATCACCTAATTTGCCAAGTGCTAAAGGATGAAAACCTCTTGGATCGAGTGCAACAATCATTTTCTTCTCAGTAAGCATCAATAAGGCATAGGCACCTTCTAATTTATTTAGTGCTGTTTTTATCCGTTCTACTAAAATTTCACCCTGCATATCTTGCTTAATCAGGTGAGCCAAAACCTCCGTATCAGAGGTAGTTTGAAAAATACTCCCCTTGTTTTCAAGATCTTTTTTTATCATATCAGCATTAACAATATTTCCATTGTGTGCAACTGCAAAAGAACCAGTATGTGAACGAAACAATAGTGGCTGTACATTTTCGTAGCCGCCACCGCCAGCAGTAGAGTAACGAACATGACCAATAGCAGCATTCCCTGTTAATTCTTTGATCTTTTCTTGAGTAAAAACTTCCGTTACAAGTCCAATATTTTTATGATTGGTAAGACTTTCACCATCGCCATCCTTCACAACCATTCCTGCACCTTCTTGACCACGATGCTGAAGGCTGTGTAAGCCGTAATAAGTGATTTGGGCAGCATTTTCATGCCCCCAAATTCCGAAGATTCCACATTCCTCATTTAGCCCCTTGATGTCAGCAAACATGGGATAGCTCCTTTCCATGCAGTACACATTTCATTAACTGAAAGATGAACAAGTTGGTTCTGGCTTCTATGATTAATGGTTAAATATGTACTATCTGTTACTTCCCCAATAAGTAAAGCATCCACTTTACTTTCAAATGTTAATTTATTTTCAGGTTTTATCGAAATAATAAAACGAGATTGTGATTCAGCAAATAATGCAGATACAGTATCACCAGTAAGCATGACGGATGCTCCAAGTTTATCCGAATTCATCAGACATTCTGCAATCGCTACCGAGATGCCACCCTCTGCTACGTCATGTGCTGAAGCAACAATACCTATTTGGATCGCAGATAAAATTTGCTGTTGATATAACGCTTCCTTTTCTAAATCAATGGAAGGTGATTTGCCAAAAATTTCGCCAAAGGTAAGCTTTTGCAACTCACTTCCACCAAATTCTGATTTTGTTTCACCAACTAGATAAATAAGGTCTCCTGCGTTCCTAAAATATTGTTTTGTAATATGGCTTAGATCATGAATCAAACCAACCATCCCAACAGTTGGTGTTGGATAAACAGCCTCACCACTTCGTTCATTGTAAAGTGATACATTTCCACCTATTACAGGCGTTTTAAGTATATTGCACGCCGTACTCATACCATCAACTGATTTCTCAATCTGCCAAAAGATTTCTGGTTTTTCAGGATTACCAAAATTTAAGCAATCTGTAATTGCTAATGGTTCACCGCCTGAACAAATGATATTTCTTGCTGCTTCTGCAACAGCGATTTTGCCACCAGTTTCTGGGTCCAAATAGATATAGCGAGAATTACAATCTGTTGTCATTGCTAATGCTTTATTTGTGCCACGAACACGAACGACAGCTGCATCAGATCCTGGTGTCACAACCGTATTGGTTCGCACCTGATAATCATATTGCTCATAAACCCATTCCTTACTTGCAATTGTTGGTTGCTGTAGAAGTTTTAACAAAGTTTCATTGTAGTCTGTAATAGATGGGACTTTTTCATCCATAGACTGGAATTTCGAAAAATAATTTGGTTCTTTAGATGGTTTATTGTACACTGGAGCTTCTTCTGCAAGTGCATCTGCAGGGACTTCTGCAACAATTTGACCTTTATGTATTAAGCGAAGCATTTTATCATCTGTTACTTTACCAATCGCAACTACTTCAAGTTCATACTTTTTGAATAAATCAGTTATTTTATCTTCTTGCCCTGCTTTTACTACAATCAGCATTCTTTCCTGTGATTCTGACAACATCATTTCATAAGCAGTCATGTTGGTTTCACGTTGTGGGACATCATCCAAACACATTTCAATCCCCATACCTGCTTTACTTGCCATTTCTGCCGATGAAGATGTTAAACCAGCAGCACCCATATCTTGAATACCAACAAGTGCATCTAATTGCACCAGTTCAAGACAAGCTTCTAAAAGTAATTTCTCCATAAATGGATCACCAACTTGCACTGCAGGTCTTTTTTCCTCTGATGCTTCCGATAACTCTTCAGATGCAAAAGTCGCACCATGAATACCATCACGACCTGTGGAAGCCCCAACATACATAACTGTATTGCCCACACCATGTGCTTGACCTTTTTTAATATCCGCATGATGAATCAAACCAACACACATGGCATTGACAAGTGGATTCCCTTCATAACAAGAATCAAATTGAATTTCACCACCAACAGTTGGGATACCAATACAATTCCCGTATCCAGCTATCCCAGCAACTACTTCTTCAAACAAATATTTTACACGAGGTGACTTTAGTTCACCAAAACGAAGCGAATTTAATATCGCAATTGGACGTGCTCCCATTGAAAAAACATCACGGATAATTCCACCAACGCCAGTAGCTGCACCTTGATAAGGTTCTATTGCAGAAGGATGATTATGACTTTCCATTTTAAAAACGACTGCCTGATTATCACCAATATCGACAATTCCAGCTCCCTCACCAGGACCTTGCAAAACTTTTGATCCTTTTGTAGGAAATTTTCTTAATACTGGCTTGGAGTTTTTATAGCTACAATGTTCTGACCACATAACCGAAAACAGACCTAGTTCTGTGTAGTTGGGTTGGCGTTTCAAAATATTTTTCACCATGCCAAACTCTTCGTCAGTTAGACCCATTTCCTGATAGATTTTCTGATTTTCAATTTGTTCCGGACTTGGCTCAAGCTGTGACAACATTTGATCTCCTCCAGTTAATTAAAATTGATTTGAAAAGTTTTAACCCATCATCACTGCCTAATAATGCCTCTACTACACGTTCTGGATGTGGCATCATCCCCAATACATTTCCTTGCACATTCACAATACCTGCAATGTTTGCTAGGCTACCATTTGGATTATCCACATACTTGAAAACGATTTGATTATTATCTTCTAAAGATTTTAAAGTTGCTTCGTCACAATAGTATTGGCCTTCACCATGTGCAATTGGTATTTGAATTCTTTCAAAAGTGGCATACTCCGATGTAAACATCGTTTGATTATTAACAACTTCCATTTCAACCGCTTTGCAGATGAATTTGATTTTGCTATTTCTCATCAATGCACCAGGTAAAAGACCTGTTTCCACTAAAATTTGAAACCCATTACATACACCAAGTACTGGTTTTCCTCTCTCAGCAGCTTTTTTTACTTCATTCATCACTTTTGAGAATCTAGCAATTGCCCCACAGCGTAAATAATCTCCATATGAAAATCCTCCTGGCAATAGGATTCCATCATATTGCTCGAGATTTGATGTTTCATGCCATACATATTCTACTTGCTCACCAAGTGCATCTTTAATTGCATGAAACATATCCACATCACAGTTAGATCCAGGAAATACAATCACAGCAAATTTCACAGCTAGACCTCCTCGATCTCGTAGCGAAAATCTTCAATTACCACATTCGCCAACAATTTTTCACACATTTCTTTCACCATGGCATCCATATCGATGTCCGTCTTTTCTATTAAAAGTTCGATGTATTTTCCAATTCGAACACTGCTAACTTGTTGATAGGAAAGATGATGTAAAGAGTCTTTCACCGTATTTCCTTGTGGGTCTAGCACACTTTCTTTTAAGTTAATATAGACTTTTACTTTGTACATGATTGACCTCCTAGGCGTTCTAAAATTACTTGATAAACCTCCGTTAAACTGCCCAAATCTCTTCTAAACACATCCTTATCTAGCTTCTGATTTGTATCTACATCCCAGAGACGACAAGTATCTGGAGAAATCTCATCGGCAAGAATCAAATCTCCATTTGGTCTAACGCCAAACTCAAGTTTGAAATCAACCAATCGAATATTGCAATTTGCAAAATGCGTTTTTAGCACTTTATTGACTTCAAGTGCTGTCTTGCGAATAGTAGTCAGTTGTTCCTCGGTAGCTAGCTGAAGAAATGCAATATGATCCTCTGTTACAAGGGGATCTCCTAATTCATCATTTTTGTAACAAAATTCAACGATTGGATTTACAATTTCTTTTCCTTCATCAAGTCCCAAGCGTTTTGCTAAATTACCTGCGACAACATTACGAACAATTACTTCTAAAGGGATAATGGTTACTTTTTTAATAAGCTGTTCTGTTTCCGATATTTTTTTAATAAAATGATTTTCAATTCCTTTTGACTGGAGCATTTCGAATAGTAGACTTGTAATCTCATTATTTAGGCGGCCCTTACCTGAGATTTCAGATTTCTTTATATTGTTGAATGCAGTCGCACTGTCCTTATACTTCGCCCATAGAACATCTTCATTATCCGTTCTATAAATCTGTTTTGCCTTGCCCTCATACAGTAAGTCTAACTTTTCCATAATCCATTCTCCCTTGATTTATTTTTTAAACATAAAGACGAGGTATCTTTGTCGAAATCTGTTCAAGCTCCTCATCTTTATTCCTCGTTTATAGCAGCTTGCAAAATAAATTGTTCGGAAAAAGAGCAGGAGAAAATTTTTAATTAGTCATTGAACTTTCCGCACAATAAGTAAAACTGCTATAATCCAAGACGATTAAAAATCATTTCAACATGTTGCAAGTGATAGGCATAGTTAAAACAGTCATCAATTTCCACTTGTGATAACTTACTCGTAAACTGTTCATCTGCTTCAATTAGCATCTTAAACGACACTTGTGATTCCCATGATTCCATTGCTTTTGGTTGCACAAGATCATACGCTTGTTCACGCATCATACCCTTTTCAATCAGTTTTAACAGCACTCGCTGTGAATAGATAAGCCCAAATGTACGATCCATGTTTCGCTTCATGTTCTCAGGAAATACCGTAAGATTCTTCATGATATTGCCAAATCGATTAAGCATGTAATTTAGTGCAATAGTCGCATCAGGTAAAATGACACGTTCTGCAGAAGAGTGTGAGATATCACGTTCATGCCAAAGTGGCATATTTTCATAGGCTGTCATCATATAACCTCTGATTACACGTGCTAACCCCACCATATTTTCAGAACCAATTGGATTACGCTTATGTGGCATAGCTGAAGATCCTTTTTGACCTTTTGCAAAAAATTCTTCTACCTCACGTGTTTCGCTCTTTTGTAATCCTCGAATTTCAACTGCCATTTTTTCGATAGAGGTTGCAATGATAGCTAGTGTTGACATGTAGTGTGCATGGCGATCCCTTTGCAAAGTTTGTGTAGAAATTGGTGCAGCTTCTAGTCCTAATTTCTGACAAACATACTGCTCAACAAATGGGTCGATATTTGCGTAAGTGCCAACAGCTCCCGAAATTTTCCCATAAGCAACCATTTCAGCAGCATCTTGAAAACGTTTCAAATTACGCTTCATTTCCTCATGCCATAGTGCTAATTTCAATCCAAAAGTAGTTGGCTCAGCATGCACACCATGCGTGCGACCCATCATAACTGTATACTTATGTTCAATTGCTTTATTTCGTAAAATATCAATAAAATTAGTAAGATCTTTTAATAAAATATCATTTGCTTGCTTTAGCAAGCAGGAAAGTGCGGTATCAACAACATCGGTTGAGGTAAGACCGTAATGAACCCATTTGCGTTCTTCTCCAAGCGATTCGGAAACTGCACGTGTGAAGGCAACTACATCATGTCGTGTTTCTTCTTCAATTTCATCAATTCTATTCATATCAATTGTTGCATTTTCTCTAAGCTTTTTCACATCTTCTTTCGGAATTTCACCAAGCTCCGACCAAGCTTCACATGCTAATATCTCTACTTCAAGCCATACTTGAAATTTATTTTCTTCTGTCCAAATTGCACCCATTTCAGGACGTGTGTAGCGATTAATCATTCATCTTCCTCCGATACTATTAACTCTATTTTCCAAATACCAAGTGATTCCACTTTTTTTATTGCATCTTTAGTTGTATTACATAAAACATTTACATGACCCATTTTCCGTTTCGGTTTAACTTCCTTTTTACCATATAAATGTAATTTACAATTGTTAAATTGGGGGATATTTTGTAAAATCTCTTCTTGATGCTCCCCAAGAATATTCACCATGACTACCTCAGAAAGTAGTTTTGTTTCACCAAGTGGCCAGTTGCAAATGGCACGAATGTGTTGCTCAAATTGGGATGTTGCACAGGCATCAAGTGTGTAGTGACCTGAGTTATGTGGTCTAGGTGCAAGCTCGTTAATAAAGATTTCACCATCGATTGTCACAAACATTTCAATCGCCAAAGTTCCGACTAAGGCAAGTTCCTCTGCAAGTTTATACGCATAAGCTAAAGCGTTTTGTTCTACTTCTCTTTCAATTCTTGCAGGTACAATCGATTGATATAAAATATTTTCAACATGGATATTTTCGCTTACTGGAAATGTAGCCATTTCTCCAAGACTATTTCTTGCAACAATAACTGAAATCTCTTTTTCAAAAACAATCCAATCTTCTAAAATACATGGATGTTGGTTGATTAATTCAGACGCAGCCAGAATATCTTTTTCACTCCTAATCACAACTTGTCCTTTTCCATCGTAGCCACCTGTCGTAGTCTTCAAAACACATGGATATGAAAAAACTGCAACTCCATTAAGTAATTCTTCCTGATTTTCAATTGGCATAAAAGATCCGACTGGAAGATCTAATTCAGTAATTATTTTTTTCTCAGTAAGTCGATTTTGGGTAAGCGACAACAGCTGACTCTTTTGTGGCAAATATGCATTTTCCTCTAACCATTTCAAACAGGCGTAATCTATATTCTCAAATTCATATGTGATTACATCACTCACACTTGCTAGCTCCTTAATTGCCTCTAAATCATTGTACTCTGCTACAATCTCAATATCTGCTATTTGAGCACATGGCGAATTGAGAGTTGGATCCAAGACTGCAATAAGGTAACCCATTTCTTTTGCCGATATCGCCATCATTCGACCTAATTGTCCACCGCCTATGATTCCAATTACTTGTCCAGGTATAATTATTTTAGCCATCTATTCTAGTGTACTTTCTAATACATTTTTTTTGATTTCTTCACGTTGCATTTCAAGTTTCTTAGCAATGGTATCATCAAAAGCTCCTAATATCTCCAGTGCCAGCAATGCGGCATTGGTTGCACCTGCAGTCCCGATAGCAACTGTTGCAACTGGCACACCTCCTGGCATTTGAACAATCGATAAAAGTGAATCTAATCCAGACAGTGCCTTCGATTGAATTGGAACACCAATTACAGGTAAAGTTGTTTTCGCAGCAATCATTCCAGGTAAATGTGCTGCTCCACCTGCACCAGCGATGATGACTTTAATCCCTCTCTCTCTAGCAGTCTCTGCGTAATGAAACATATAATCTGGTGTACGATGTGCTGAAACTACTTTTTTTTCATAGGAAACATTCATTTCATCTAGCTTTGCACAAGCCAATTTCATCGTTTCCCAGTCAGATGTACTCCCCATAACAACACCAATCAATGGATTTTCCATGTATATCCTCCTGTTAATAGCTAATTTTCACAAGCTGTTAATTAAAATCTAATCCTTTTGCTGCTTTTACTGTGTTGTACATGAGCATCGTAATTGTCATCGGACCAACACCTCCAGGAACTGGGGAAATATGAGCAGCCACTTCGCTAACAGGTTCAAAGTCAACATCACCTACAAGCCCTTTTTCTTCCATACGGTTAATACCAACATCAATAATAATAGTTTCCGGTTTCACTTGGTCTGCCTTTAAGTAATGAGCCATACCAACTGCTACTATAATAATGTCTGCCATCTTAGTGAATTCCGAAACATTTTTTGTATATGAATGACAATAGGTAACAGTAGCATTCTCTTGTAGCAAGAGCTGTCCAATTGGTTTACCAACAATGTCGCTTCTCCCCAAAACAACTGCATGTTTGCCTGCTATCTCTAGCCCTGAATCTTTCAACATTCTAATGATACCAAATGGAGTACAAGGAAGAAATGTATCTTGTTGGGTTATCATGCGACCTATATTAATTGGATGAAAACCGTCAACATCTTTCAATGGGCTAATAGCTCCAATTACTTTACGTTTGTTAATATGATTCGGTAATGGCAATTGCACTAGAATACCATGAACAATTGAATCATCATTTAACTGCTCGATTTTTGTTAAAAGTTCAACTTCTGATACATTTTCAGATAAATCTATTCTTTGTGAAATAATCCCCAGTTTATCACAACAACGAACTTTTGAATTAACATAAACTTGTGAAGCTGGATCATTACCAGCTAAAATAACCGCAAGACAAGGAGTGATACCATTTCCTTTTAATGTTTTAATTTCAATTTTTAATTCCTCACGTATGGTGTTGGCAATTTGCTTACCATTAATAACTTTTCCCACTTAAACGCCTCCAAAAATTGATTTTGACTTGCTGTTTGTATGTTAATACAACCTTCCGAATGGCCTTTATCCAAAAAAAGATTTCGTAATTATCATAAACTATATAGACGGTAATATTGTTTTCAGTGGAGAGAAAATATACACCTTACAACTATTCATGTTTGATACAAATACTCCTAAAACAGCTGAAATCTTTTTTACCGTCTATATACATTGAGTCATCCTAAAAAAACCTAATTATTATAAAGTGACTATATTATCTTAAGTACTATTTTACATAACATTTCAAAGAACTTTGTCCACAGCTAACGCATGAAGAATTACAGAAAGTTAGAGTAAGGAGCTGACTTTATACTGTCAAAGTAGAAATGATTTTTTTCATACCGCTCATCAAAATATTCACACTTAAATATTTCTGGAACTTCATTCCCTATTTATTTTAATTTTAGCAAGTAAAAATAGAAACGTCAATAAAAACACGAATATTTTTCTAAATATATTCATATTCGTTCGTTTTTTTAATTAAATTTCGATTTTTTTCAAATAAATTAGTCTAAATTGATTTAAAATGATAATAACATTTTAAATCACTTAAAAATACTGGAGAAGGGGTTTTCCCCATCAGTAATAGCCGAATACTACCCACATACGAAGGTCGGTAATTATTTCACAAGTCAAGTCCATGTTCCGTATTTTTACTATTTCTACGAGACCATATAACTACTGAAATAAGCAATAAGGATAGGATTACCCCTGTAATGCATTTGTTGTACTTCATAGCAACACTTATTAATAGCGGTATAGCAATACAAAAGACCATCAATACTCTAGTGAATAATGCAGACCAACAAGTGGAAATTGAAATACAGTTTTTGCAGTACTCCGTTCTTTTTTTGGAGTAATTTTACAGTACTGTACTACATTTTACTGCATAAAAAATGGACTCGTAAAACACGAGACCATCTTTCTACCTATTATTTAAAATTATGGGCAGATTCCCCACAAATGGAGAAACATATACTATCGTGAATTTCAAGAAAGTAGGTACTGTAAAATGGTACTCATAACCTAGACACAAGAAAAAATTTTTAGGTTATGGGCACCATTTTAATTGACAACCATTTGTATTTTCCATCCTAGTACCTTGTTAAATATAAAACTGCATCAAAAATCAGAATAATTTTCGGTTTTATTGTTGTTTGGTTTCGTGATGAAGTGGTGGTGGAACTAACCATGCCTTATTTTTCATCATTTGAAGTAATGCTGCACCATCTTTTGCTAGTTTTGCACTAAATTGAGCATACATTAATCCAACATCCTCACGAATGGATTGACTTACTCCTGCACTAGACGCTACAAGTCCTGCTGCAATATCTGCCGATATATGAACAGCTATTTGTGCATCTTGAAATCTCGCTCCAACAGGAATTTGTTCAATATCCGCTTCTGGTCTTTCTGCTGGAGTAGGAGGAACTGCAATATCATTATGTAGCAATATCTCCTCTATTTCTTTTATAGCTGGTTTCATTGAGTTTTGAATTACTTGTTTTAAAAATGCTTTTAAATCTTCATCACCAGTATGGTTAATATAAACCTGATAGCTATCTACAGCTGCTTTTTGTGCTGATAAATAGCTCCAAAGACTAAACACCTCTCCATAATGTAAAGGCTCATTTTGAGGATTTCCGCTTAAAATTCCCATCAATAATTTACTTCCCTTCTCTAATAAATTCATACTAATCTCCTTATAAAAGGATAGACACAAAAACTATTATGCCTTGAAAAACTGAGTTTATACTCGTTATTTTTTTAAGTATGATCTTTAGATTTGATAAACGTGATTGTTATCAAAACTATTATTCGCAAAAAATGATAGTAAATTTTATGAAAAAAGCTTTATTCATTCCTTATTGGTTAAATGGTAGAAGCAGAATGACATATTTTTCTCAAACGCTACAAGATTAGGGTATACAGATATAGAAACAACTATGAATACCTACGCACACATGACCAAAAATATGGAAGAAAAAGCCGCCCAGAAATTCAGTGAATTAATGAACGGCTTAATCATTTAAAATTTTGGTGGTCAAAATGTGGTCAAAAATGTTTCAATCACCTCATAAACCCTTATATCTTCTTAACAAATTCAGATTTTAATTGCATGGCTCCAATACCATCAATTTTGCAATCAATATCATGATCTCCCTCAATCAAACGTATATTTTTTGCTTTTGTACCTATTTTTATAACTAATGAACTTCCCTTTACTTTAAGGTCTTTGATTACTGTTACAGAATCACCATCGTTTAAAACGTTTCCATTTGCATCTTTACTAACCTTTTTGTCTTCATTATTTTCCGTTTCTGATTGTAACATCCACTCATGACCACATTCTGGGCAGACAAAAAAACTTCCATCTTCATACGTGTATTCTGAGTTACATTTTGGGCAGTTTGGTAGATTAGCCATTGTTTTATTTCCTCTTCTTCAGTTTCTCTTCTTGATTAGTAAGCTTCTCCGCTAGATAGGAATTCAATAGTTAGCTGTTCGGCATCTTCAAACCTTTCTGGATATTGCGACTTTTCTTCTACAAGGTTCCCTATTTGCTTAAACTGTTGCTCTAATAGCTCTGCAAACACCTTTTCAATTGTTTTCCTATCCATTCCCTCGGCTATAGCTATTTGGATGACCTCTGTTGCCTTTAAATCAAAATCGTTTACATCCCCCTGTTTGACAGATTTACTTAGCTCATAAATTTCCTCAAATGATGAAAATGGCTTTGCATTGCCATCAACTACCAGTTTCTCCACCCCCTCACTATTTCCAATAACATAAAGAGACGACCACTGGTACTTAAGATTCTCTAATACCCCTTCCCAAGTTCCACTTGATTTTTTTCCCGAAATTTTTGATGATGCGATGAGCATGATATCAGAAGGTGCATGAATGAATTTATTCCGTTGCATTGCATATGATGGAGAAAAAGGGGAATCAAGATTTTGTGTTGACATTAAAAGCAACTGTCCATCCATAATGTATTGACGAATTTCACTCTTCTTAATCCATTTTGCTAGCCCATCAACAGGAAAAACAACAGCCTTACCACCGTTTCGCAGTGCTGCGTCTACTGCTGTCGTATCCACACCTCTTGCACCACCTGAGATAATGACTATGCCATGTATCACAGCCTCCTTTGTGATACTAACTGTTTGTGCTAACTCTTCGTCATTTGCATTTCTTGCTCCAACAACTCCTAATGCACGATGCGATAAAATTGTTGGGTCTCCAGCATAGTAGAAGAAAGCTGGTATAAATTTTTGTGTTAATTTTTTGAGACGAAGTGGCATATTGGATCGGAACATAATGCCATAACCTTGATGGACAATCTCCTCAAGTTCAAGCATTGAGATACCAAGTTTTTGACGTGCTTCGATCTTTTCTAAGATTTTTAATTTTTTCACCGCTGTTACTTGCGTTAAAATGCTTAACAATTCACTTGATGGCATTATTAATAACGCCTCTGGCTGTAGTTTATGCTCACTCAATGATTTTACAACAGAATTCCACTCTAAAATTGTCAATGGCGTTGTTTTAGTCCGTAAAAGTTGTGCACAAAATAAATACGTTGCAATTTCATTATTCGTAAACTGCATAATGTGCTCCTTCCATTAATCGCTTCCACTTGTATTTGCTAAAGCGAATGGTGTTACTTTAATATTTTTATATACTTCTCCTAATAGCTCAGTCGCCACTGTGAAAGTCCATTTAGAATCAACAAAGTCATCCACTAATAGAATATGTTGATTTTCTAAGTTCACATCATTTTGAACGTATAAATAATCACGAATACTCTGCTCCTGATGAGAACTATTCAGAAATGATTTTTGCTCTGGTTCATTTGGTCTCTTGGCAAAAATATGCTCATATCTACATTGTAAAGTGTTCGATAGTCTTTTTGCAAATTCTGGCACCAACTGTGATCGGCGATTTGATGGAATTGGAATAACAATTAAATCCGCTACATGAAGTCCCTTTTCTCGGAAAAATAGCTTTAACTTATCCGCTGACGCTTGTACAAGCACATCTGAGAAATGATTATTAACATATTTTCCACGACTCGCCTCTTGCCCAAGTTGTTCATGATAGTAACTAAGAGCAATTCCTTCTTCATGTTTCATTGTCAACATTCTATTCGTCAATATTGATTTTTTTCTAGGTTCAATTTTAATAAAACTCTTTGCAAAAAATACACGAACCTTTTCGATATCTTCCTGACTCAACTTGTCATCCGTCCACTTCCAAGTACCCTCTAAACATGTACTACATTTACCACAACATCGAGAATTTGGGTCGTCTAATGCCTTCGTTAAAAATTTCATTTGGCATTCTTTTGTTTGTTGAAAATTAAGCAATTCCTGATACTCATGCTCCTTCATTGCAATGACCGAATCATAATAATTCTGTTGAGATGTATATAGCTTCAACGTACGGGAATAACCTTTTGAACCTTTAATAATAAAGCCCTCAATTGTGAGTAACTTTAAAATCTGTTCCAGTGTAGATGATTTAATATTAACCTCACTCGTTGTGCTAGTTAAATGCATCAAAAATGATCAAAAACAGCTTGAATTCATCAATTTTAATCATCTGATTGTAGGAGTTTTAAATTTGTGCTTAGTAATTTTGAACAAAAACTGTAATTTTGTCTATTTGTTGCAA
>JAVBJX010000069.1:0-18820 GCA_031546705.1 Caryophanales bacterium
TGCGGAAAAAGAAAATGAGAAAATTTTTAATTAGACAATGAAAAAACTATGACGCTTGCTAGAGACAAGCTAAGAGTTTTTGAAACAGTATAATTAGAAATTAGCCATTGAACTTTCCGCACAATAAGTGAAACTGCTATAAAAACCCTTCAAACTGATTTATGTCCCAAGCTCTTTATAATATCTTAATTTCGACAACTATTCATTAAACAAGTATGGGACAAGTAGAGCGTTTTTCACTCCAATTGTCCCATACTCATTTTATAACATTTTAATAATTTTTTGGAAATCGGATGCTTGTTTGTATTGGGAATCCATTTCCATTAATCTTCCCGGAAATTCGTATGCATCCATTGATTCTACAAATGGATCTGGATCAAATTGTTCAGGAACTTTTACACCAACACCTTTCCAAACACCTTTGGAGATTAATTCACACATAAGAACTGGTACAAATGCCGTTTGTGCAACAACTGCTTGACAGTCAAGTTTCTCGACACATTCTTCATTGTCTGCAACTTGGTATAAGTATATTTGTCTTTCCATGCCATCTTTTTTACCTTTTATCCATGTCCCTGCACACGTTTTACCCTTCATCTTCTTACCAACCTCAACGGGATTTGGTGCACATCTCGTAATAAATTCCCTTGGTGTTATTTCACTATCACCAATTTTCACATGCATATCAATTCGATCTAAATTTAGTGCTTTTAAATATTTAAGACAACCAATAAATGCATCCCCAAGTCCCATTTTAAAAGTTACTCTTTTTAATCCTTTATTTATATGTTTAGGAATAAACATAACTTCTTCATGTTCAACATTTACCATTTCTACTGGGCCAATTCCTTCTGGAAGAATGAATATTTCTGGTTCTGAAAATGGCTCTGTTGTAAACCACCCTTTATCTTTCTCCCAAATAATAGGAGGATTTAAACATTCTTCAATCGTTGTCCAAATCGAAAAACCAAAAGCAACATCTACACCTTCTAAATAGAAGTTGTTTCCATCTCGAATACCAATTTCTTCGATTTCATCAAACAAATGCTTTTCAGCAAAACGAGAAAAGACATCTGACATACCCGGCTCTACACCCGAACCACATAAAGCAAGTAATCCTTTTTCTTTCCATAGCTCATCTTTTGCAAACTGATAATCTCCAAGCTGTGTTCCGCATTGATGGAAAGGATCCGTTTTGTGTGCGGTTGAAACAGTCATGGCACAATCCATATAATTACACCCAGCTTCATAGGCTGAATCAAAAATCACTTCATTAAATGATGGATCACAAGTGTTCATAATTAAATCAACATCATACTTCTTTGCCAAGGCTATGATTTCTTCACCATTTCTAGCATTAACTTGTTCTGTTGGAAATCTTTCTTGGTCAACTAATTTAGTTTGAACTTCTACTGCTCTAGTTAAATTATAGTCTGCTAAAACAATTAACTGGAATCTCTTGCCTGATGGATCACGACGTTTTGCTATAGTTGCAAATGATTCTCCCACTCCGCCTACTCCAACTAACAAAATTTTCATGAATACACTCTCCCATTTCATTTTCAACCCAGTTTAGCATACATCTAAAATCTAAACAACTTACTATCTTATAAATTATTAGTGAACTTTGATATTATTATTGTCTTTTTTGCAAACGCTTTCCATTTATCTGGACTAATCCACTAACCCACTAATTTATTTATTGTCCGTCCTCCTCACTAAATAACCTGATTACTATTGGTAACTTTTATTTTAGAAGTAGACTGTACCTCTAAACATGTGATTATTTTATTACAAATTTAAAAATAGTGAAGAGGCTATGCCAAGAAGCACAAAAAAACCTCCCAATTGACATAGCCTTTTTCAAAAAAATTTTGTCTAGTTTCTTCATTAACCTAACACACTTCTATCTTTTACTCTCCCTTTACTTGAATCACTTGAGGGTTTTTTGTTTTATCTTGCATCTTTTTGCCTTTATTCCCACCATATTCTTTTGGTTGTGTGCCGATATGGTTTGGAGTGAATTGTTGATTTTTACTCATTGTATAACCTCCTTTACACATAGTGTTGCCATTTTAGAGGAAGATACTCAAAAAAAAGAGTTTGTGACAAACGAAGTAAAGCACCCCGATTGTCACAAACTCATGAAATGAATGGTTATATCCCGTAAAATCAACGTTTTTATACACCATTGATTTCACTAAAAACCTATCAAAAAGGCGTAGTCCAATCCTTATACTTACTTCATTAAGTTTTTTGTTAATGAATCCATTGTATCATAGGTCATTGGTCCAATAAATTGCTGCTGGATAATACCATCTTTTGATAAAATAAATGATATTGGCAATGTTCTTATTTTATATATATCTTCTGCTTCTCCAATTTCTCCGTTAACTTTATCAAAAACAACTGGAAAAGTTAATTGATGTTCTTTCACAAAGGTTACTACTTTCTCCTCTGTATCGCTTGAAATTATATCAATAGCAACGATGTTTATTTTATCTTTATTTGCTTTATAAAACTTTTGTATCTCTGGCATTTCTGCTCTACATGGAGGACACCATGTTGCAAAAAAATTTACAATAACGGGCTTACCATAAAAGCTAGAGAGAGGAACAACTTTTCCATCAAATGTTGTTACGGAAATATCAGGAGCAGATTTTCCTACTTCAATACCTATTTCTGGTTTAGCCTTTTCTGCTACTGATTGAAATATTGCATATCCGCCCATTACACACAATAATAAAATGACTAACCACTTCTTCATTTATTTTCCCCTTAATTCTGTTTTCAAATTTTCCAAATGAGTAATTCCGAGTCTGAATATAAGTCAAATCATTTTAATGAAATGAATATATCAAAACCCTGAATTAACAAGTCTCTATTTTATTTTTGTCATATGAAATCCAATCACTGAAACTTCCCACATATAACTTAACATCATAAAATCCTGCTTCTAACAAAGCTAATACATTAGGCGTTGCAGATACACCCGAACCACAATAAACGATGATTGGTTTCTTTTTTTTTAGATTAGCAAATCGTTTTTGCTGTTCCTCTATGCTTTTCCATTTTCCATCTTCTGTTAATCCATCTTTCCAAAAACAATGCATTGCTCTGGGAATATGCCCTGCTTTTTTATCAATTGGTTCTATTTCTCCTGTGTATCTCGCATATTCTCTGGAATCAAGCAGTTGTATTTTTTTGTTTTTTATTGCTTGTTTTACATCTTTCATTGCGGCAATCATATGTATTTGAATGTTCGGCAAAAACGATTTTTTTTGAAATAAAGGTACAATCATATCTGTTGGATAACCACCGTTTCTCCATTCCTTCATGCCACCTTCGAGTACATATACTTGTGTGTGTCCTAGGAATCGAAGAAGCCACCAAAAACGTGAAGCGACCATGCAACTACCATCATCATATGCCACAACAATGGTTTCATTATCCACACCAATAGAATTTAATTTATTTACAAATTTTTTTAAGTTCGGAAGCGGATGCCGACCACCATGTTTTGTTACTTCAGATGATAAATCCCATTCCAAATGAAAATATGCTGCATTTGAAATGTGCTCCATTGCGTACTGAGTTACTCCTTTTGAAACATCGTCTAAAAAAAATCGACAATCAACAACTCGAACATTTTTTTCTTTATAGTGGTTTGCGAGCCATTCTGTAGACACAATATATTTCATTACATCACCCCTTTTATAATTCTTTTTTTAGTTCTTCCATCACATACTTATAAGCATTAATATCAATTTGCTTTGTCAGTGCTACTTCCAATCCTTCGTAATAGTCCGCTACTTGAAGCAATGTTTCATTGACAGATTTAGAAACACTATTTAACCATTCCGTTTCATAATGCTTATAAAATATATTTTGTTGTTCACTAATATAATCATTTACAGGCTGTTGAAATAATCTCTCTAATTCCTCCTGCATTTTTCTACTTTCACCTTTTTCAAAAAATGCTTTGGCATTCTTAAACAAACGAAGTGCAGAAGCAAAGTAATCTTCCGTTACATTTGTAAATACTTCCATAAAATTCATGATTGGAAAATCATATGCCTCCACATCATGAACCGCAAGTTGTTCGTTAATATGACTAATAAAATCGATAACATCAAGATGCTTTTGTCTTAATTTTTTTTCGATAAATTGTTCTACTCGTAAAGTGGTTGCTCGCATTTCTTGCGTTAAATCAAAAGCAAAAGCATTTTTCAGTTGTTTTAAACTAGAACGCAATGCTTTTTTCTTATCCGTATCATCTCGAAGATCAGCTGGATTAAATGACTCTTTAAACCACTCATGATAACGAAGAAAAATTCGCTGTTTCACATAGTATAACAGTTCTTTGATTTCTTGTTCAATTGTTTGCCATAATACATGATTCTGCGTTTGTACCATTTCTGTAATATCTGCTCTTTCTACACGTAAAAATTCGACTTTTTTCTGTTTCTCTTGCTCTGAACGTGAAGCTTCTGTAACAATAGAAAAAAATGTCTTGTAGACTTTCTCTATTTCTAGCTCTGCCGCATCCACTGCCATTTTTGTAAGTGTATCTTTGACAAAAGCATGAAAGTCTTGTTCAAATAGATCCATTCCAGAATTTTTTTGTGTGCATTCTTCTTTTTCTTGCAATGCTAATTGGCTAGAAACTGGATACAATCTTGGGCGTTGAATGCCAAATTTTGCGAGTTCATTTTGAACATAGTTTATGACCATTTTTACATCGTTTTCATTATTAGCTAAATCAACCGCATTAATAATAAAAAACATTTTATCCATCGCAAACGTATCTTTTACCCGACCAAGTTGAATCAGAAATTCCCGATCCGCTTTTGCAAAGGCATGATTGTAATATGTAACAAAAAATACTGCATCTGTGTTTTTAATAAATTCATGTGTCACACCTGTATGGCGAGAATTAATCGAGTCGACTCCTGGTGTATCAACAAGTGTAATTCTTTCTTTTGTCAATGGGCAATCATAGTGCATAGTAATCGTTTGTATAAAACATGCTTTTGTTTCATCAGCTACATATACTTGAAACTGTTCAGTTGACACACTCTCCGTCATTCCGAGTTTTTCCATGTCCAAATGAGCCGAAACAGTTTGTAAAAAAGCTACATGTGGTTTTTCATGCAGATCATCCGTGTCATTGATTTTTTTTGCTTTCGTTATTGCTTCTTGTAAAGAGTTTGCTTTTTCATTAAAAATCCGTAAAGAATGATTGATTTCATCTAGTAATTCTGCTTCACTTTTCCAAACAACAACTACTTCTCCATGCGGATGTTCCTCAGTTGCTGGTGCTACTTTATTAATCGTTGCTGTTGTTGGATTTGGTGAAGATGGCAGTAATTTCTTACCCATTAAAGCGTTAGCAAATGATGATTTCCCTGCACTAAATGCTCCAAATAAAGATACCGTGTAAGAACGAGTCTGCAAACGATTGGCACGATCCATTAATTCTTGGCGAAGTCTTGTGAATGTATCGAATGGTTGGATAAGCTCGGCAACCCGAAAAAGAACTGTAGCAATTTCTTCTGGTGTTCGTACTCTATCTCTTTTTGCTTCAAGTGTCACAGCCACTTCTTGATTTTCAATTATTTCGTTCTTTTCTAATTCCCACGTTTCTTTTCCATCTCGATAAATAATTTCTTGACTAGCAATTTCGTTTGCTAATTTTGTGATATCTGTATGGCATGGAACATCACTTTCAAAAATCGTATGAAGCTGTTTCGATGTTTCTTTGCAGTTCTCGATTTCTAATGCTGCATCATTTATTTTTTGTACTTGACTATGGAGCATATCGTATTTTTTCTTCCATTCAGCTGTTTGTTTTCTCTCCAAACTTTCCCATTTTGTATACGAACTATCGAATAGTTCACGCACACGCCGTTCACAGCGTTTTTTTAAATCATTAGCAACATCATTTGTGTATGTTAAAACATAATCACCACTGACGAAAGCACCCGGTTTTACAAGTGCCTGTAATGTATCTGTGGAAAACTCAACCGTTATATTTTGGGCAGCAGATAAATTTGTTTCTTGAATGTCATGCAAAAAAGCAACAAGCATTGTTCGGACATGCCACTCTAATTGAGCATGAACACTTTCTTTTAAAGACTCATAAAAAGTATCTCTTCTTTTTACTTTCTCTTCTTCTGTTTTGCCTTTTGTAAAGAGAAAACCAATTTTAAATCCTGACTGTAGAGATTCCAAATACATTTGAGCTTTCTCTCTCGTTTCAAATGGCATTAAATAGGCGTTATCTAATGTTTTTCTCAGCTCTAATTCAAATGATTTTCGTTTTGTTTGGAGAAGATTCTCATGCTCATGTAGTTTTTCTGTTAATTGTTCATATTCTTTTTGCACTTCTAACACTGTTTCTTTGGAAAACGTTGCTACTTGATTATCACGATATGTTTTGTGTGCTTCTACTAATTGCAAAGCTGCTGATTTCCAAGTTTCCAAAAATAGTTGCTCTTTTTTTACAAATAAATCTTGAAGCAATGTTTTTAAGTTCGGTAATTCATTATGTGGAACATTTTCTCTAATGGAGGTGAAAAACATTCGTTCAAATGAAATTCCCCATGATTCAAATGCTTCTATACTTCCTCGTTGAAAATCTGAAAAGACAAGTTCATGTTCTTGATGCTTATCAATTTGATTAACAATTAAATATAGCCGCTTTCCTAAATCAGACAATTCCTTTGTAAATTGAAAATTAAGCTCCGCTTGCACATGATTATAATCCATCACATAAAAAATAACATCTGCTATATGCAAAGTAGATTCCGTAGATAAACGGTGGGCATCATCCGTAGAATCAATTCCTGGTGTATCCATAATAACTACGTTCTCTGGCAAATTATTTGTTTTATAGCTAATTTCTATTTGTTCGACAAAATCTCCATCTACACAAAACTGCTTAACTTTTTCATAATTATATGGTGCGGAATATTGAACAGGCAGTGAATTTTTGTAGTACACTTTCGCATACGCTTCCCCTGATTTCACCTTAACAATATTGGCACTCGTTGGAATCGGGCTAGATGGCAGTAATGATTCTCCAAGCATTTCATTAATCATACTTGATTTCCCTGCCGAAAAATGCCCGCAAAAAGCAATCGCAAATTCTTGTTTTTGTACTTTTTCAAATAATTGTCTAGCCTTCTCGGCATTTACTTCATCATGGTTAGCTATACATGTTTCATATAAAAACGCAATTTTTTCTAATGAATGTGTTTCTGGTGTCATAAATATCCTCCGTCAATCTCTTTCTTTTATATTACTTTAAATGCATATGTTTTTCTTTGAACCTCTCATGACTAAAGTCACGAGATTCCTAAGTACGGAAACCTATCGGTTTCTAATTCATTAGGCTATCCCTGTCGTCCCGACAGTTAGAAGTCTTATCGCTTCATTTTTAAGATTTTGTCCTGCGTTAGTATCTCTATCATGGTGTGTGTTACATTTCGGACAATTCCACTCACGAAGATTCAAATTCTTAACGTCTTTATTTTTGTACCCACAACAAGAACATAATTGTGAACTGGCAAATGTTTTGGATACAGCCACTACTTGTTTGCCATACCATGTTGCTTTGTATTCGAGCATCGTGCGGAATTTCCCCCAAGATACTTCGCCGATTGCTTTGGCTAACTTCTTGTTTTGTAACATATTCGATATTTGCAAATCTTCTATACCAATGACATCGTGGTTTTTGATGATTTCGGTAGAGATTTTTTGCAAGTAATCTGTTCGTGCATTGGTGATTCTTTCGTAGATTTTCGCAACTTTGATGCGTTGTTTCTGATAATTTCTTGATTCAGATAACTTTTTTTGTTGTTTATTAGCCAATTCCTTTCTTCTCGAAAGAACGTGTTGTACTTTCGCTAATTTTTCTTCTAACTCACGAAACCATCTTGGATTTTCGTATGGCGTTCCATCGGAAAGTTTTGCGAAAGTTTTTATCCCGACATCCACTCCGATAGAAGAACCTGTTTTTTGTAGTGGTTGTACTTCTACTTCTGCAAGAATGGATAGGAAGTATTTACCAGTTGGATTTCGTCTGATGGTGGCATTTAGAATACGTCCTTCTACTTCTCGACTTTTGGCAAAGCGAACAAGACCAAGTTTAGGTAGCTTGATTTTGTTTTCTACAACCGCAATGTTTCCGTTTGTTTGCTTAGTTGTATAGGATTGTACTTTGTTGTTTTTAGACTTAAATTTTGGAGCATCATTTTGTTTCTTGAAAAAACGTGCGAAAGAATCTGCCAAGTTTTTTAGAGAAGATTGTAAGGAAATACTATCTACTTCTTGTAGCCAAATTGTTTCTTGTTGTTTTTTTAATTCGGTTAGTTGAGCTGAACAAGTGTTGTAAGTCAAGCCTTTTCCTGTTTCTTTGTAAGTGTCGTTCCACAAAGAAAGAAAATGATTGAATACAAAACGGCTACAACCAATCGTCTTGGCTATGAAAATTTCTTGCGTTTTGTTTGGATAGATGCGAAACTTATAGGCTTTGTTTACAATCACTGTGTTCACCTCCCTTTCTAGGCTATACACTTATTATATGTCGGATAATTGACGTGTCAAAAGACACGCCTTATCCGAAAGCCGATTCATCTCATGATTGAAATCACGAGTGTTCTCGACTAGTTTATAAAAGGATAGCAAATTATTTGTAACAATTTTTATTGAGCAAAAAGTTCATTCCCTTCAATTCTTAACATTTTGATAGATTCTATTTCTATAATATGACATGATTTTCTAAAAAAAGAGTGAAAATGATGAAAGCTATTGAATCTTTATTTTTTACATTCTTAATAGGAATTGTTTTTTCTTTTATTGTACTCCTTTTTAATATATTCATTGCTGACTCAGTAGGAGATTCTAAATTTAGAACCAACCCCCTATTTTTACTTCTATTTAGGTACATGTGCTTTCTTTATTATCACCGCTATTCTTTGTGGCATCCCTTTTGTTATTATGAAAGTACAAGCAAAACAAAAATAAAAAGAGTTTGGAGCAAAAGAGGCAAAAAATACCCCGATTGTTCCAAACTTATGAAATGAATACTTGCCAAAATCCCATAACATCAATATCTTAGTGAATCATTTATTTCAATAAAACCTCTCAAAAAGTTTCTGTTCAAACTCTTTTTATTTCTTTACAATCCACACAACAACTGTGCCCCACAATTAATACATGTATTACATCCGCCAAGTTCCTCAACTGTTCCTTCTCGACAAACAGGACACATATTTCCAACATCCGATCCAATCGTTACATCGGTTGATCGTAAATCGGTAATTGTTTCGACCAAAACAACCATATGTGATTGTTGTTCTTTTGGTAATAATTCCATTTGCTCAAATGAATTTTCTTCTGCTTTTAATGTTAATACTTGCGAATCACGGCTTCCATCTACATAGACTGTTCCGCCTTTCGCTCCACCTTTCCATAGACGCTCATATACTTTTTGAACTTGTTCCACTGTATATCCTCGTGGAGCATTGACTGTTTTGGAAAGACTGGAATCAACCCAGCGTTGAATAATACATTGCACATCTACGTGTGCTTCTGGTGTAAGCTCCATTGCTGAAATAAACCAGTTTGGCAAATTTTTTGGGTCAGCTTCTTTATTTTCTTGTAAATATTTTTGCACAATATCGGCATTCACTTCAATAAATTTTCCTAAACGACCACTGCGGTAGTAAGCGAAAGAGAAATATGGCTCAAGCCCCGTAGATACACCAACCATTGTGCCAGTACTTCCTGTTGGAGCAACGGTTAATAAATGAGAATTCCGAATGCCATAACGCAAAATATTTTCTCGAATATCTTCAGGCATTTTTTTCATATAACCGGTATTTATAAATGATTCTCTTAACTGTTTTGTTTCTTCTTCTGTTTCTCCACATAAAAATGGAAAACTAGCCTTTTCTTTCGCTAATTCAATCGAAGCACGGTAAGCCGTTGTTGCAATGATTTCAAACACTTCATCCACTAACTTGTTGCCTTCTTCCGATCCATATTCTTTTTCACAATGAATAAGTAAATCAGCTAAGCCCATTACACCTAAACCAACACGTCGTTCTCCAAGTGCTTGTTTTTTATTTTCTGCTAAAAAATATGGTGTTGCTTCAATGACATTGTCTTGCATTCGTACACCGATTTCAACGGTGCGTTTTAATTTTTCTATGTCTAACTCTTTTCCATTTGCCATCTTAGCTAAGTTGACGGCTGCTAAATTACATACGCTGTACGGTGCAAGTGGTTGTTCTCCACAAGGATTTGTGGCGACAACTTTTTGTCCATATGATTGTGCGTTTGTCATTTCATTGGCATTGTCAATAAAGAAAATTCCTGGCTCTGCAGAATACGTTGCACAAATATTAATGAGCTTCCACAATTCACTTGCTTTCACTGTTCGATATGTACGCACTCGATATCCGAGCCGCTCCCATTCACGCACATCACCTACGTCATTCCATTTTTCGTTGTATGCACGCATTTCTTCTTTATTATAGGATTCTACATCTGGAAATTTGAGTTTATAGTCACTATTTTTTTCAACTGCTTCCATAAATGATTCTGTTAAACAAATAGAAATGTTTGCTCCTGTTAAGAAATCAGGGTTATGGACACTGTATGTACCACCAGTAGTCAATTTTTCTTCTGCTTCTTTAATAATTTTATCATTAAATCCACCGTGCCCTAGGACTGCTTTGTAGTTGACAATACTTTGATACATCGCTCGTTCTTGTTCGGTCAGTGGCGTGAATTTTAATTTGTCAGTTGCTACTTTTCTAATCGTTTCATCCGTTGTATTTTCGAGCAAAAATCGTAGAATACGAGGGTTTTGCATTTTAGAAATAATAAATTCAATCACATCTGGGTGCCAATCCGCTAGCATAATCATTTGTGCTCCTCTACGGGAACCACCTTGCTCCACTAGATGTGTCAATTTAGCAATGTCATCGAGCCATGAAACAGACCCAGATGATTTACCATTTACACCACGTGCAAGCGTATGACGTGGGCGCAATGTTGAACCATTCGTACCAACTCCACCACCACGACTCATAATTTCCATTACTTGTTTGCGGTGATCAGAAATTCCTTCTCTGGAGTCTTGAATAAATGGCATAACATAGCAATTAAAATAGGTCACATCTGTTTTGGAACCAGCCCCGTATAACACTCGCCCTGCTGGAACGAAATTAAGTTCTACTAGCTCACTATAAAATTTCTCAAACGACTCTTTTCTTTTTTCACCAGTCGTTTCCACACTAGCAAGCCCTGTCGCATTTCTTTTGGCAATTTGTTCATAAAAAATTTCAAGTGGTTTCTCGACAACATCTAATGAACATTCCACAATACCTGTAAGAGCAGATTCACCATCTAATACACCACGATATTCTTCATCCACTAATACTTTTGTTTTTTTTGCTTTGAAATCTAACTCAAGAACAGTTCCGACACCACGAGCAGGAAATCTCGGATCTTCTTTGACTGTTAACACAACGAAATCTCCAACAGATAGCGTTATTTTTTCTGTATCTTTAAATGAATAACGGTCAAGCATGACTAATCGGGATACCCCTTTATGTGTAATCTTCATATCATTTGTAATTGGATGTACTTGTTTGAACCTCTTAATATCTTCATTTAATTTATGTTTTTGTACTTCTTTATTTTCTAAAAATGAAACAGTCATTCAATCATCTCCTTATATTTTTTCGACTCCCCTATATTAAACCACCTTATTTTTCATGTCAATATATGGTATCTATTTATTTTTTTACTACCATATATAGATTATCATTCATAAATAAATCATTTTGTCAATGAATTTTCCATAAAAAAAATCAACAAAAAAAGAATAAATTCGTCAAAAACATCTTGACTTCTTTATTCTTTTTCACTCCCAGAAATTATCGTTTGTAATTCCACTCATCTTGTTCATATTTTTCTTTCATTAATTGTTGAACGTATACATTTTCTTCTTCAGTTAATATATGCTGCTCTAATTTAATTTGCAATCCATGTTCAAATCCATGACGAAATGCACTTTTTGCTTCTTCCATTGTTACTTGACGGTTAGATAATTTATTAATTGCCACTGCTTTGCTTCTGAACTCTTGTTGCATTCTTTCTTTTTTCTGCTCGTTTTCATAGCGAAACACGCTGAACAATAAGTCCTCATCTAAATCTAGTAAAATTGCTCCATGTTGCAATATAACACCTTTTTGCCTTGTTTGGGCACTGCCAACTACTTTACGCCCTTCTACAACAAGTTCATACCATGATGATGCATCAAAACAAACAGCAGATTGTGGGTTCTTCAATCTTTCTAATTCCTGTTCTGTTTGTGGAACGGACAAATACGCATCAAAACCAAGCAATTTAAATCCTTCTAATATCCCTTGCGAAATCACCCGATATGCATCTATTACTGTTTTAGGCATTTTTTCTTCCGATACAATAACACTATATGTTAATTCTTGATCGTGAAGTACCGCACGTCCACCTGTTAAACGGCGGACAAGCCCTAACTTTCTTTCTTTTACTACTTCAAGATTAATATCTTTCTCGATATTTTGAAAATAACCAATGGATAACGTAGCTGGATTCCAGCTATAAAAACGAAGCGTTGGAGGAATACCACCTTCACTATGCCATGTTAAAAGTGCTTCATCTAATGCCATATTATACGCAGGAGAACAATCACCCGAATCAATAAATCGCCAAATTTCCATTTTTTACACCCCTTTACTTTCTATTATGATTATGTACAATTATAATAGATTGAAGTACATAGAAGAAAGGGGGATTTACAAATGTGGGGTTATCTACTTATTGGATTGGGTTCTGTTATTATTTATTTTATTGTTATGATGATTATTCAACGAAAAACATCATCGGAACTTACGCAAGATCAGTTCATCGAAGGTTACCGAAAAGCACAAATTATTGATGTAAGAGAAGCTAATGAATACACAGGCGGACACATTCTAGGTGCTAGAAATATTCCAATGTCTCAAATTACTACTCGTATAAATGAATTACGCAAAGATCAGCCGATTTATTTATACTGCCAAAATAATTTTCGTACTGGACGAGTAGCAGTGACACTTTATCGAAAAGGCTACCGAAATATTTATACGCTCAAAGGCGGATTTAAAATGTGGACTGGGAAGATTAAGAAGGGATAATTTATTGCTTGCTGGTGTGAGGGAAGTTTTTCCCTCATGCAATGGAAGTAATAAAATTCGTAGAAATTCACTTTAATTTTTAGAGAAAAAATGATGCAATAAATAACAATAAATAATGTTAATAAATGAGGAATTTAGCATATCGAAATAAAGAGATAAGAACAGAATTACTAAATGGCAAGATATCGAACTTGCGTTACTATAACCATTTTGTGCTACGTCAGAAGAAATTCTGGCGTTTTTATTTTTCCTTTATTGTATGAAATCATCTACTTTCCTCATATAATTGAAACAATTAAAAAAGAAAGGAGTACAAAATGAAACATACTTCTATACAAAAACAAAATTACAATCGCCATAGAGAACATAATAAACATGTAGCAGAATTTCATAAAAATCACGCTTATCAAGTAGAAAATGGACTAAATGGAAATAGTTGGTTAGCGAAATGGGAAACGTTTTTTTATAAAAATTTTTTATCTCTTTTTAAAAGATAAATAACACTTACAGGAACTGTTCCTTTTGAGGCAGTTGTTTTTAATAACGTATCCTTATCCTTTGTTATACTTTTTGAATCGTACATCAAGAATCAAAGTTCATTGTACATTTTCCCACCTGTTCTTCTTTAAAACCATCTATTTCATAAGTTTAGGATGATTGAGGTGTTTTACCTCTTTCGTCCCAAACTCTTTTAAAAATCTATTTTGTTGTATTGATTACTGCTAAATCATTCTTTACTCTTGGTTAAAAACATTTATAGACTTGCAAGTGCCTTACCTGCTTGTCTTCCTGAGAAGAGACAGCCACCAAGAAATGTTCCTTCTAATGCACGATATCCATGAACCCCTCCACCTCCAAATCCAGCCACTTCACCAGCTGCATACAGTCCAGAAACTGGAGTGCATGCATTCATTCATTATATAATTAAGAAAATTATTTATCATACAATAAAAAATTTCAAATAAATGGAAAACGTGATTTTGTATTTAATGAATTTTGAGCGTTTTTTATTGAAAAAGGACTAAGACCGCTAGCACAATGGGTTACATTAGTTTACACTCCTCTTGTTGTATTCCTTATTGCACATAATTTCCTGATACGCATCAAAACTTTATAAAGCATCATTATATAGACTTGATTGGATATAAACAGTATTATATTGACATAATTACCTTTTTCAAGTGTTTTTATGGGACTAGTTGGATATAAAGGAAAAGGGTAGTATCAGAAACTTCTCTATTGATTTTTCAGAGGTTGAATTAAACTACCATACATAACAAGAAAGGATATTACCAAATGGGAAACTTAGCATATCGAAATGAGGAAATACGAACAGAATTATTAAATGGCCAGATAGTAAATATGTCACCACGCCCTACAGTAAATCATAATAGAGTTACTGGGAATATCTACCGGATTTTCGGGAATTTCTTAACAAGAAAAACATGTACTGTATTTGTTGATGGTGTTGATGTGTTTTTAACAGAAAAAGACAGAGTGATCCCTGATGTCATGATTGTGTCCAATAAAGATATTGTTAAGAAAAATGGCATATATGGCTCTCCAGATTTAATGGTAGAAGTTTTATCTCCCAGCACTGCCAAAAATGACAAAGGCTACAAAAAACAGCTATATGAAAGATGTGGCATCAAAGAATATTGGATTGTAGACCCAGAAAATCGTTCTATTGAAGTGTATTGGTTAAAGGATGGGCAGTATATACTGAAGGATGTGTATTCTATTTTTCCTGATTATCTACTAGAAAAAATGACGGAAGAAGAAATAGGAGAAATTGCAACGGAGTTTCAAACTTCTTTGTTTCCTGATTTGACCATACTGCTTGAAGATGTGTTTGAGAATCTTTTTTAGATGATAAGTAGGAACACAGAAAGTGATGATTATCATGCAACAAAAAAAGAAAGAAAATACACCTATAAAGACTATATGAACTCACCAGAAAGTGTGCGAATTGAGATCATTGACGGAGATATTTACAACATGGCTCTACCTAAATGTGTCCATCAACAAATATCAAGATGACGGATTTTCCATGCCACTCACATATACATTTCATGATGTTATCAAAAGCACCGTATTAGAAAACTTCTCTGTTGATTTTTAAGAGATTGCATTAGACTAAAAAACAACAGCTTAACCACCCCATTAAGCTGTTGTTTAATAAAAAAATATGTACACATCCTTTGCTATGACTATTCACTTCTTTTCATTATATCCTTTAGTGTATCATAAACAATCGGTAGCTCTAGAAAACCTTCTGTATCTAAAAAATGCCCCCCCTTAGTCAATAACAAAATACTCTGCTTTGATTTGCTTGGATAACTCTTCGCTTAACCCTGTTGGTACAATGGTATCATTAAGCGAAGCAATAACCGCTCGAGTTGTTGACATTCTAATAATATGTTCAAAGTCAATATCATCGTGAATAAATTCATCTAGTTGTTTTAAGACTGGCAGTGATTTTGTAAATACCTTAATAATGTCACGCACCCCAAACTGTGGGCAACAAAAAATGTATTTTCATCACACACATTTATGTTAGAGGATAGATATTCTACCCATTCTTCTACTTTTGGTTCCAAAGCATTTGGCATATCCAAAGTAGTTATCGTTACGTCATTCAGTGATAACTTTTCACTTAACCAAGGAAACCAATGGTTTTTAGATGACGCATGAAAACCATGTTTAATTATTTTATTTTCTATCTCTATATCAGCTACTAAAATCTATATCTTTTGAGTCATTTGCTAATAGTTCTATATCTTCTCCTTGTTGTTGCCTTTTTTTAATATTATCTCTTCCCCAACAACACATTAAATCAATTATTTCATTCACGGATACTCCATACTCTGTCATATGATACTCCACTTTTGGAGGCATTTGATTGTACACAATTCTACCCACAATACCATCCTCTTCCAGTTCACGAAGTTGTTGGATAAGAACCTTTTGCGTAATAGTCGGAATACAGCGCTGTAATTCGCTTGTCCTTTTTTTACCCGCCATTAATTGACATATGATTAAAGCCTTCCATTTACCTCCGATTATCTCCAGTGTAGCTTCTATACCTAAATGATATTGTTTCATCCTATCCTCCGTTTACAAATTAATGGTTAATAATAAAACTTATAGTCCAATATTACCATATCAAATATCCATACTATTTCATACACACTTTCAGGTAACATAGTTACTTTATTGTGTGTATTTACAATGCATTACAGGTATGACACAATATGAGTATTCCAAAAAACAACCTATGTTATAAAGAATTGTAATCATTTTTTAAAGCTAAGAAGATGAGAACATATTTGATAAAACTAGGTATAATCTCCCATTGGTTTTGGAATACATCTATAAGAATGGAAAGAAGGAAAATGTTGATGAAAACGCTTGTAATTTTAGCACACCCGAACATTGAAGAGTCGAAAATAAATAAAAGATGGAAACAAGAATTGCTTCACTATCCTGATGAAATTACCATTCACGAAATTTACAAAGAATATCCTGAGTGGACTATTGATGTTTTGAAAGAGCAACAATTAATCGAAACATATGATCATATTATATTTCAATTCCCATTATATTGGTATAGTTATCCGCCTCTATTAAAAAAATGGTTGGATGATGTCTTTACTTATGGATGGGCTTATGGTTCTAAAGGTAATAAACTCAAAGGAAAGAAGTTAGGAATAGCAACATCTATTGGTGATAAAAAAGAGAATTACTTACCCACTGGTTCAGTTACTTTTACTGTAGATGAAGTTCTTACTCCTTTTAAAGCAAGTGCCACACATGTTGGTGCTACCCTTTTGCCATATTTTGCTATCTTTGGCGCTTCGTATCAAGCTAGTGACGGAGAAATTAATCAGAGTGCAAAAAACTATATCGATTACATCTTTACACATAAATAGCAAATAAATATTTTAATTTTCGTAGGTTAAGATATTTTCACCCATATGCTAGAAGAAACAGAAAAAAAGACAAGTAGCCATTTTGACAAGCTACTTGTCCCTGTAATAAAAGAACAAAAAATAAACTGTCTGCCCCTTTTTACTATTATACTCTACAAAAACCCTAAGACCCAGTAGACTTATAATGTCTCACCCCAAACTTCCACAATAAAAAACTAGGGATAATAAACAAAAAAGACATCAGTGGTGACAACATATAAAATACCCCATCAGCCTTCCCAATGATAAACAAGAAAGTTCTATAATCTTAAACTGTTATAGTCGATTATAACCGCCACAAGTCTAATTTAAAAGGATTTAGCGGTTTTTATTTTGTGGGCAGAACTGGTTTGTATTTGTCTGCCCCCTGCTTATATCTGCCCCTTTTTCTGCCCCTCTTCCAACAACGACCTTCACAAAAATAAACAAAGCTACTAGTGAACTATTAAAACCCACAATAACTTTTGAGTTAAACTAATTTCTCCCAAGTTTTTTGACCAACAACCCCATCAGCAACCAAATTCCTTTTCATTTGAAACGCTTTAACAATTGCTTCTGTTGCCACTCCGAAATCTCCATCGATTTTCAAGTTAGCGTTCATCCATTTATTTAGCAATGTTTGCAGCTTCTTAACCACTTCACCTTTATCACCCTTTTTTAATGTTTGCATAAGTAATTGAGTTGTCGTAGCTGATGTTGTAGGTTTTACAGATGCAACGGCATCGCCAGACGCTTTAAAGCTCTCGTTGTATTCTTTTAATACATCTGCTAGTAACTGTTCATACGTTTTTCCAAAAGTTTTCAAAGCATTCACAGGATCGGTTTTTCTTTCTGGATCAAGAATATGATGCCCGACAATATGTGTCGTTGGATTTAATTTGTACTTTTTACACAAGTGAGCAAGAAGCCAAACATATCGTTTGTACGCTTCAAGATTGTTAATACTCCCACCAAAGCATAATTCAATTCCAAGGGCTGCATCATTAGCATTAAAACCAAATAAAAGATTATCAGTTCTTTTTTCATACAAAACATGCCATGCCTTTTCGTTCTCAGGAATACAACAAATAATTTGTTTGTCATCGACAAAGAAATGGGCTGAGGCACTCATCTGATTCCTAGAATTTTCATAGTAACTGACGTTTTGTAAAGCGGTTGATCCAGGATTTCCTGTGTCATGAGCAACGATAAATTTTACGCCCAGTAGTTTTGCTCCTGATCTACGTTTCGATGGTGCAGTTAACAATCTCTCTTCGATTTTGTATTTCATTTGTTTTCATCCTTCCCTTTTGAATGTTCTTCTCCACTTCTTCCCTTTAACACTTCTACAGCTTTTGAAATGACTTCTGGGAGTGGAATATTTGCCTTTCCTGCATTTTCGACAATGGATAACGATTCATTCGCCAGATAGAAAAATATGGTTGCATCTCTTAACATGTGAGTATTACCCATGAGCGAATCAAGCTTATGTGACATTGCTACAACAAAAAAGATAAATACTTTCCTCGCTATACCGATGAAGCCGATGTTGCTTTTTAGTTGCTTTTGAATTGTTGCTGCTAGAATGCCAGATATATAATCAATCACGACAAACAATAAGAGCATTTCGATAAG
>JAVBJX010000045.1:0-29081 GCA_031546705.1 Caryophanales bacterium
CAATGAAGTGATGCAAGAAAGATTAGCACATTACCAAGCACATCAACGTCTCAAACAACAAGTGCAAGAAAGTCGGCAATTAGTTGCTGAACAACTTCATGGTGTTTCACAAGTTATGAGTGATTTTGCCGAAGAAATGAAAAAGGAACGTCAGCATCATTATGTGCAAGAAGAACAACTGATGGATGCATTGCAACAATTTGGAATTGATATTGCCAGTGTGGAAGTATATAGCTTGGAAAAAGGCAGAGTTGACATCGAAATGAATCTTCCTTATGAAGATATCCATGGAGAAGCGGAAAAATTAATTGCTCCAACACTTTCTGATATTTTGGATGAAAATATTGCGGTGAAAAAAGAATTTTATGAGCCATTTATGAATGGTTGCCGTGTATCCTTTGGATCAGCCAAAACATTTTCTGTAGATATCGGTGTTGCCCATGCCGCTAAAGATGGTGACCTTGTATCAGGAGATAGTTACTCAACAATTGAAATGGGTGTAGGGAAATATGCTGTAGCCATTAGTGATGGCATGGGCAACGGGGAACGAGCTGCTTATGAAAGTAATGAAACCTTAAATCTGCTACAAAAAATATTGCAGTCAGGTATTGATGAGCAAATTGCGATTAAATCAATTAATTCTATTCTATCACTACGCACAACCGATGAAATTTTTGCAACACTTGATTTAGCAGTCATAGATTTACAAAGTGCAGAAACAAAATTTTTGAAAATCGGCTCTACACCAAGTTTTATTAAGCGAGGAAACCAAGTCATTAAAATTGAAGTAAGTAACTTGCCAATTGGAATTATTCAAGACTTTGAAGTGGAAGTCATTTATGAACAATTAAAAGCAGGCGATTTGCTGATTATGATGAGTGATGGTGTTGGACTTACGCATTTAGATTACTTTGAAGAATGGCTCGAGAAAAAAATTCTCGATATGGAAACGACCAATCCCCAACAAATTGCAGATATTATTATGGAAGAAGTGATTCGCTCTCAAGATGGTTATATTGATGATGACATGACACTTGTGGTAGCGAAAATTGGTCACAATACACCAAAGTGGTCAACTATTCCAGTCGGACAATATTTAAAAGTCGGTAAATCAACTAGATTAATAAAACCAACAAATGAAGTAAATGCTCCCTTTGTATAAGAATGAGGGGATAATCAGGGTATTTTTTACCCTGATTGTCCCAAACTATTGAAATGAATGGTTGCCAAAACCCATTAAATTCAATGTTTTAGTGAACTATTCATTTCAATAAAAACGAATTATTCAAAAATTTTCGTTCCAGTTACTCTTTGTATAATTTCTAGTTTTCTAGGCGATGCTGTTAGAAAACAAAGGAGGGAACTAGGGTGAACAAGGGAACAGTAAAACAAATTCTACTTATTACAGATGGTTGCTCAAATGAAGGGGAAGATCCAATAGCACTTGCTGCAATGGCTTTGGAACATGGAATTACAGTGAATGTAATTGGTGTTATGGATAAAGGAACAATTGATCCAAAAAGCACAATGGAAATTGAAGGGATTGCCGCAGCAGGTGGCGGTGTCAGTCAAGTTGTCTATACTACAGAGCTTTCACAGACCGTGCAGATGGTTACGCAAAAAGCAATGACCCAAACATTACAAGGTGTTGTTAATCGAGAGTTAAAACAAATTCTTGGCTCATCTGCTTCCTTTGAAAAACTGTCTCCTGAACAACGAGGGGATATACTAGAAGTTGTTGATGAGCTGGGTGAAACTTCAGAATTAGATGTATTAATTTTAATTGATACTAGCGGAAGTATGAAACCAAAACTTCCAACGGTAAAAGATGCATTATTCGATTTGTCCATCAGTTTAAACTCCCGTATGGGGGAAAGCCAATTTGCTGTATTCACTTTCCCAGGAAATAAAAAAGAGGTTGATAAAGTATTAGATTGGACACCGAAATTGGAATCATTAAGCACTGTGTTTGCAAAATTTTCCACAGGTGGAATGACCCCAACTGGACCAGCTATCCGTGAAGCAGTAGCATATTTTAAAAAGAAAAGATCATTAAAAGGTTTACTTGGAAATGACGAACGATACTCACAATCTATGTAAATTAGCGAATGGCGTAACAGTAATGGGAAAATGGCATAGACATTCATATACGATTATCAAACAGCTAGGAAGTGGAGCAAATGGTATTGTTTATTTGGCAAAATCAGTTTCGGGTATTGTTGCCTTAAAGTTAAGTGGAAATGGAACAACCATTATTTCTGAAGTAAATGTACTAAAACAACTTTCAAAGGTTCAAGGAAAACCCCTTGGACCTTCTTTATTAGATGTCGATGATTTTGTTCATCCTGTACGCAAAACAACCGTTTCTTTTTATGTAATGGAATATGTAAGTGGTATTCCACTGCTTACTTTTTTAGAAGAGAAAGGTACGGAGTGGTTAAGTGTTTTAATGCTTCAATTATTGGATGATTTGGGAAGATTACATCAAAAAGGATGGGTATTTGGTGATTTAAAGCCTGATAATTTAGTGGTATCTGTGGATGGTACACCAAAAATTCGTTGGATTGATGTTGGCGGAACAACATTACAAGGAAGAGCTATTAAAGAATTTACCGAGTTTTTTGATCGTGGTTATTGGGGATGTGGTTCACGAAAAGCGGAAGCATCCTATGATTTATTTGCAGTAGCAATGATTATGATAAATGCCTTCTATCCGAAACGATTTTTAAGAAAAGATAATCGAAGACAGCAGATTATTGAGGTGATTGAGCATCATACAAACTTAAATCAGTATAAAACAATTCTTCTAAAGGCTATAGATGGGAAATATAAACAAGCAAAAGAAATGAAACAAGAACTTATAATCTTTATGGGGAGACCAAAGCGAGCTGTTAGAAAGAGAGTGACTGGAAAAATGCAAACACATTTACTTGAAACAGCATTATTAATTGCCTTTGTTGCCTTTGGTTATGTTTTGTATTTGTATAGACAACTGCTATAGTTTAAGGTAACATAAAAAGGATTTTTATTTTTTCGTGTAAGATAGATGGTGGGGGAAATATGTTACACACAGCAGAAGCGTTTGTAAAAAAACATAATATGCTAGAAAAAGAAGAAACGGTGCTTATTGGTGTATCAGGTGGAATTGATTCACTTGTGTTGCTTCATTTATTTTTGCAGTGGAGAGAAAAGTGGAATCTGACTATTATTGTTGTGCATGTGGACCATATGCTTCGGGCAGATTCGCAAGCGGATATGGAATATGTAAAAGCAATTTGCCAGCAATATAACGTTTCTTGTGAAGCTGAGCAAATAGATGTTTCAGATTATATGGAAACACATAAAAAAACGCTCCAAGAAGCAGCGAGAATTTGCCGTTATGAATTTTTTTCTACAATAATGAAGAAATATTCGGCTACAAAACTTGCTCTTGCTCATCATGGGGATGATCAAATAGAAACCATTTTGATGAGATTGACGAGAGGAAGTAATGCCAAAGGTTATACAGGAATTCAAGCTGTTCGTCCATTTGAACATGGAAAAATTATTCGCCCATTACTTTCATTAAGTAAGCAGGATTTGCGTATGTATGCAAAAAAATATACATTACAGCCAAAAGAAGATCCAACCAATGCCAAAGATACGTATACACGAAATCGTTTTCGACATTATGTTTTGTCATTTCTACAAGTAGAACAAGCAAATGTGCATGAGAAATTTCAACAATTTAGTGAACTACTAACAGAAGATGAACAATTTCTTCAGGAATTAATGTTACGTGAACTGAATAATGTTATAGAACAAGCTATTGATATCACAGTGGATACAAAAAAATTCTGCGATATGCCTCGTCCTTTACAAAGAAGAATGATTCAACTAATATTAAGTTATCTTTACAAAAACTGTGTGCAAATAGTGAATTTAACACATATAAACAATCTTTTGTCACTCATTCATCATAATCATCCATCAGGAGAACAGCATTTACCAAATGGACTACTTGTCTATCGCTCTTATGGAAAATGTGTGTTTACATTCCAGAAAAAAAAATTACTTACATATGATTATGAATTATCTATACCAGGAGAAGTACAGTTACCAAATGGTGATAAAATTATTGCAGCCTTTGAGCAAACTATTTCGCAAATGACCTTAAATAATGATACTATTCTTATGCCAAAAGCAAATCATCCATTATTTCGTGTCAGAACACGTATAGCAGGAGATTTTCTACAATTAAAAAATGGGAGAAAGAAACTCAAAACCATTTTTATTGATGAAAAAGTTCCAAGAGATAAGCGGGACACTTTTCCAGTTGTAGAGGATAGTTCAGGGGAAATCATCTGGCTTCCAGGATTAAAGAAATCAGTGAATGAAGAGATTCAAGAAGAAACTTGTATTATGTTAAAATACATTCGATTATAGGGGGAAGCATGAACAACGATATTGGAGAGGTTTTATACACAGAAGAAGAAATACGAGGTAAAGTAAAAGAACTTGGACAGACGTTGACGGAAGAATACAAAGACAAAAATCCATTAGTCATCGGAATTTTAAAAGGTGCCTTGCCATTTATGGCTGATTTAATTAGAGGCATGGATATGTATTTAGAAACAGATTATATGGTCGTTTCAAGTTATGGAAATGCTACTGAAACATCTGGAGAAGTAAAAATTATTAAAGATTTGAATGTGCCAGTAGTAGGTCGAGATATTTTGATTGTCGAAGATATTATTGATACAGGGTTAACACTAAATTATTTAGTTGATTTACTTCGGCATCGAAAAGCGAAATCTTTGAAACTTGTTACGCTTTTAGACAAACCATCAGGGCGTAGAGTTTCATTAGAAGTAGATTATACAGGGTTCACTATTCCAGATGCTTTCGTTGTTGGATACGGGCTAGATTACATAGAAAAATATCGTAATTTGCCATACATAGGTGTATTAAAGAAAGAAGTATATAGTAGTTAAGGTTGTAGGAGTCAAGTTAGTTGTTTTCAAATGTAGGACTATGATAATATTGAACGTAGCGTGTTTTTTAAAGTAGGAGGAGGTTAGTGATGAATCGGATTTTCCGTAACACGATTTTTTACTTGCTTATTTTGTTAGTTTTAATCGGGGTTGTTAGCTTTTTTAATGGCAGTAAGCAAAGTACAACACCAATGACATATGATGCGTTCATTGAAAATTTAGAGCAAGGCGATGTTAAAACATTGTCCATGCAATTTGAACGTGGTGTATATGAAGTAAAAGGGCAACTAAAAACGTATAGTAAAGATCAATACTTTTCAACGTATGTTGTTAATAGCGATCTTGTTCACAAGAAAGTGCTAGATGCAGCAGCAAAAACAAAAGTGGAAATTATTCCACCTGAAGAAACAAGCGGATGGGTGACTTTCTTTACGTCCATTATTCCGTTCATTATCATCTTTGTTCTGTTCTTCTTCTTAATCAACCAGGCCCAAGGTGGCGGAAGTCGAGTAATGAGCTTCGGGAAAAGCCGAGCGAAATTATATAATGATGAGAAGAAAAAAGTTCGCTTTAACGATGTAGCAGGTGCGGATGAAGAGAAACAAGAACTTATTGAGATTGTCGAGTTTCTAAAAGACCCTCGCAAATTTACAGAACTTGGGGCAAGAATTCCTAAAGGGGTGCTACTTGTTGGACCTCCAGGAACAGGGAAAACGCTTTTAGCTCGTGCTGTTGCAGGCGAAGCTGGCGTTCCTTTCTTCACCATTAGTGGTTCGGACTTTGTCGAAATGTTCGTAGGGGTTGGAGCATCTCGTGTGCGCGATTTATTTGAGAACGCTAAGAAAAATTCTCCATGTATTATTTTTATTGATGAAATTGATGCGGTTGGTCGTCAACGTGGGGCAGGTTTAGGTGGCGGTCACGATGAGCGAGAACAAACATTAAATCAATTGCTTGTAGAAATGGATGGTTTTGGTGGGCATGAAGGAATTATTATGATCGCTGCAACAAATCGACCTGATATTCTTGACCCAGCCTTATTACGTCCGGGACGTTTTGATCGTCAAATTACCGTTGACCGCCCAGATTTAAGAGGACGGGAAGCAGTTTTACACGTTCATGCTCGTAACAAGCCGTTAGCAGATGAAGTTGACTTAAAGTCAATTGCGATGCGGACGCCAGGATTTTCTGGAGCTGATTTAGAAAACTTATTAAATGAAGCGGCACTTGTGGCGGCTAGACATAATAAGAAGAAAGTGGAAATGGAAGATATTGATGAAGCAACTGACCGAGTTATCGCAGGACCTTCAAAGAAAAGCAAAGTCATTTCCAAAAAGGAACGAAGAATTGTTGCTTTCCATGAAGCTGGACACACAGTTATTGGAATGGCACTGGATGAAGCTGAAATGGTTCATAAAGTAACGATTGTTCCACGTGGTCGTGCAGGCGGCTATGCGGTAATGTTACCGAAAGAAGACAGATTCTTACTTACAAAGCCAGAACTTCTTGACAAAATTACAGGTCTACTTGGTGGACGTGTGGCAGAGGATATTGTTTTTGGGGAAGTAAGTACAGGAGCTCACAACGATTTTGAACGAGCAACAAGTATTGCACGCCGCATGGTAACGGAATACGGAATGAGTGACAAACTTGGTCCAATGCAATTTGGGCAAAATAACAGTCAAGTATTCTTAGGTCGTGATTTACACACCGATGCAAATTACAGCGAAAAAATTGCTTATGAAATTGATCTTGAAATTCAAACATTCATTAAAGAGTGTTATGAAAAAGCAAGAGTTATCTTAACCAAACATCGAAAAAGTCTTGATTTAATTGCGACAACATTACTTGAAATCGAAACATTAGATGCCGCTCAAATCAAAAGTTTATTTGAAGATGGTGTATTGCCAGATAAAATTAAAAAAGATGATGTGGATAAAGTAACATTAACGAACGAATCAAGTGATGTGAAAGTAAATATTCTTGCAAAAAAAGAAGAAGTTTTTACTGATGCAAAAGAAGAAACTTCTGATGATACAAAAAGTGTAGAGAAAAAAGACGAATAATAAATAGTCGCTATGATTCCTAATTTTTTAGGACATGGCGATTATTTTTTTGAAAAAAACAACAAATGAAGTTGCTTTCTATACGCTAAAGTTGATATGATGAAAAAGTGAGATTTAATGAAAGTAGGGGTGAAAATAATGATTTTCGTATTAGATGTTGGCAATACAAATACTGTACTTGGCGTATATGATGGTGATGAATTAATACAAAAATGGCGGATTGAAACAAATAGAAATAAAACAGAAGATGAATATGGAATGGCAATAAAATCTTTATTAAATCATGTTGGTTTAGATTTCAAAGACATGGATGGTGTCATTATTTCCTCCGTGGTTCCTCCGATTATGTTTGCGTTAGAGGGAATGTGTGCAAAGTATTTTCATGTCAAGCCACTTATTGTTGGATCAGGTATAAAAACAGGCTTAAATATTAGATGTGATAATCCAAAAGAAGTTGGGGCAGATCGAATTGTTAATGCGGTTGCCGCTATTCATTTATACGGAAACCCACTAATCATTGTTGATTTCGGAACAGCTACTACATATTGTTATATTAATGAACATAAAGAATATATGGGTGGAGCAATTGCTCCAGGAGTAGGGATTTCTGCGGAAGCATTGTATGCAAGGGCGGCAAAACTTCCACGCATTGAAATTACTCGCCCCAATGAAGTGATTGGAAAAACAACTATTAGTGCAATGCAATCAGGAATTGTCTATGGCTATGTTGGACAAGTTGAAGGAATGGTTGCTCGGATGAAAGCAGAATGCAATGTAGAACCAAAGGTTATTGCGACTGGTGGACTTGCTTCGTTAATTGCTGATGAAACAAAAATGATTGACATTGTTGACCCATTTCTAACATTGAAAGGATTACATCTTCTTTATGAAAAAAACCAATGATTATTTAATTAAATCACTCGCTTTTAATGGACAAGTTCGTGCTTATGCAACGCAGACAACAAATACAGTGAGTGAAGCACAACGCCGCCATGATACATGGGCAACAGCTTCTGCGGCTCTTGGACGTTCTCTTACGGCAACAGTTATGATGGGAGCGATGTTAAAAGGTGATGCCCAAATAACGGTGAGAATTGCTGGTGATGGAGCAATTGGATATATATTAGTTGATAGTAATACCAGTGGACAAGTTCGAGGTTACGTGGCAAATCCTCACGTTCATTTTGAAGCAAATGCACAAGGAAAATTAGATGTAGCTCGTGCGGTTGGAACAAATGGCATGTTATCGGTTACGAAAGATTTAGGTTTACGAGATTTTTTTACAGGGCAAGTAGAGCTTGTTTCGGGTGAGATTGGTGATGATTTCACGTATTACTTTGTGTCATCAGAACAAGTACCATCTTCTGTAGGAGTTGGTGTACTTGTAAATACGGATAATTCGATTATTGCAGCAGGTGGATTTATTATTCAACTCATGCCAGGTGTGGAGGAAGAAACCATTGTTTCGATTGAACAACGCTTAAAAGAAATTCCACCTATTTCGCAAATGATTGAAAATGGATTAACGCCAGAGGAAATGCTTGAGAACATTCTTGGGGAAGTTCAAGTGCTTGAGAAATTAGATGTGTCATTTACTTGTCGCTGTTCAAGAGAGAGAATTGCTGATGCATTGATTTCTTTAGGAGCAGAGGAAATTCAAGAGATAATTGAGGAAGAGGGACAAGCGGAGGCGAAATGTCATTTTTGTAATGAAGTGTATCATTTTGACGTTTTAGAGCTTGCAAAGTTAAAGGAATTAGTAAAGTAGAAACAATAGGAATTCAAGAAAGAGAGTGTTCGTTATGGGACGGAAATGGAATAATATTAAAGAAAAAAAAGCATCAAAAGATGCAAATACAAGTCGGATCTATGCAAAATTCGGTCGGGAAATTTATGTAGCAGCTAGAATGGGAGAACCAAATCCAGATTCAAATCAAGCATTAAAAGTTGTATTGGAGCGTGCAAAAACATACAGTGTACCAAATGCCATTATTGATCGGGCGATTGAAAAAGCAAAGGGTGGCTCAGAGGAAACGTACGATGAACTGCGTTATGAAGGATTTGGACCAAACGGATCAATGGTTATTGTCGATGCACTGACAAATAATGTAAATCGCACCGCATCAGATGTGCGTGCGGCATTTGGTAAAAATGGCGGTAATATGGGTGTAAGCGGCTCAGTAGCATATATGTTTGATGCAACGGTTGTTATTGGTCTGGAAGGTAAAACAGCAGATGAAGTGCTTGAACTACTAATGGAAGCAGACGTAGATGTGCGTGATATTTTAGAAGAAGGTGAGTCCGTTATTATTTACGCTGAACCAGATCAATTCCATGATGTTCAAGAGGCATGTAAAAATGCTGGGATTACAGAATTTACTGTTGCTGAACATACCATGCTTGCCCAAAATGACATCGAACTTCCAGCAGATGCACAAGCAAAATTCGAAAAAATGATTGATGTATTAGAAGAGTTAGAAGATGTTCAACAAGTGTATCACAATGTTGATTTAGGTGAATAAATGATGGAGGGTGACCGAATCAGGTTACCCTCCATCATTTATTTTGACATATTTTTTATCATACAAATTTGTTCTATCTTTTTTTCAAATTCTAATTATGTAAACAACGTTACTATTTTTTCGTTATTTAGTGTATAATTAATGATGTTTTTAACTGCTGTTGATGATTTGTGTATTTCTCTTAACAAATGTTTTTCAATCAAACAGTCACTATTATTTTTGAAGTTAACTTCTAGTGGATAAAGATTGATGGTTTGTTCTTCTACCTGTTCATTAAATATTCGTTTGAAAATTGCATAGCCCAGTGATGTTCCATCTTCATGACTGATGATAATAGATTCTCCATTCTTTACACTTAGCCACTGTGTTTGCCAAGAAGTTAGTGGATGATAGAATGGAAGTTTAGTTGAATCCCTTGCTAGTCCGTATTTAAATGAAAACAAGGGTTCATTTGAATTTGTTTGTATATGTAAAGAACCGTTTTGTGAAAATAAAAGAAAAATATGCTATATAGAATCATTTTCGCTAGAAATAAGAATCTAGGATGAAAATTCTTTTCGAAAGGTTTTTAATGGAATGAATGATTGCAGAAATATTGATTTTACAATATTTCTGCAATCATTCATTTTATGAGTTTGGGTCAGTCGGGGTGGTTTTTACCCCTTCTTGCCCAAACTTACTGTATTATTTTTAGACGAATGAAACGATCTTCCTCATCACTTGTAATGAGATATAAAAAATTGTTATCTAAAAAAACATCTCGTGTTCTAAAACCTTCATCAAAAATAGTCTCTACTTCTTTTGTATCCGTTGAAAGTTTTATTACTTTTTCTCCTCTTAAACAGGCAATAAACATTTCGTTATTTTCATTCATTGCAATTCCTGAAGGGGCCCATGTTTCATCGCCTGTTTGATAAAATGGTGATTCCATTCCTTCTTTCTTTTCATCACCAATAATCAGTGGCCAACCATAGTTTTTTCCTGGCTCAATTATATTTATTTCATCATGAGCAGTAGTAGGTGTTCCAGATGGCCCATGTTCTGATGCATACATTATTCCATCTTTGCTCCATGCAAGCCCCTGTGGATTTCGATGGCCATAACTGTATACCAGAGAGTTAGGAAAAGGATTATCTTTTGGAATCGTTCCATTTAAGTCTACACGTAAAATTTTTCCAGCTAGGCTATGTATATTCTGTGCTAGTTCCCCTATGGAAGCGTCGCCTGTAGTGATATATAGATAGTGATCTCTAATTTTTAATCGTCCACCATTATGAATAGTAGCACCAGGAATATTTTCGATAATGGATGAAATTTCTTTCCAACCGCCTGTTGTTTGTTCGATGATAATCACTCTATTTTTTAACTCATCATTTTCTTGATATGTATGATACACAAATGCTTGATGAGATGTTTGAAAATCTGGTAATAAGGCAAGCCCAAGTAATCCTCCTTCTCCAGCGGCAACAATTTCTTTTTTTGTTGTAATCATTTCTCTGTTTATTGTTCCATCTTTATACATTACAATAAATCCGGGTCTTTCAGTTATATAGAAGGTTTCATCTAATTTTGTGATTTCCCAAGGATACTCTAATTTCTCCGTTAGTAATTCGTAATTTGTTTCTGATGTTTGATTACAAGAAGTTAATAAAAGCGTCAAGAACATTAGTGTAATCAATTTTAAAAAATTCATTGTATAACCCCTCCTTATATTATTAGTACCTAAAAAACGCCTTGATTCAACTATGTAGAACGTCAATAGATTTTAATTTATATGTGTATAGTATGTACGACTTGTATATTTACGTCTATTTTATTAAACATAGCTTAACGATAGATAGAAAGAGGGTGGACATAAGGTGCTTGGAAGAATTTTTATTGAAATGAATGATTCACTAAAACGTTGGTAAAAAACAAATTTTGGAAATCGTTCATTTTATCAGTTTGGGCTAATCGGGATGTTTTTTGCACCGATTGATCCAGACTGATGAACGAAACAAAACAATGTTTTCTTAATTTCAAATCATGTATAATAAGGATGAGCAAAAGGGGGAGAGAAGTGCATGGAGATTATTATTGAACAGCCCAAGAAAAAAAGAAAAGTTCTAAGAATTGTCGGCTGGGTCTTAGGTGTTTTATTATTAATTATAGGTGGCTTGCTTCTTTATGGTAACGCTTACACAAAGAAATCATTGCCACAATTAAATGGAGAAATAGCTCTTTCAGGACTTCAAGAGCCTGTTACAGTGATACGTGATGAGAAGGGTGTACCGCATATTACCGCAAAATCTGAACAAGATTTATTTATGGCACAAGGTTATGTACAAGCACAAGACCGTTTGTTTCAGATGGATTTAAGTCGCCGTCAAGCATCGGGAATGTTAAGTGAAGTTGTTGGAGATGTTGCTCTACCACGAGATAAATTTTTTCGGACATTTGGTTTACGGCGTGCAGCAGAAATTTCTCTTGCAACATATTCTGATTATGGAAAGCAAGTATTACAGTGGTATGCAGATGGAGTAAATGCCTACATGAAAGAAGCAACAGATAGTGGTAAATTACCCGTTGAATTTAAAATTCTTGGTTATAAACCAACGGAATGGACACCAGTAGATTCGTTAGCAATTGGAAAATATATGGCATATGATTTAGGTGGTCACTGGGATGAACAAGCATTTCGTCAATGGGCGGTAGGAAAATTTTCTAAAGAGAAAGCAAAGGAATTATTTGCTTCTTATCCAACTAACGCACCAAGAATTATTGATGAAGCAAAGAAAGCAGCGGCTTCTATCGATATTGAAAAATCATTTGCATTAGCAGACATTAAAAATCCATGGAACGGTAGTAATGACTGGGTTGTTTCAGGATCAAAATCAGAGAGTGGCAAACCGCTTCTTGCAGATGATCCACACTTAGGACTTGCTACGCCATCGGTTTGGTATCAATTACAGTTAAAAGCACCAAATGTTAATGTTGAGGGCGTTATTTTTGCAGGTGTTCCCGGTGTTATTCTTGGACATAATGAACATGTTGCTTGGGGTGTAACAAATACAGGTCCTGATGTACAGGACTTATTTATTGAAAAAAGAAATCCAGATAATCCGAATCAATTTCTCCACAATGGCAAATGGGAAGATGCCAAAGTAATTGATGAACCAATTAAAGTAAAAGGTGGAGAAACGGTTCCATATAAAGTAACGATTACACGGCATGGCCCAGTTATTTCTGAATTTGCTTATAAAAGTAAAGATAATACAGTTCTAGCCATGCAATGGACAGCCTTAGAAGCATCAAAAGAGCTAGAAGCAGTACTAAATTTTAATAAAGCAAAAAATTGGACAGAGTTTGAAAAAGCACTAGAAGATTTTCATTCACCAACACAGAACTTTGTGTTTGCTAGTAATGATGGAACAATTGCGTACAAAGCAAATGGGAAAATTCCAATCCGTAAAGGTGATGGACAACTTCCTGTACCAGGTTGGACGGATGAGTACGATTGGACGGGATATATTCCATATGATAAATTGCCACGTATTGTAAATCCGCCAGCTGGCTTTATCGCAACGGCAAACAATAAAGTGATTGATGATTCCTATCCGTACCACATTACTGATTCATGGGCACAACCATATCGTTATATGCGAATTGAACAAGTACTTAAATCAAAAGAGAAATTGTCAGCAAAGGATATGGAAGCATTACAAATGGATCAACAAAATTTGTATGCAGAAGAATTTTTACAAAAAATGTTATCACATGTTGATACGTCTACTGAACTAGAAAAATCAGGACTTACGATTTTAAAAGATTGGAAGATGAAAGATGATAAGGATGAAGCAGCTCCACTTATCTTTAATTTATGGATGGACTCACTTCCTAAATATTTATTCGATAAAGATATTCCAGAAAACATTCAAAAACTGATTGGAAATAAGCGTCCAGTTGTCGATGAAATGCTTCGGAAAGCACTTGCAGGAAATGAAGGTGTTTGGTTTAAAGAGCAGGGAGGAACAGATAAAGTTTTAACAAATTCATACAAGAAAATCATTGAAAAGATTAGTAGAGATTATGGTAGTGACTCAGCGAAATGGAAGTGGGGAGATTTTCATCAACTATATTTTGCACATCCATTATCTAGTTCGGTTAGTGCATTGAAACCGTTCTTTAACAATATTGATCCGATTTCCATTGGCGGTAGTAGAGTAACAGTACAAGCTGCAGGATATAATGACAAAGGGCTTGTCAATCACGGTGCATCATGGAGATTTGTTATTGACACTGCTGATATGACTACTGGTAATCATATTGTTGGGCCGGGAGAGTCAGGTCATTTCCGTTCTGAATGGTATGACAATCAGATAAAGGATTGGGCAAATGGAACGTATCATCAAACATCATTAAATCCAACAGCAAATCCAGATACAACATTGACGTTAAAACCAAGTAAATAGGTGGGAAAAAAGAGTCAACAGAAAAAAATTTCTTGTTGGCTCCTTTTCTATTTCATCAAACTTCAGGTGCTGTTACATATTATTTGTATTAATTTTAATATAAATTGATAAAATCAATGCATATATTAATAAAATGAATAATATTAATTGACTAAGTTAATTTTGTAGTGTAATATTCATTTTAAGTTAAGGAGGGAAAATTATGGCACATTCGTTGTTAACATCATGCCCTGTTTGTAGTAATACATTACACATAACAAAATTACATTGCTCACGTTGTGACACCACAGTAGAAAACCGTTTTGAACTACCAAAATTTGCTTTGCTTAGTGAGGAACATCTTGTATTTGCTGAAATTTTTATTAAATGTCGTGGAAGTATTAAGGAAGTGGAGAAGGAATTAGGTATTTCTTATCCAACCGTTCGTGGTAAGTTAAATAATTTGATTGAGGCACTTGGATACACGCCAAGTAAGCGAGATGAAATAGATGTTGAAGCAGATAACATGGATAAAAAAGGTATTATTTCCAAGCTAGAAAAAGGAGAAATTAATCCAAATGAAGCTATCCGTTTGCTCAAGGGAGAAGCAAAATCAGATGGAGAAATTAAAGTAACAGGAAAAGTAATTCAATCAACTGAAGATGCAATTAAATTTTTGAAAGGGGAATGAAAAAAATGAAAGAAGAAATCTCAAAAGTATTAACGATGTTACAAGAGGGGAAATTAACGTCAGAAGATGCAGCTTCTTTATTGGACGGACTGAAAGAAAAAGAAGCTGTTCCATTCGCACCATTGTTTACTCCTGCAAAAAGTGTCGGGGCTTACTTAGATAAAACATTAAAAATTCGTGTTGTGTCTACAGAAGGTGATAACATCAATGTAAATCTTCCGATAAAATTAGTAAAAGCAGTGCTAAAAACAGGACACTTAGTTGCTTCAAAAATTCCAGAAGCAGCGAAATATGTAAAAGATATTGATTTTGATTTAATTATTGAAGCGATTGAGCAGGAGTTAGATGGAAATATTGTGGATATTAAATCTGCCAATGGCGACATTGTGAAAGTTGTCATTGAGTAACGATTATGATAAAAGTAAGCATAAAAACATCCAATCGGTTCAAATTTAGTGTTCCTGTTCCATATGCCTTGCTTAATGTAGCGGTTTCTATTGCATCATCTCCATTTATTTGGCGATTAGCGAATAGGAAATTACAATTGAAAGAACAGCATTTGCCATCGACACTTATTGATAAGCAAGTGATTGAGCACTTTATTCAGTCGTTGAAGAAAGAAAAGGGACTTACGATTGTTGATGTGAAATTGCAGGATGGGACAGAAGTGATGGTTAGGTTATAAAGTAAAAATCCCCCTCATACAATTGTATGAGGGGGATTTTTGCACGCTAAAGAAACGTTTGAATGTAAATTTTTCAAACGTTTCTTGCTTCCATCTTCTCCCATCCAGACTTTACTGTCGGTTTCGGAATTTCACAGAATCAGCCTTACAGCTCACGGACTATACCGCCGGTCAGGAATTTCACCATGCCCCGAAGATTCATCATTTCTATCCATTTTTTAAACAGTTTGTTTCAGTGAAGAAACAGTAACAGCAAGTACACGTGTTAAAAATGGAAATTTTTCTTTCATCATATCAAACGTTTCACCTGAAGTTATGAATTCGGCATTGCCTTCTAACACAAATCCTGCTCCCATGCCATAGTGTCCTTGTACTTCTTTACTGGCTAGTGTTAATTTCACTTTGTCATTCACGTTTATGTTTGCTTGTGTTTTTTTCATGCCAGCAGCTGGGATAAGAAGTTGGTTTTCTTCTTTTATATTTACATAGCTAGTCCATGTGCTTACAACATGGGCATCCTCACTGTTCCATGTAACAATGGCAAGTGGGCCTTCTTGTGATAATACTTGTAAAAATTTTTCATTAAACATGTTTATTCTCCTTCAAAAATTATAATTTATATCAAAGATAACTATTATCTGCGATATATATTACATTATATTGCTTCTATCATTCTGTCAACACTTTTTTAAATATACGATTGAAGATTGACCCATTGTTTTTTTTAATTTATGATATTACCTATAAGTATTATCTATATTAGAGGTGAATTCTAGATGCAATTTAGTATTGGTGTAGAATATGCGTTGCACTCGTTATTTTATTTAGTTGAGCTTAAGTCGGGAAAAGTGATTGGAATCAAGGAATTGTCTTCCTTACATGGAATTTCAGAAACATATTTGTCTAAAATTTTTACGAAGTTAAGAAAGAATGGAATTGTTCGTTCGATTTCTGGGGTAAATGGTGGATATGAGTTGGCTCGTAAACCTACGAATATTTCATTTTGGGACATTATTGAATCTGTGGAAGGACCTTCTTATATTTTTCAGTGTGCGGAAATTAGACAAAAAAATATTTTTCTTGAAGAAGAGATGACGCAGGAAGAAATCAATTGCCCATGTCTCATTAAAGTGGTCATGCTAGAAGCGGAGGAACAGATGAGAAATTATTTACGAACTAAATCACTTCAATGGCTGAAAGATCAAGTGTATAAAGATTTTTCAGAAGAGAAAAAAGCAACGATTGATGATTGGATTGTTAATTTAAAGGCTCGGTAATAATTATGTGTTTCCATGTCAACTTAGTGCATGTAAAAAGATAGGGAAACTTTTATCTCAAATCGAGCATTTTCAGCAGAGAATCAACTCCAAATCTGAAGAATTGGGTGTATGCTCGGAAATTCTTTCTTTGATTCGTTCATTTTGAAAGTGTGATACCTATAAATGAAAAACATAAGAGATTTATTCCCACCTAAAAGCTGAATATAGTCAATTAGGTGGGATATTTTTACACTTGATAAACACTATCTGAAATATAATTTAACAAAAATCCTTCTTTCTCTTTCCCATAAAAAAATAAGCGGTGTAGTGGTCGGGTCATAGATACATATAGTAACTTCACATCTAACTCCACATCTTCAAATACATCATCTACTAAACAAACAAGTACCGCATCAAACTCAAGTCCCTTTGATAAGTGAGAACTAACAATAACTACTTTTTCTTTATATAAGTCCTCATTTTCTTTCAGTAGTTGAGTTTCTAGTTTGGAGTGTGTTTGAAATAATTTCTTGATTTTTGCACATTCTTGATTTGTTTTTCCGATAATGGCAATTGTTTTAAAGCTTTGTGCATATAGCTCTGAAACTTGTTTTTCTATCATTTGCACAAGTTCTTTTCCAGTTGTATAAGAATAAAATGTCGGCTTATCACCATGTCGGACAACTGGTTCTACTTGTGGAAATGGTAGGTGAAGAAGCTGTAATATTTCGTTTGCCGTATTCATAATTTCAACGGTAGTACGGTAGCTTTTTTTCAAAGTTGTGTAGGTAGCTCTTGGGAAAATTTTGCTGTGAACAATGTCCCAATCTTGAATGCCACGATAGGAATGGACACCTTGGGCTAAATCACCAACAATGGTGAACATATCTGTTTGTAGTGCCGATTTTAGTGCATATAGTTGGAAGTAACTATAGTCTTGTGCTTCATCAATAACGACATTTTTTGCTTTCCATTTCTTATCAATGCCAAAAATAGCTTGTTGCATATAAAGAAGAGCAGCTAAATCTTCGACTTCATAAAATCCTTCTTGATATAGCTTTTTTTCATGAGAATACAATAAATCTATTTGTGTTTCATCAATGATCCCTTCACCATATTTTGCTAGTAACACTTTGTTTGTCATTAGTTTCTGATAGTAATAAAATAAATCTCTTTTTGGTAGTTTGTTTATATAATTTGTCGAACAAGTGCGAGCTTCTTTTGTAATTTGGGCAAGTAGTGCATCACGTTTATCCAGTACTTCGGTGACGTATCTTTTTCGTTTGTCTGAGTCAATTTGTGTGCTGATCAAAGCACTATCTAATTTCTCATCATAGAATGTTTTAACTTTCAAAAGCAGTCGTTTTTTCTCGGTCCGCACATGATTTTGTAAGACACGTTTTATTTTGTCTTTTCGTTCGTAAAAAGGCAAATAGGCATAGTCTTCTCTCATTAATCGACGAAGTTTTTTTGCATGGTATAAATGAAACTTATCTAAATAGAAATCTTCTTTCGGTAGTTGTGTGATTAAAATATCGTTTAAATATCGGTCAATTAGTGCACAGAAATCTAGAGAGCCTTTGAAAGAAGAAATCCACTGAAGTTGTTCAGGATTTTCCACTTCACGATTTAGGAAACGAATGAGTTTTTCATCGGGGTGTTTGAGTTTTATATTTTTTTTCAGAACGGACTTTACATAGTCAACAAAAGTCATTTGTAAGATATTATCAACGCCTAGCTCTGGGAGAACTTCGGAAATGTAGTCAATAAATAGGCGATTTGGAGCTAAAATCATTAGTTCACGAGGATCAAATTGGTCAGCGTATGTGTAGATAAAATAAGCAATACGGTGCAGGGCAATCGTTGTTTTTCCGCTTCCTGCTGCTCCTTGGACAATAATTGGTTTATTTAAATCGGCACGAATAATTTTATTTTGTTCTTCTTGAATCGTTGCGACAATGTCATTCAAACGATTGCTAGAACTACCGGATAATGATTGTTGGAGCAATTCGTCTGTTGTTGTTAAATCAACATCTCGAATATCTAAGAGCTGTCCATCATCAATCATATATTGTCTTTTCATTGACAAATTACCAAAATATTCCCCACCAGCTGCTACATAGGAAACATCACCAAGCCGTCCATCATAATACAAGTTAGAAATAGGAGAACGCCAATCAACAATAATTTGTTTTTGTGTTTGCCGATCCATCAGCGAGGCTTTGCCAATATACAATTCCTCAACCTCTTTATCACCTTCCAAGAAATCAATCCGAGCAAAGTAGGGCTTCTTCTCAATTTTTTTTAGTTGACGAAGTTGTTCATTCGTTTGTCTTAACAAGTTTGAATTTGTTAGCATAGTCATGTAACGGAAACTACTATCTTTGAAATCCATACCTTCTAATGCTTGTTTCATTTCTTCTCGAAATGTTTCCTCTGTTGCCAAAGATGCACGAATAACGATTTCAAGATACTGCTTCGTAAATTCTAGCTGTTCCTGTTCTTGTTCATAGTCTGGATGTTGCATATTCCGACCTCCTTTTGGTAGGCACAAAAAACCATGAGACATACATCCCACGGTTTCGATGTGTATAGTTTTTAAATGTTTCTCTCTATTGTACTCTTAAATGGGGGAATTGGGAAGAAGTTTGGATCAGTCGGTAAAAAAACACCTCCGATTGACCCAAACTTCAAAAGAAGATACTCGATACACCAATGTCAATCATCTAAAATCAGCTGGAAATAGCTAAAAAACTGAACTCAAAAAAGGTAATGCTAACACACATCGAGGAGCTTAATGGCTTAAGTTTTAACGAACTTAAAGAAGTAGAAAATAAATTAAGAGACACTGGTTTGAATGTAGAGTTTGCATATGATACGCAAGTAGTTAATGTGTAGATTTACGAAGATTTGGAGTTAGAATTTGTTGATGGGATAAATATTTTGATTGGTACAAATGGGACAGGAGAGACTCATTTCCTTTTTCCGCACAATTTCGCAAACTGCTATAATCTTGAAGATTGGAAGGGATATTTCCCGGAAATAAATATTGTACCTGCTGAAAAAGAATTAGTAGAGAAGTGGGTAACATGGCTGGAACAATTTCAGGTAAAAAACATCCAAATTGCTCCATTAGCAGGACTACAAAAAAATTCTATCCTACAAAGAAAAAAACCGAACAGCTGCATTTCCTGCACCTGTTCGGTTTTTCTATATCTATTACGCTTGCATACTTTGAGAATTAGAAAACTGACTATTATATAAATCAGCGTAAAATCCATTTGCTTCTAATAGCTCTGTATGTGTTCCTTGTTCAATAACTTTTCCTTTATTCATAACAAGAATTAAATCAGCATCACGAATTGTAGAAAGACGGTGTGCAATAACGAAACTCGTTCTATTTTTTCGTAAGTTATTCATTGCACGCTGAATATGAATTTCTGTTCGTGTATCAACACTACTTGTTGCTTCATCCAAAATAAGAATACTTGGATTTGCTAGAATGGCTCTGGCAATCGTTAATAATTGTTTTTGTCCTTGAGAAATATTGGATGCTTCTTCATTTAGAATGGTGTCATATCCATCGGGAAGTGTGCGAATGAAATGGTCAGCATGTGCCGCTTTTGCTGCATCAACTATTTCTTTTTCACTGGCTCCTTCTCTTCCATAACCAATATTATCTCGAATCGTTCCATTAAATAACCAAGTATCTTGAAGAACCATACCGAAAATATTCCGCAAATTTCCTCGTTTTAAATGAGTAATATCTACATCATCAATCGTAATTTTTCCAGCATCCAATTCATAGAAACGCATCAGAAGGTTAATTAATGTTGTTTTTCCTGCACCTGTTGGTCCGACAATAGCAACAGTTTGACCTTGTTTTACTTCAATGTTCATATCCTCAATAAGTGGTTCTTCTGGTTTGTAACTAAAGTTTACATGATGGAATTCTACATACCCTTTTGGTGAAGTAAGTGATTTTGTTGCTTCAGGAATTTCTTCTTCTTCATCGAGAAGTTCAAAGACTCGTTCCGCTGAGGCAACAGTTGATTGAATAACATTAGCAATATTTGCTAGTTGAGCAAGCGGTTGGAAAAATTGGCGTGTATATTGAATGAATGCTTGAATATCCCCAACTTCAATTGCTTTTTTTGTAACAAGGACACCACCAATAACACTGACAAACACATAACCAATATTATTAACAAATGTCATGAGTGGCATAATGATACCTGAGATAAACTGAGCTTTCCAGCCAGCCTCATACAATTTTTCATTTGTTTCATTGAACTTTTCTAATGATTGTTGCTCACGTCCAAATGCTTTCACAATTTTGTGTCCTGTATACATTTCTTCTACATGACCGTTCAATTCGCCGAGTGACTTTTGTTGAGCAATAAATTGCGATTGTGAGCGTGAAGCGATTGATTTTGTCACAAAGAAGCTAAGTGGCAATGTAAGAAATGTAATGAATGTTAAGAGCGGACTAATGGTAAGCATCATCACTAGTACACCAATGAGTGTAATAATAGATGTAATGAACTGCGTTAAACTTTGTTGCAATGTGTTATTAATATTATCTACGTCATTGACAACTCGGCTTAATATTTCTCCATTCGATTTTGAATCAAAAAATTTCAATGGGAGCTTTGTGAGTTTTTCATTTACTCTTTTACGCAAATCATATACTGTTTTTTGAGCAATATTTACCATAACATATTGTTGTAAGTAACTGAATACAGCACTAATAGCATAAAGAATAATTAACCAGATAACGATATTCAAAATATAATCGTAATCAATTGTAGCATTTGGAACTCCTTTGAGTCGCATCATAATGCCTTCAAATAATTTGGTTGTTACTTTCCCCATTATTTTTGGACTGACAATGCTAAAAACAGTACTAATAATAGCCGTAAGAAGAACGATAAATAATTGAGTTTTATACGGTGATAAATAACTAATCAGTCGCTTTAGTGTGCCTTTAAAATCTCTTGCTTTTTGGACGGGCATGGACATACCCATCCCCATTGGCCCACCACCATCTTGTTTTTGGGGTGGTTTGTTTTCTTCTTTACTCATGCGATCTCCTCCTCTGTTAATTGTGAGGATACAATTTCTTTATACACATCGTTTGTTTTCATTAATTGTTCATGTGTGCCCATACCAACAATTTGTCCTTCATCTAATACAATAATTTTATCTGCATCAATAATTGTACTTACACGTTGAGCAACAATAAGAACAGTAGACTGCAGTGTCTCTTTTTTCAAAGCGGCACGAAGTAGGGCATCGGTTTTGAAATCCAGAGCGGAAAAACTGTCGTCAAAAATATAGACATCTGGTTTGCGGATTAATGCACGAGCAATAGACATCCGTTGTTTTTGGCCACCTGATACATTGAGTCCACCTTGAGAGATAGTTGAGTTAAAACCATCTTTCATTTCGGAAATAAATTCCATTGCTTGAGCGATCGTTGCGGCATGGATTATTTCCTCTTCTGTGGCATCATCTTTTCCAAAGCGAATATTTTCGGCAATTGTTCCAGAAAAAAGTAATGCTTTTTGTGGAACAAAACCAATTTTTTGGCGTAAATCAGCTTGAGATAATTGACGAATATCAATATCATCTAGGAGAATTGCACCTTTATTAATATCATAAAATCGTGGAATGAGATTAATAAGAGTGGATTTTCCAGATCCTGTTCCACCAATAATTGCGGTTATCTCACCAGAATTTGCTACAAACGAAATATTAGAAATTGCTGGTTCTTCTGCACCAGGGTAACTGAATTCCACATTGGTAAATTCAACTTTTCCCTTATGTTCAGCAATTTGTGTTACTTCCTCTGCGTCCTTAATGTCAGGTTTCATTTCTAATACTTCCCAAATACGAACAGCAGAAGCAGAAGCACGAGGAATCATAACGAACATCATCGCAACCATCATCAGTGACCACATAATCTGCGTGGCATATTGTAAAAATGCCATTAAATCTCCAACTTGCATATGCCCAGTGTCAATTCGTTTTGCTCCAAACCAGATAATCGCAATAGAAGAAAGGTTAAAAATGAACATCATTAATGGCATTAAAACAATCATCATTTTTCCGACCTTTAAAGCTGTTCCAGTTAAATCAAAATTTGCTTTATTGAAACGGTCATGTTCATAATTAATCCGATTAAAAGAGCGGATAACTCGAATTCCAGTTAATCCTTCTCTTAGTACAAGATTCAAATGGTCTAATTTTTTTTGCATCGATTTAAAAAGTGGAATTGCTTTTCTAATCACAAGAAAGATAGCCAAAACGATCACAGGGATAATGGCAATGAATACTAAAGATAAATGAACATCTTTAGAAAGTGCCATAATGATTCCCCCAACACACATCATTGGTGCACTAACCATCATTCGGAGTATCATCACTAACACTTGTTGTACTTGGGTAATATCATTTGTTGTTCTTGTAATAAGTGAAGCAGTTCCGATTTTGTCAAACTCTTGTAGAGAAAAATTTTCTACATGGGTAAATACTTTGCTTCGAAGCAATTTCCCAAATCCCATCGAAACTTTTGCTGACAAATAACTTGTACCGATGGAAAAAATTGTGCCTGCTAAAGCAACGGCAAGCATCCACAAACCAATTTGGATAATATAACTGGTATCGCCCTTCATAATTCCTGTGTCAACAATGTCAGACATAAGTGTTGGTAAATACAAGTCTGAAAGAGATTGTAAGAATACGAGAAGGAAAACTAGGGAAATGCTTATTTTGTAAGGGCCTAAATAACGAAATAATTTCAGCATTATTTCAACTCCGTTCTAAAAAGAATGTTCTTATCGTACTGCTAAGAGGAATAAATAGGAAATATTTTGCCTCCATGAGGATGAGGCAAAAAGGGTGAAAAGCAACCCAACTGTATCATCCTCATGGAAGGAATGGTTGATAAATCAATGTTTTAGTGAACTATTCCTAAACACTAAAAACCTCTAAAAGACGGTGTCCTAACGTCAATAATAAGAGTGTAAAATAAGTTTGTAAACACAATATAAACTGGAAATAATTTCTGGGGAGTGATTGCAAAAACTAAAATTCCGAACTAATCCTAAACCACTAAAACCATTCAAAAAGATATTGTGTTCTACTCTCGAAAAATATTCTTATCCCACTACGGAAGGTTTGAGAGGTAACAACACTATGAATGTACTACCTTTTCCTTCTATACTTTCTACTTCAATTGTTCCATTATGAATATCAATAATTTTTTTAACAATAGATAGACCGAGTCCACTTCCACCCATTGAGCGTATTCTTGATTTATCTACTTTAAAAAATCGTTCAAAAATGTAGGCGATATGTTCTTTTGGAATACCTATGCCTGTATCGGTAATAGTAAAATGAATTTGTTCCTCTTTCATAGAAAGTGTTAATGTAATTTCTCCGTTTTCAGGGGTAAATTTAATGCTGTTGTAAATTAAATTTTGCCATACTTGGCTTAATAGTTGTTCATCTGCGGTAATAGTTACAGGATCAAATATTGCTTCAATCGTAATATTTTTTTTTGTCCATTGTGGTTCACACGAAAGAATACTGTTTCTTAGCTGTTTATCTAGCCGATACATTTTTGGTTCAAATGTGCGATTTTCAGCATCTAAGAGTGTAAGCCGCATTAAATTAGAACTTAATTTGGATAAGCGAACACTTTCCATCTCAATAATTGTCAAATAACGGTTACGTTCTGCTTCGTCTAAATCATTTTGTTTTAATGCCGTAGCGAATCCACGAATCGATGTCAGTGGAGAACCGATTTCATGTGATACATTAGAAATAAATTCTTGTTTCATTTCTTCCATTTTGCCAAGCTCTGCCGCCATATAATTCATGCTTTTAACGAGTTCAGCAAATCGTTCATCTGGTTGTTTACTATCAATATGAATATTAAAATCACCTGTAGCTATTTTTTCGATTGCTTCAATTATTCGAGAGAATATTCCACCAGCTTCATCAATTCTTTTTTTAATTCTTTTACGAAAAATAAATGCACCAATCGCAATCATAATTATAGCAAAAACCCCACCAATGAAAGATTGAAGTACTTGCCTTGTGAAATTAGATGGATACCATCCACTTTTTTCGTAAATAAAAGACATAGCGAAAAAGGCTAACACTCCTCCAATACAAAGAATGAGTAGAAGATTGGATAGGGAACGAATAAATCGTAAAATCTCTTTCCTTTTCATGTAGTTGCCTCAAGCCGATAGCCAATTCCTCGAATGGTACGGATTTTGAATGAATGCTTTTCTTCAGGAAAACGATCTCGAATGCGATTCACATGAACATCCAATGTTCGCTCATTTCCTTCAAAGTCAATTCCCCAAATATCTTCAATTAGTTGATCTCTGGAAAAAGTTTTTCCAAGCGTACTAGCAAGTTTAAATAGAAGTTCAAATTCTTTTAATGGAAGAGTTAAATGTTGACCTGACACAGTTATTTCATATGTTTGGTGATTCATTTCTAATTCGCCAACGGTGACCATTTGCGATGTAGTAATTTTATAACGTCTTAATAATGCTCGAACTCTAGCAAGAAGTTCCATTGGTTCAAATGGTTTAACTAAATAATCATCTGTTCCAAGTTGAAATCCTTTTACTTTTTGACTTGTTTCCCCTTTTGCAGTGAGCATGAGGATTGGAAACTCATAATAATTTCGTAGTTCTTGACATAGTTCAAACCCATCCATATTTGGCATCATCACATCAAGAATGGCAATATCTACTTTTATTGTTTCTAACTTGAGTAGAGCATCACAGCCATCAACCGCTTCATATACAGTAAAACCATCATCTTTTAATAGAATTTTTAATAATTCTCGAATATGTGGATCATCATCAACAATGAGTACCTTGTTTTGCATAGAGCATCATCCTTTCTAATAGTTAATATATATTGTGTTTTTAAACTCAATATAAACTATTCTAAATATAATTGTATGAAAAGTAAGTTTGTAGATATCTTTTTGAAATAGATAGTTAATAAAAAAGAGAAGAAGTTCATAATATTTTGCTTTTCTTCACCGCTAAAGTGATGTACTATTTATATAAAGATATATGCTGATTAACTACGTTTTTTAGAAGGATTTCACGAGTCTAAATTAATGGGGGTGTTTTTTCCCTTTTCATTTAGAGTCATTTGTAAGCGGTAACAATTATCATTAATTAAGAAAGGGTGAAAACGTTGCATCCACTTAGTCATTTAAAAGTACTAGATTTCTCCACGCTACTCCCAGGTCCATTTGCTACGATGATGTTAGCAGATTTTGGGGCAGATGTAATTCATATTGAATCGCCAAGCCGACCAGATTTAGTTCGTACATTATTTTCAAAGAATGGGGAGGATTCTGTTGTTCATACGTATTTAAATCGCTCCAAAAAATCATTAGCACTAGATTTAAAGCAACCAGAATCTATTGAAGCAATAAAAAAATTAGTAATGGAATACGATGTTGTCATTGAGCAATTCCGACCAGGAGTAATGGAACGACTTGGAATTGGTTATGAAGATTTAAAAGCTATTAATCCAAAAGTTATTTACTGTTCCATCACAGGTTATGGACAAACAGGACCATATAAAAATCGTCCAGGGCATGACAATAATTTTGTATCACTTTCAGGGATATCTTCTTACACAGGAACAAAAGCAAATGGACCAATTCCAGCAGGTTTTCAAATTGCTGATGTAGCAGGAGGATCGCTTCATAGTATTATTGGGATTTTATTAGCGGTCATGCAGAGAGAAAAAATAAATGAAGGGCAATGGCTAGATATTAGTATGACTGATTGTGCATTTTCATTAAATTCTTTTGCTGGGCCTGCGGCATTAATGGGAAATGTCACATTTGGTGCGGAAGAATTTTTGCTAAACGGTGGGGGATTTTATGGTTACTACGAAACAAAAGACGGCAAATATTTTTCAGTTGGAAGTATGGAGCCTCCGTTTCGGAAATTGCTTTGTGAGGCAATTGGACAACCAGAATTAATCACAGTTAGTATGAGTGAAAGAGAAGAAGATGTTAGAATTTTTAAAGAAGCACTTCAACAAGCCTTTCTTACAAAAACATTCGATGAATGGCAAGTTATTTTTAATAGAGTTGAAGCATGTGTAGAACCAGTTTTAACAGTGAAAGAAGCAAGTATGCATCCACAACTTGTTGCTAGAAATATGGTAGTGGATGTTCCAAGTGACAATGGTAATGAAAAACAAATAGCAAATCCAATTAAGTCAACTGCCTTTACAGCAATATATAAACATAGTGGAGTAAAATTAGGCGAACATAACCGGGAAATTCTGGAAAAGTTAGGAATGAACGATACAACTTGTTGAATGAAAAAATAAGTAAAAATATCTGGCTGTAATGTAAAAAATATAAATGAAGAAAGCAGGAATTAGCATGAGAGAAGCAGTTATTGTGGAAGCGGTAAGAACACCGCTTGGAAAAAGAAAGGGGATTTTGAGTGGTATCCGTGCCGATGATTTAGCGGCATTACCATTGCAAGAAGTAATCAAACGTGCAGGCATTTCTGCTGATTTAGTGGAAGATGTCATTATGGGATGTGTTAGTCAAATTGGTGAACAAACAATGGATATTGCGAGAGTAGCAACATTAATTGCTGGTTTTCCAGTACAAGTTCCGGGAGTAACTATTGATCGTCAATGTGGTTCTAGTCAACAAGCAGTTCATTTTGCAGCCCAAGCAATTATTAGTGGAGATATGGATATTGTCATTGCGGCTGGGGTAGAAAGTATGACTCGTGTTCCAATGGGAAGCCCAATGCAAGGCGTAAACCCTAGCGAACAACTCTCCTCTAAATATGAATTAATTCATCAAGGAATGTCCGCAGAAAGAATTGCTGAAAAATGGAATTTAACTCGTGCTGAATTAGACCAATTTTCATATAAAAGTCATCAAAAAGCATTACAAGCCCAAAAAGAAGGACGATTTGAGCGAGAAATTATGCCTGTGGAAGTAACGCTTGAAGATGGTACAAAAGTAATTGTTACAGCAGATGAAGGCCCACGAGCGGATACAACGGTTGAAAAATTAGCAACTTTAAAAACAGTTTTTAAAGAAGATGGAGTTGTTCATGCAGGAAATGCTAGTCAAATGACAGATGGCGCAGCGGCAGTTTTACTGATGTCACGTGAAAAAGCAGAAGAGCTTGGACTAAAGCCACGTTTTAAAGTATTAACCCGTGTTGTGATTGGTGATGATCCAACAATGATGCTGACAGCACCAATTCCTGCCACAAAATTAGCGTTGAAAAAGTCTGGTTTATCTATTGATGATATTGATATTTTTGAAGTGAATGAAGCGTTCGCTTCTGTGCCGCTTGCTTGGTTAAAAGAAACGGGAGCAAATCCCGAAAAATTAAATCCGAATGGTGGAGCAATCGCTTTAGGACATCCACTTGGAGGTAGTGGTGCTCGTCTAATGACAACGATGATTCATGAAATGGAAAGAACAGGGGCTAGATACGGACTTCAAACAATGTGCGAAGGAAATGGAATGGCAAACGCAACAATTATTGAACGTTTAGACTAAGAAAAGCGAAACAAGTCGCCTATATCCTGACGAAGTAAAGACTTCTGACGGAAAAGTCGCAGACTTTTACAAAAGAAGTTGTACGGAGGAAGGAAATGACTTGTGTAGCTAGACAAAAAGAAAAGCGAAACAAGTCGCTTATATCCTGACGGAGTAAAGACTTTTACAGAAGAAGTCATTCGCAGGAGGAGTGTAGCTTGTAACGAAAAATGGAGGGCAAGGTATATAAAAACATCAACAAATCAGTAAAATTAAGAAAACTAGAGAAATGTCTAGCGAGGTTACAGCGTAAAGTTTCTCGTAAATATACCATGAATAAGGAAGGAGAAAGTTATCGAAAAACAAGTAACATTGTAAAACTCGAAACAAAAATAAGAGCCTTGCGTAATCGAATCACCAATATCCGTCATGACCATCTATCTAAAATGACAAGCAAGATAGTGAGAACCAAGCCAACTCATATTGTCATAGAAGATTTAAACGTAAGAGGAATGATGAAAAATAAACTCCTATCGAAAGCAATACAACAATGTAACTTCTATGAAATTAGACGGCAACTAGAATATAAGTGCAAATTATGGAATGTAGAGTTAGTTGTAGCGAATAGATGGTATGTATCCTCTAAAACTTGTAGTCATTGTGGAACAATTAAAAACAACCTAAAGCTAAGGGATAGAGTGTTTGTAGTTGTGGTGTAAAGATGGATAGGGACTTAAACGCAAGTGTCAATTTAAGTAAATTAGCAGTGTAATCACTAAAAAGATACTGTTAATATGTAGGGTGAGTTACACCCGAATTTACGCCTTTAGAGTGTCATAACAAATGTGGGTGGTTCAAAACTACCAGTAAGTGA
>JAVBJX010000061.1:0-17592 GCA_031546705.1 Caryophanales bacterium
TGCAACAAATAGACAAAATTACAGTTTTTGTTCAAAATTACTAAGCACAAATTTAAAACTCCTACAATCAGATGATTAAAATTGATGAATTCAAGCTGTTTTTGATCATTTTTGATGCATTTAACTAGCACAACGAGTTAAATTATTACTTGACACTTCCCCTACTTAGTAATACAATATACCGTGTACTAAGTAATACGGAATACCTGTATGACTTAGTAGATTGGGAGGTGTTTATCACGGAAAATTTAACTGAAATGTTAAAGGGCGTATTAGAAGGTTGTGTGTTGGAAATTATCAGCCGTGGAGATACTTACGGCTACGAGATCACCCGTCGCCTTAATGAAATGGGCTTTACAGAGGTTGTTGAGGGGACAGTCTACACCATTTTGGTTCGACTGGAAAAGAAAAAGCTGGTGAATATTGAAAAAAAACCATCTGAAATGGGGCCGCCACGCAAGTTTTACACACTTAATGACGTGGGGCATGAGCAATTACAACTATTTTGGAAAAAATGGGAGTTTATTTCATCGAAAATCAATAACTTAAAGGAGGATAAATAAGATGATTGATATTTTCAAAAAAATGATTGGTGATAAAAAAGAGTACAAACTGATGATGGCACGGGTAGATGTTATGCCGGAAGATTATCAATTCGTATTTAAAAAGATTCAAAAATATATGTGGAATTTTGCAGCGGGAGACGGTTATGATATGTTGAAAATTCATTATGAATTAATAGATTTATTCGAAACCGGGGCAGCGGAAGGCAAAAAAGTGTTGGGAATTACTGGTGAAGATGTGGCTTCCTTCTGTGATGAGCTGTTGGAAAATGCCAAAACGTACACTGCCAAATGGCGTAAAGACCTAAATGAAAGCATCATAAAAGAATTGGGAGGCAAGTATGATAAGTAATCTGGCTATTTTAGTACGAGGGCTTGAAAAATCCTATAAAAATATCCCAGTGCTAAAAGGCGTGGATTTTGAAGTGAAAAAAGGCAGTGTTTTCGCTCTTTTAGGCTCAAACGGTGCTGGTAAGACTACTATAATCAAAATTTTAACTACTTTACTCCAAGCAGACAAAGGTAAAGCTGAAATTTACGGTGTCAACGTTCAATCAAACCCAAAACAAGTGCGAGAGAAAATCAGTTTAACCGGGCAAAGTGTGGCAGTTGATGATATTTTGACTGGACGAGAAAATCTTGATTTAGTGGCAAAGCTTCGCCATTTACCCGATCGAAAAAAAACGGTGGAAGAAAGTCTGCGTCACTTTGATTTGTTAAGAGCTGCCGACCGAGCTCTTGCTACTTATTCTGGCGGGATGAAGCGTCGGTTAGACTTGGCAATGACCATGCTTGGCTCACCGGAACTTGTTTTTCTTGATGAACCGTCTGTTGGACTTGACCCAGAAGCACGTTTGGCTATGTGGGATGTAATTCGGAATATGACGAAAGATGGTATTACAGTTTTTCTCACTACCCAATATTTAGAAGAAGCTGAACAGTTGGCTGACAGCATTGCCATTTTGCATGAAGGAAAAATTCTCGTGCAAGGTACTATGGAAGAACTAAAAACTCTTCTTCCTTCTAAAAAAGTGGAGTATGTTGAAAAACAACCGACACTTGAGGAAATTTTCCTCGCTGTCACTGCAAAGAAAGGAGAGTAATCATGAGCGACAAATATTTTTTTAGTGATACCATGACCATGAGCGGACGGGTGATGAAGCATTCCTTCCGTAGTGTTGATACGATTATCACAACTATTCTCATGCCGATTATGCTAATGTTAGCTTTTGTCTACATTTTTGGCAGTGCTATGACAATGGATAAAGCGGATTATGTTAATTTCATCGTACCAGGTGTACTGCTCATGTGTATAGGAACGGGGATTGCCTACACAGCAGTCCGAGTAAATATGGATATGACAAGAGGGATTTTTGACCGTTTCCATTCCATGCCAATCTCCAAATCTTCCATTTTAGGAGGGCATGTAATATCATCTTTACTATTGAACCTATTATCAGTAGTTACCGTGATTCTCGTCTCCCTTCTCATGGGATTTCGTCCCCAAGCTGATTTTGTGGAGTGGCTGCAAGCAGTAGGAATGATACTGCTCACTATTTTTGCTTTCACTTGGATAGCAGTGGCTTTTGGGCTAATGGCAAAATCTAATGAAGGTGCGAGTGTATTCTCCTACTTGTTACTAGGGCTTATGTTTGTAAGTTCCGCCTTTGTCCCAACGAGTGATATGAACAAGGGGCTTCGTGCTTTTGCCGATCACCAACCGATGACACCACTTGCTGGAAGTGTGCGCTCATTATTAATGGGGCAGCCAGATTACAGTGCCATTGTTACAGCTGTTATCTGGTTAGTAGGAATCTCGATTTTGTTTTATGTGATTGCGATGAAGGTTTATAAACAAAGAAATAAATAGAGCGGGCTGTGTGAAGAGAGCTTTTTAATTCTCCTTCGCATAGCCTGTTTTTTAAAAATAAAAACTTCATTCCCTAGGATTCAGACCTGAACTGTATGGAGGTAAATACTGGAAAGTTAACTGATTTAATCTTTGTGAACTATTGAGTATTATAAAATGATTGGAAATGTAGTACCACAAAAATGAGATAATAAATAGATTCATTTCTAAACGTTTTGTTATGTTTTTTGAAAGTATGCTATAATTACTCTTGATTTTTTAAGTTGTCAAAACACAGATGTGAATCAATTTGCGGCTTCTTTATATCGTTGTTATGATGATGTTTGATGAATCATGAAATGAAAGGATTGGGGATTTCAAAAGAGTGAACGGATACACTTGATTTTGAACTAAAAGAATGAAAGGGATGTTTATGCAAGGACACAGATATAATTTGTTTACAACGGTTGCAATGATTGTTGGCATTGTAATTGGTTCTGGAATATTCTTTAAAACCGACAATATTTTAGTAACAACAAATGGGAATGTATTACTTGGGATACTTGTTTTTTGTATTGCGGCAATTAGTATTGTTTTTGGAAGTCTTACGATTAGTAGTTTGGCTGCTTTAACAGATGCTCCGGGCGGTATTATTACCTATTCTGAAGATTTTATCAGCAAAAAATTTGCCACTGCTTTTGGCTGGTTTCAAACTTTTATCTATTATCCAACGCTTACGACGGTTATTTCATGGGTTGTCGGAATATTTTTTGGTATCCTATTTGATTTAAAGCTCTCCTTGATGGAACAAGTCGCCATTGGATTTGCTTGGTTTGTTATTTGTTTTGTGTACAATATTCTTTCTGCAAAAATCGGGGGATATTTCCAAAATTTTGCGACAATCGTTAAGATTATTCCGCTTGTCGTCATTGGTGTTACTGGTTTTGTGTTTGGTAATCCTGTAGAAAGTATCTTCAACAGCTTACCAAATACAGAATCCAACTTAAGTTGGATGAGTGCTATCGGTCCAATTGCATTTTCTTTCGATGGTTGGATTATATCAACGGCTATTGCACACGAAGTGAAAAATTCCAAAAAAAATCTTCCTAGAGCTTTGGTGTTTTCTCCGTTGTTTATTCTTATTGGTTATCTCATTTATTTTATTGGAATTAGTTCTTATGTAGGTCCAGAGAAAGTGATTGAACTTGGAGATGAAAGTGTATATTTCCTAGCAACTTCATTATTTGGTCAACTAGCAGCTAAAGCACTCCTTATTTTTATCGTTATTTCTGTAATGGGAACGGTCAATGGAGTGGTATTAGGATTTATTAGACTACCTTATTCTCTAGCAATTAGAGGTATGTTACCCTCTTCTAAATGGCTTTCTACTATAAATCATAAAAATAATATGCCAGTCAATTCAGGCATTTTTGCGTTTGTCATTTGTCTTTTTTGGTGGGTAATTCATTACTTTTCAATGAAATACAACATGCTGCCGAACTCAGATGTTTCGGAGATTTCCGTCACTATGCAGTATTTACTGTATATTGCTCTTTATTTCAAAGTCTTTATGTTATGGAAGCAAGGTCGAATTAAAGGTGTTGTAAAAGGTGTTGTATGTCCGATTCTCGCAACAATTGGTTCCCTTTTCATCCTATTTGGTGGGCTACAAAATCCGTTATTCTTCATTTTTGTGTTTATTTGTTTTATTTCTTTGGCTATTGGCTATTTTTATAAACCAAGTAAAGGATAACGATAGCTAACAGCACAACCTGAATAGGCTACAATAAATTGGACAGAAATTAAGGTCAGGTAGGCAAACATGAGATGTCTTTAAATTTGTTTTGGTAGATTTTTTATCATACGTTTAAGTTGTGATTGCATTCATTGGCATTCCGTATCCGCCATACATAAAAATGGTGAGAAATATATAAATAGAAAACCCCTTAAAAACGTTGATTTAACAAGGTTTTGAGGGGTTTTGTTTTTTTGTATATAAAGATGTTTTTTGTTATTTGAAATTGTTTGGTACACTCTTGGTACATTCCTACACATTACTTTTGTATGGAATCACCTATAAATATTGGACATTAATTCACTAATATGTGTAGGTTCTCTTTGTTCCAATTCATCTAATACGTGTCCGTAGGTCTGTAGTGTAGTTGTAATCTCTGTATTTTTACAAAACCTGTGTAGTGTTTTATTATAAGTAAAAATAATGCTCCCCTCTTTGGTAGGAATAGTTAATAAATATACGTGTTTTCTAATTCTCTGTAGAAATAGTTTTTTTCTGCTAAAATGAGAAAAATGTCTATTCATTAGAAACAAGACGATTTTCCTAAAATAGTTTCAGTTATGGTCTTGTATCATTTAATCCTAAATGTTCTTTTAGAGCTTGTTGTAATATATGAGAAAAATTAACATCCGCTTGATTAGCCGCTTCGTCTAACCATTTTGGTATAGTTAAAGTTTTCTTAACAGCATAACCCTCTATTGCTTTTCGATAAAGTGGCATCCATACTTCAATCAATACTACTACTTGATTTTGTTCGTGTTTGATATGTCGTATATCAGTTGGTTCTGGTATGTCATCGCCGTCTTTTTCCATACCATGTAAATGTAAGGCTAGGGCTTCTTTGGCGTTTTTGTTCGCTTCCGTTGTTGTTGTTGCACAAGGTAAACAGCCAGGTAGATCAGGAAACTCCATTGAAATGCCATCATCAGCATAATCAAATATAGCTGGATAGATATAATGATCTTTCATGTTTTTATCTCCTTTTTTATTTATTGTAACAAGCAAGGATTAGAACGTAATTCCTGCTTGTTTTGCGATACTATGAAGAGTTCCTTGTGGAATGTCTTTGACTGGATGGGTGATAGTTACTTTACCTTTTTTGGTAGGATGTTTATATTGGTGGTGATCTCCCATACAACTGACTAAATACCAACCATCAGCCTTTATCATTTTTATGATTTCTCTTGATGAATATAATTTCATCTTACCCCCTCCAATAATTCTATTATAAAACGTATTTATATACGTGTAAATATTTTTTGGAAAATATTTTTGTATAGTAAGTTAAACTAAAAAAATTCCAAACTCAATGAAGGAAATCACTCGAATCTTGCTGAATTATTATATTATGTAAAAAAATTAAGAGGGATTTTTATGAAAATGTTAGAGTTTATCATGAATAAAACTAAAGGCTTGAAAGACAATCAAACTGTTCAACATGTTAGAGAGTAAATAAATAATAAAACTGGGTCTGAACATATCAATAAAGCAGATCTTCAACATGTTGTACATCTAGCTTTTGACAATAACGCAAAATTAGTTTTATGCATAACATGAATCCAAGTCTTGAAAAAAATTGAAAGATACTTTTAAAAAATTTAATTTGCATAACTATAGAGAATTTATAGAGGTTACGTCAGATTTATTAGAGCAAGAAAAAGAAATGTCAGTAGATGATTTTGGGGTTGGTGTTACGCATTAGTTAGTAGAGATAGAAATCATGTCATCCTTATGGTGATGTGCTTTTTTATTTTTTTCCAAAAGGACAAAATATAGGGTTTTGAGAAAATATCAACAGTCTTTCTTTGTGGTATAAACTGGGTTTTACGGAAATGGTATGCAGGAAAGTAATACTATGTTACTATTATTACAAGTATAGTACTGATAATCCATTCTATTCTATTATTTAATCAAGACTGCTTGTACATATGGAATATTTCATGTGTAAAGGATAGCATCTTTGTTATGTAAAATAAGTTAACTGACTATTCTGTTTGTAATTAAAATTTCATTCATTCTTATACCTCTTACACACATCAACATACACAGCTTATTCACTCTAGGGACATAGTACAGTATTCATAACAGATAATGTACTATTTTTCAAATATATCAAGGGGGTTTTACAAATGAAAAAAGTTTCAAGGTGGTTGTTTTTTGTATTTACATTTGTCTTTCTTTTTATGGGGCAGAAATTTGTTTATGCAGAAGGAGGGTATACGGATGATGTAATTCCAAAAATGACGACAGATAATTCACCTCAACCAGTCGTGATTCAAGCAAGTGTAAATAATTATATCGATGGAAAACGTGTCAGTCATCCAGGGTGGAAAGCTTTTGACAATGATACTAGCACAGACTGGTATACAAGTGTATCTAATCCAGGTGGAGGACATTACCTCTTTATTGATTTTGGATCAGGAAATGCAAAAAGAATCGAAAAAATCACATTAACGACTCGAGAGATTAGAGATGGAAAGTACGGTCTAAAAAACTGGGAACTGTATGGTTTAAATGATGGGGGTGGTTGGACAAAAATTACAGCTAACACACAAGCAAACAATGGACAAAAACAACAGTATGCTTTTACTAATCCTAATCGCTATAGATATTATAGGATTAATACGTTAAACGGTTATTACTATACCAATCAGGGAACAAATATTAGTATTTCAGAAATAGAAATGATGGAAGAACTTATTCATCAGGCTATTCCGAATGCTCCATCCAATTTAGTTGGAATTTCCGATGATACAGTAAATCACCTATCATGGAATGGATTTAACGTAATTGGTGCAAAAAGTTACGAGTTAAAAAGATCAACTACACCTGGTGGTCCATATCAAACAATTAAAACATTTACAGATATGGCTCTGTATAATTATACGTATGATGATCAAACCATAACGAATACAAAAACATACTATTATGTGCTCACTGCCAGAAATGAAGCAGGAGAAAGTGGAAGGTCGAATGAAGTTAAATTGACTCCAAGCTCCTGGACCAACGATATAATTCCAAAAATGACGGGAGATAATTCGCCTACACCAATCATGATTCAAGCGAGTAAAAATGATTATATGGATACATACTGGGTCACTCATCCAGGATGGAAAGCTTTTGACAATGATACTAGCACAGACTGGTATACAAGTGTATCTAATCCAGGTGGAGGACATTACCTCTTTATTGATTTTGGAGCAGGAAATTCAAAAAGAATGGAAAAAATCACATTAACGACTCGAGAGATTAGAGATGGACAGTATGGTCTAAAAAACTGGGAACTGTATGGTTCATATGATCAGTACAATTGGACAAAAATTACAGCTAATACACAAGCAAATAATTCACAAAAACAACAGTATGTCTTTACAAATCCAAATCGTTATAGATACTATCAGCTTAATACGTTAAACGGTTATTACTATACCAATCAGAGAACAAATATTAGTATTTCAGAGATGGAAATGATGGAGAAAACATTCCTTCCATCTAATCTTGCAGAAGTTGTACCTTCTTTAAATGGAGCTGAAGGAGACAAAATGAATAGTCTCTCTTGGAGTACAATTAGTGGTGCAACTCATTACAATGTAAAATGTGCAACAACACAAAGTGGTCCATATACAACCATTGCAACCAATGTAACAACTACTTCCTTTGCAGATATTGATGTAACAAGTGGTACGACTTATTATTATGTTGTTTCTGCTGTTAATGATACTGGAGAAAGCCAAAATTCAAATGAAATCACCCTAACTCCATATGTATTAGAAATTCCAACCAATTTGTCAGGAACAGCTGGAGATAAAATCAATAATCTTTCATGGACAAAAAGTAATGATGCACTTAGCTACGAAATCAAACGTTCAACAACACAAAGTGGTCCATATACAACAATCGCAACTAATGTAACAACCACTTCTTACACAGATGTAGAAGTAGTCAACGGAACAACCTATTATTATGTCGTTTCAGCTGTGCATCTACGTGGAAGTAGTGGAGATTCTAATGAACTTTCATTGACACCAACAACAGAGAGTCTTTCACTAAACAAACCAAGCATCCCAAGCAGTCAATATGATGCTAATTATGGTTCAGAAAAGGCATTTGATGGAAATACAACCACCAGATGGGCAGACAAAGATGGCATGAACGCTCAAATTAACAACGGTACACGCCCAACTTGGTTAGAGCTTGATTTTGGAAAAATGACCACCTTTAATCAAGTAAACATCATCGAATTTCAAAACCGAATCAGTGGCTTTAAAATCCAATATTTTGTCGATGGACAATGGCAGGATGCATATACTGGAGCAACTATTGGTGCTAAATTTGTAGATAGTTTCCCAGCAGTAACAGGAACAAAAGCAAGATTATTGATTACATCCGTATCCGTATCAATAAATGGAGGTCCATCTATCCATGAACTTGGCTTTTCTTACACAGCAACACCTGTTACTCCAATAGATAGAATTAAAACCATTACGATTCAACCTGATTTTCAAACAACAACTGCTGATACAACATTTAGCAAAAATGCAACGATCAATGTGACTGATGTAAATGGAAATCCAGTAGCCAATGCACCAATTACACTAAAAGTAACTGGAGCAGCAACTCTTTCATCTCAAGTGACTACAGATGCCAATGGACAAGCATCATTTACACTTTCAGATAGCTTAGCAGAAGTAGTAATCATTACAGCAACTGCTCCTAATGGTATAGTCGGAACAGCACCAGCTGACTTTCGAGCCGTACCAAATCTAGTGTTCAATCAATCTTTTCAAGCAAGTGATGTATGGGGGTCTGGAAACCTCGCTTATGTAGCAAGCAAAGCATTTGATGGAGATGTGAACACAAGATGGGTAGCAGCAAACAATATAAAAGAAGCGTGGCTAGAAGTAGATTTTAAAGAAGCCACCACCTTTAATAAAATTCAATTGATAGAAGATGGGAATGGTGTAAGTTTCTTTACCATTCAGTATTGGGATGGTAGCCAATGGGTAGATATCGATACAGGAACAACGATAGGAGCTAACTACACAAAAGAAGTTCCTACCGTAATAAGCTCAAAAGTAAGATTATCGATGATTGGATCTACTCCATCCATTAAAGAATTTGGTATATACTACATCAAACCAGTAGATAAAATTAAAACTATTGCGATTCAACCTGATTTTCAAACGACCACTTCTGATACAGGATCTATCAAACACGCAACGATGAATGTGGTTGATGTAGATGGAACACCAGTAGCTAATGCACCAATTACACTAAAAGCAACTGGAAAAGCAACCATCCCGTCTCAAGTGTCTACAGATGAAATGGGAAAAACATCATTTACAGTGTCTACTAGTTCACCAGAAGTAGTGACGATCACAGCAACTGCTCCTAATGGTATAGTCGGAACAGCTCTAGCAGACTTTAGAGATGTACCAAATCTAGTATTCAATCAATCTGTGCAAGCAAGTAGTGTATGGTATGACAATCCTACTTACGCAGCAAGCAAGGCATTTGATGGAGATACGAATACAAGATGGGCGGCAACAGCACAAACAAATTCTTGGTTGGAAGTCACTTTTAAAGAAGCCACCACTTTTAATAAAGTTCAATTAATAGAAAATGGAAGTGTATTAAGTTCCTTTACCATTCAGTATTGGGATGGTATCCAATGGATAGATATCGATATAGGAACAACGATAGGAGCTAACTACACAAAAGAGTTTCCTACTGTGACTGGTTCAAAAGTAAAATTATCGATGACTGGACCTGGTCCATCTCTTAAAGAGTTCGGTCTATACAATGTAACCAACTAATCAGTAATTTTTTTCTTTACATTTAAAAATTATCTAGTAGAAAACCTTTTGATATAGCTGATTTCCTAGTTTTTCTTCATCAATCTCACGTTAAATTAAGTTATTATAGAGGGTATCCAAAAATATATATTTTTGGATACCCTCTATATATTTCTAAAAAGATGTTTATAAATCTTGTACACAAGGAAAATTTAACTATTATTAACGTGCGTTAGATGATAGGGATAGAAAATCATTAGTAAAAAAGCTATGGGGCGTGAGTACGGCGGAAAGATACTTCGATTTGTTGAGAAATTTGCTAAAGAAAGAGCGTATACAGGCATTCGTTTAGATGTTTTCTCGGAAAATGAAGAAGCATTGAACTTCTATGAGAATAGAGATTATGTGAAAATGGGTGAAGTTTGCTTTGTATCCAAACCTGTAAATCATCAAACGTATTATTGTTATGAGAAAATATTTCAATAAGAAAAGGATTCCTGAAATTGTTAGTTAGTGTTTCAAGATGGAAGTGTTCAGGAACAGCCATAGACAATATTGGCTTATTAGAGAAAAATGGATTTGGGCTAACTAGGAGAATGGAAAAGAATATGGAAATAAATGGTAAATGGATAGATAGCTTGATATACGAAAAAATGAATGATAATAACGGAAGAGAACAAAAGCAATCACGCTAGTTTGAGGAAAAACAAGAAAAGTTGTTTACCTCTGACTAGCGTGATTTGATGTGGGACAATGGGGATGTTTTTTATCCCTTTTGACCCAAACTTTTAATGGTAATAACGGTCATTAAGACTTCTTTTTTATTCGCTGAATAATATATTCTGACTGGAATAAGGAGAATATCACAAATAATGGGATGGAAATGGCAAGGAGTTTTCTGTGCCAATCTAAATTGTACTTCATTATTAATGATGAGGTAATGGTATTTAACAGGAAGTTTATGAGCATCGTATCAACCTTTCTTAACGTAGTTTAAGCATAGTATTGGCACTAATTTAAGAAATTATTTAATGTATTGATAAACAGAACCAATTGTCATGTAATGGTAAATAGTGAGTACTTTTCAATCATGCATGAGTAAAGAGGGTAAATATACTCATTTATTTCTATTTAATTAAAAAAAATAAAAAAATGCCGATAAATAAAAAAAGGCATTTTTTTTATATATTGGGAGAATTAACTATCTCGTTTCTATTTTTCTAAAGTTAAGGTAGTTACTATTGTACATCACAGAAAGGATACACAAATGAAAAAAATCGTATCAAGTTTGTTAGCATTTGGTTTAATCACATCAAACATCCCAATGATTCAGGTGGATGCAGCCACACCAGCAATTAAGCCGATTACTATTAATCAACTTACAAGCGGCACAGGGAAAATTACTGGAAAAGCGTTACCCAATAATAAAGTGAGGGCTACTGTTTTTGGTAATGAAATTGGTGAGGCACTTGCCGATAAAAGTGGAAAATATTCTATGAATATACCTGCTCAACCAGAAGGTATATTTATTAAAGTATCTCAACTACCTCGACAAAATATAGCTAAGTCTAAAACAGCTAGTGCTAGTTCTACGTGGGATACCCCCTACGTTGCCAGTAAAGCAATAGATGGGGATATAAAGACAAAATGGATAGCGGATTCAATTAGTATAACGACACCTTCATCCATTGTCGTTGATTTAGGAGAACAAGCTACTACAGTTGACGCTGTAACTGTTGCGGAGTTTGGCAGTAACATCCAGAAGTTTGACATTTTTTGTCAAGTAGGTGAAGAATGGGAAAAAATCTATAGTGGTTCGACCATTGGTAAATCGCTCACAGCGAATTTCGATTCGGTCACTACTTCAAAAATAAAACTGCAAATAAATAAAACGAAAGCTATTCCTTCTATCAATGAAATAGAAGTCATGAGTCCAACAGAATCTGATATAACAACATCGACTGCAAAAGAAGTAATGGTTTTAGCATCTGAAAGGGCTGCAAAAAGTTCGGCAATTGCTAGTTCCACTTTTGGTGCTGCCTATTCAGTGGACCACCTAATTGACAACGATAGTTCGACAAGATGGATGGCAGGTGCAAACAGTAGGGGAGAAGCAGTGATAGAAATAAATTTACAAAAAAAATCTCCCGTTGATGCCATGAGTATGGAAGAAGATGGTCATGTAATTCAAAAGTTCGATATTTTTTGGTGGACAGGTAGTGCTTGGGAAAAAGCCTATGGAGGAACAACGGCTGGTAAAAACTTTGTTGCTTCCTTTATTAAACCAGTTTCCACAACAAAATTAAAACTTGTTATTAAAGAAGCAACTGGAGTATCAAGTATTTCTGAAATAGATGCATTGAATTCAAAAAAGAAATTTAGTAGAAAAATAGATATAAACAAATTAATGGAGTTAGAAGTAAGAAAAACATTCGATTATTACTGGGAGCAAGCAAATACAGATAGAAATAGCCCTGGATATGGTTTAGTTGGAAATTATCCAACCAATACCAATCTTGTTAATGTGGGAACGATGGGTTCAGTATTAGATGCATTAGTTATAGGTGCGGAGAGGGGATATGTAACTAGAGAGGCAGCAGAAGAACGAGCAATAGGTACATTAAAAACACTTCTAAATAACGTACCACATGAACATGGTGTATTTTATGGATATGCGAATAAGACTACAGCAGCAAGGGAATGGGCTAGTGGTGCAGCACCAATGGATACAAGCCCTGTAGTAGTTGGAGCAATCGTGGCAGGAGAGTATTTTGGTGGAGAAGCGAAACAGTTAGCCTATCAAATTTATGATAGAATTGATTGGCCGTTCTATTATATAGCAGAAAAAAATGGAATCAGTTTTGGCTATTCACCTGAGAACGGACTAGAAAGAACGTATGTCTGGGGTGCTGGAGTTGCGGAGCATGAAGCTTTGTTTTTCTTAGCGGCAGGTTCAAACACCCATCCTTTGAATGAGAATATGTTTAAGAATATGCGACCAGCAATGGGTTCATATAAAGGCATTGGGCCAATTGCTCATTCTGCGTTAGGTGCATTGTTTGTCTATCAAGTTCCTCATATGATGTTAGATTTTAGAAATAAGGTAGATAACAGAAGAATAGATTGGTTCGATAATTCTCGATTAGCTTCTTTAGCACATTGGCAGTATAGTATAGATATATCGAATCAGATTAAAACGTTTAATGCCACCTCGTGGGGACTGGGTGCAGGAACTGGACCAAATGGTTATTTAGCACATGATGGAGCACCACCAGGAGGAGGAACTTCAGAGGATGGAACAGTAGTCTTATCGGCAGCAATGTCTTCTATCCCATTCACTCCAAAGGAATCAATGGGAGCGATGAAATATTATTATGAAACATTTCCGAAACTATGGGGGAAATATGGATTTATTGGTTCCTATAATCTGGCACAAAGTGATGTTGCCCCATGGTATGGTTATTATCTACCTCCATTAGGTAAAGGAATGGGTTTAATTATGATAGAAAACTATCGTACAGGGCTTATTTGGAAACAAATATCTAAAAGTGATGCCCTGCGTAGATCAATAAAAGAGCTAGGTTTAATAGCAAAGACAACAGTAGCGGAAGTGAAATCAGCTACCATCAAAACAAGCGGAGGAAAAACAATGCTATCTTTCTCCAAACCTAGTGAGAAAATGACCCCATCTGACTATGCATTTATCTATGTATATGATGCAAATAATATACAAATCGCAGGTCCGATTGAAATGAAACAATCTACGTATTCTTTGGATATTACGAATAACCAAAGTGCATCTTTTAAAGTTGTGAGAGAGAAGAATGCAGCAGCAAGTAGTGGAGTTATGGTAAATCGCCCTGCTCCAAGATAAAGAGTAAAAAGAAATGAGTTTGGGACAGTCGGTTTAAAAAACACGCTGATTGTCCCAAACTTTTGTTTAGGACTGGCTGTCGAAAATTGTGTTTTAGCAACATGGTAGGGAAGAAATATTTTTTTGACTTATTATGAAGTAAACAACGATCAGATACTGGGAAATAACAAAAGAGGGCTGGGATAAAATCGGTATAAACCGACTTGTCCCAGCCTTGTTCATGACTTATACTACTTCAAATCCTACTTCTTCAATTTCACTTTTGATTGTGTGTGTATCCACTAAATCGTTGTGAGTTACGGTTACTGTTTTTGCTTCTAAGCTCACATCTACGTTTTCTACACCCGCTAGTTTAGTTAGTGCTTCTGTCACACTTTTTACGCAATGTCCGCAAGACATACCTTCTACATTTACAATTGTTTTTACCATGATTTTTTCCTCCTAGGATTTTTTTTTATTTGAACCACACTATTTGTATGGTTTAAATCGTTTTAAGCGAAGTGCGTTGGTTAATACGGAAACGGAACTGAGTGACATAGCGGCGGCGGCTAGGATTGGGTTGAGAAGTGGGCCGCCAAATAGGTATAGAATACCAGCCGCTACTGGAATACCAGCTACATTATAAGCAAATGCCCAGAAGAGATTTTGCTTAATGTTTCTAATCGTCGATTTGGATAATTGAATCGCTGTTGGCACATCCATTAAGTCACTATGCATCAGAACAATGTCGGCGGATTCCATGGCTACATCTGTTCCTGAGCCGATGGCAATTCCGATATCGGCTAGTGCTAGGGCTGGGGCATCGTTTATGCCATCGCCAACCATGGCTACTTTTTTTCCTTCGGCTTGTAGTTTCTTCACTTCGTTTGCTTTGTCTTTTGGCATAACTTCGGATAATACTCTTGTGATGCCTACCTGTTTGGCAATAGCTTGGGCTGTGCGTTTGTTGTCGCCTGTAATCATCGCCACTTCTATATTCATGGCGATTAGTTTTTTGATTGCTTCTTTACTACTTGGCTTGACAATGTCGGCAACGGCAATGATGCCGCTTATTTTTTGGTCGATGGCAATGAACATTGGTGTTTTGCCTTCATTTGCTAACATGTCGGCTTGGATGTTTAGGTCTTTTAGGTCGATTTTCTCATCCATCATAAGTTTTTGATTGCCAGCTAATACTTCTGCGTTATTGATGGTGACTCGGATGCCTTTTCCTGTTAGTGATTCAAATGCAGTTGGGGTGAACAGTGCCATTTTTTCTAGTTCCGCTTGTTTGACAATGGCTTCACCAAGTGGATGTTCAGAGCCTTTTTCGGCAGAGGCAACTAGTTGTAAAAGAAGTTGCTTGTCCATACCATCAGTGGTGATAATATCGGTAACTACTGGTTTTCCTTCGGTAATTGTGCCTGTTTTATCAAAGACGATGGTGTTGATTTTGTGTGTTGCTTCGAGTACTTCACCGCCTTTGATTAAGATGCCATGCTCTGCACCTTTGCCTGTGCCAACCATAATGGCGGTTGGTGTTGCTAGTCCTAATGCACATGGGCAGGCAATAACTAAAATCGAAATGAAGATGGTTAAGGAGAAGATAAAACTTTCTCCGCTAATAAACCAAGCTAGGGATGAAACAATGGCAATGACAAAAACGATTGGAACAAAGTAACTTGAAATCACGTCTGCCATTTTGGCAATTGGTGCTTTAGAACCTTGGGCATCTTCTACAAGTTTGACGATTTGGGCAAGGGCAGTATCTGCTCCAACTTTTGTTGTTTGAAACTGGATTAGCCCGTTTTTATTGATGCTTGCGGCAAATACATTATCTCCTGTTTTTTTATCAACTGGCATACTTTCTCCAGTTAGCATGGATTCGTCAATGGATGTGTTACCGCTTATGACCACACCGTCTACGGGAATTTTTGCACCCGGTTTGACGAGAATGATGTCACCAATTTGTACATCGTCAATTGCTTTTTCTATTTCTTTTCCGTCTATGATGACAAGGGCGGTTTTTGGAGCTAGGTTCATTAATTTCTTAATGGCTTCGGATGTTTTGCCTTTGGAAACGGCTTCGAGTGTTTTTCCGAGCAGAATCAGGGCAATAATCATCCCAGCTGATTCAAAGTATAAACCGTGCATGGCGGTATGTCTGGCAGTTTCTCTATCGCCTGTGCAAATAATATAGAAAGAATACAGGCTATATAAAACGGCGGCGGATGTTCCCATGGCAATTAAACTGTCCATATTCGGGCTTCTTAGCCAAATAGCTCTAAATCCGACTATATAAAAGCGGTTGCCAGCAATCAGAACAGGAATGACTAGGATGATTTCGGTTAGAGCGTATCGAAATGGGTTATGCAAAAAGACTGGTAAGGGCAATGTGAACCAAGTAATCATTGGGGCCATGGCAATATAGAGAAGCGGAATGGCAAAGATAATTGAAACAATAAATTTTGTCCACATGGTTTTGATTTCTTTTTCTTTGCGTATTCTGTCTTCGTCTACGGTTGATTTGTTCTGCTTTATTTCGAGCAAGCTATAGCCTGCTTTTTTGATACGTTCATTAAAATCATGAAAAGTTACTTTGTTTTTGTCGTAATCCACGGTGAGCCGTTCTGTTCCGTAATTGACGCTTGCACTTTGAACACCGTCTAGTTTGCTGATTACTTTTTCAATTCGTGTGGCACAGGCGGCACAGGTCATGCCAACTACTTGAAAGGTATGTTCATCTACGGCTTTAGGTAGTTCCGTTGCTCCATATCCAGCTTTTTCTACACTTTTGATAATGGAAGGGTTGTCAAGCGTTCCAGAATCAAAAGATACAGTCATTTTCTCCGTGGTGAGATTGACGTTGACGGTTTCGATGCCAGTAAGTTTACCAACTACTTTTTCAATTCTAGTGGCACAAGCGGCACAAGTCATTCCCTGAATATTAAATGTTTCTTTCATGCTACATTCCTCCTGCTCTACAAGATGCTAAAATTAAATTTATTTGGAAAGCTTATCCATGATAGAAAGGATTTCTTTCATTTTCTCATCTCCATCGCCTGTTGCAAATGCTTCTTTTACACAGCAGCCTAAGTGAGCCTTTAGTATTTCTTTGTTAATGTTGCGTAAAATAGCTTGTGTTGCTAATAGTTGGTTGGAGATGTCAATGCAGTAGCGGTTGTCTTCGACCATTTTAAGTAGACCGTCCAGTTGTCCTCTTGCTGTTTTTAGTTGCCTTGTTACTTTTTCGTGATTGGCTATCATAATTATTCCTCCAAAAGTTTATTTTTACTCTCACCCTAGAGGGAGTGTGTAAAAAGCGTAAACGTTGGATTGTTTTTTGTCAATAGCGTTGTTTTAAAAAAGGTGGAACGGTTATTTAGTTTTGAGATTACATGATTGTGACTCCTTTGTTGTTGTCTTTATTTAAGTTGAAAGATTTTTTATACCTACACCCTAGAGGGGGTGTTAAGGGAAGTATACGCCTTGAAATTTATTTTGTCAATAAGGAAATTTATTTTGAAAAATGGACTATTGTTTGGAGGGGGAATAGGTGAGTGAGAGAACAAGCAGCTAGAAAGGAAATGCGGAATATGGCGGTTTATGGTATATACAACTGATTAAGAAAGTCACCATACTCTAGCTAATCGATAAAATTTTTGGAAATAGGACAGATGAAATCACATATCTCTATGATTCCACAAGTCATTATTCACAAGTTCAGATTTTCGTAA
>JAVBJX010000052.1:0-27718 GCA_031546705.1 Caryophanales bacterium
CAAGAAATTAAAAGATATTGCAACTGAATTAGAAGTGTCTGATTCCCAAATTAGAAAGTGGAAAAATCAAGACAATTGGGAAGCAGCTTTGAATAGTAACGTTACTAAACCCGAAGGTAACGTTACTAAACGGGGTGCACCAGTTGGGAATAAAAACGCTATAGGCAATGATGGTGGATCTGCACCGAAACAAAATAAGAATGCGATCAAACATGGATTTTTTGCGAAATATTTACCCCAAGAATCATTAGATATTATTGAGGAACTTCAAGAGTTATCACCAGTAGATATTCTATGGCAACAAATTAACATTCAATACGCCGCTATTATTCGTGCCCAACCAATCATGTTTGTAACAAACAAAGATGATATGACAAAAGAACTGAAGCGTGAAAAACGAAGCTCTTCGGATAAAGGTAGTAGCCAGGAAGAAGAGTATGAAATCCAATTTTCTTGGGATAAACAAGCGACATTTTTAAATGCCCAAGCTAGAGCAATGTCCGAACTGCGTAGCTTGATTAAAGATTTTCTATTGCTAAGTGGTCAAGATGATGAGCGACGTTTGAGATTAGAAGGAATGCGTCTTAACATTGAGAAATCAAAAAGAGAATTAAACACAGAGGATACTACAGAAAGCAAACTATCAACCTATATTGATAAATTAAGCGAGGCGATGAGAGATAGCAATCAATGAACTATATCACGCCAAGCAACAAGAAGTTTTACGTTTTGCTATGAATCATGATTATTTTATGTTAATCAATAGCGGTGCAAAACGAACAGGAAAAACAATACTAGATAATGATTTGTTTTTATACGAGTTAAAAAGAGTAAAGGAATTTGCGTCAAAAGAAGGAGTATTACGACCTCAATATATTCTAGCTGGAGCTACACTAGGTTCGCTTGAACGTAACGTGCTAACGGAACTATCGAACAAATATAACATAGAGTTCAAATTCGATAAGTTAAACCGCTTTGAGTTGTTTGGTGTACTTGTCTGTTGTTTTGGTCACTCAAAGATTAATGATATGGCAAGAATCCGTGGTATGACCGCTTATGGAGCCTATATCAATGAGGGATCGGTTGCTCATGAAGAAGTGTTCAATGAAATAAAATCAAGATGTAGTGGAACAGGAGCGAGAATATTAGTAGATACCAATCCTGACCACCCTGAACATTGGCTTAAAGTAGAGTACATTGATAAAACAGACGGAGTAACGATTCAAACATTTCACTATGAACTAGATGAAAATCCTTTTTTATCTGAACGCTATCGAAATAACATAAAGAATTCTACACCGGCTGGTATGTTCTATGATCGAGATATTAAAGGGTTATGGGTCAGTGCGGAAGGTGTTGTTTATAAAGATTTCAACAAAGATATCCACTATATCAAGTCCTCTCAAGTACCTGTACAAATATCAAAAATCTTTGCAGGAGTTGACTGGGGATATGAACATCCAGGGGCAATTGTTGTCATTGGCAAAACGAGTAACGGAGAATATTACCTTCTGGAAGAACACAGTAAGCAACATGAGGAAATAGACTATTGGGTGGGTGTAGCTAAAGGCATAAAAAAACGTTATGGCAATATCCTTTTTTATTGCGATTCCGCTCGTCCTGAACACGTAGAGAGATTTAGACGAGAAGGGTTACGAGCAAGAAATGCGGATAAAGCAGTATTGTCTGGTGTGGAAGTAGTAGCAAAACTAATGAAAACGCAAAAACTCAAGATTGTTGAAGAAAAAGTGAAGCTATTTAAAAAAGAAGTGTTCATGTATGTATGGAATGAGCGAACAGGAGAACCAGTGAAGCAATGGGATGATGTGTTGGATGCACTTAGATATGCGGTATATACCGAACAAAAGCCAAGCGGTATATCATTTGACTAGGAGGTGATAATATGAAAAATGAACTATTAACACAAGATATACTTGCTCTTGAAATAAACAATTGGATGGGTTCAGATGAACGAAAAAAGATGCTAGAAGGACAAGAATACTATGTTACTAAACACGCCATGTTGAAGCGGGATAGAAAAATTCTTGGTAAAGATGGCGTCATGCAAACCGCAAAAAATCTAGCTAACAATAAACTTGTCCATGCATTCATCCGAAAACTTGTTGACCAAAAAGTTGGTTATCTTTTAGGGAAACCGTTAAGTATTCAAACGAAAAACGATGATTACCTTGCTTTGTTGAATGAGTATTTCAACAAAGCTTTTTTACGTCTTCTGAAGAATGTGGGTAAAGATGCAATCAACAAAGGTAGAGCGTGGTTACAAGTATATTACGATGAGAACGGAATGCTTTCTTGGAAACGTATACCGCCAGAAGAAATTATTCCGTTTTGGAAAGATTCCGCACATACCGAGTTAGAAGCAGTCATCCGCATTTTCTCAAATGAACGATATGAAGACGGAAAGAAAATTAAGACAGAGAATGTAGAGTATTGGCATTTAAACGGTGTTCAACGCTTTGAGAGGGATGGAACAACGCTGACACCTAGTAAGGGAAATAGCCACTTTATAGTTATTAAAGAGGGTAAAGAACAGGAATTTAATTGGGATAAAATACCATTTATTTGTTTTAAATATAATGATGAAGAATTGCCGATACTTACGTTTGTAAAATCATTGATTGATGACTACGATCAGCGGAAATCAGATAACAGTAATATTCTTGCGGACACACCAAATAGTGTGTATATCTTAAAAAATTATGATGGTCAAGATTTAGGGGAATTCAGAGAAAATCTTGTTGCCTATCAAGCAGTGAAAGTTTCAGAAGATGGTGGAGTAGATACACTTAATCTTGAAATTAATACTGAAGCACATAGAAGTCATATTGAAGCCATTCGTAAAGATATATATGAGTTTGGTAGAGGAGTAGATACACAATCAGATAAATTTGGTAATAGTCCAAGTGGAATTGCTCTCAAGTTTCTATATGGTGATTTAGATATGGATGCTAATATCATTGAAACGGAATTTCAAGCAGCTTTAGAACATCTGCTGTGGTTTATAAATCAACATATTGCCAATACAGAAGAGGCTGACTTTTCAAATGAGGTTGTTGAGTTCATTTTTAATCGTGACATTATCATTAATGAAACGGATAGCATCAATAATGCTAAGACAAGTATTGGTGTGATTTCTGAGAAAACGATTGTTGCTAATCATCCGTGGACAACGGATACAAAAAAAGAGCTTGAGCAGTTGGCAGAAGAAAAGAAACAAGCAATGAATGGCTATATGAATAAAGAACAATTCCCTCAAGGGTCTAACAATGAGCAAATCTGAGGAATACTGGTCAAAGAGAATCGGTGATGTGACAAATGCCCAGTTCTTAAAAAGTGATGAGTATTTAAAAGTTATGCAACAAGAGTATCAAAAAACATTCGGAGCGGTAGAGAAGAACATCAATGCCTGGTATCAACGGCTTGCTACTAATAATATAGTAACTCTTTCAGAAGCAAAACGATTACTCTCTACTAATGAATTAAGAGATTTTCACATGGATTTGAAAAGATATCAGCAACTAGCCGAAGCAAATCCGCTTACTCAACAATGGTCAAAACAACTAGAAAATGCGAGTAGTAAGTTTCATATCAACCAATTTGAATGGTTGAACATGCAAAATCGACATGAAGTGGAAATGTTAGCCGCTATTCGTCAACAAGGAGCTAGGAAACTACTTACAGATGGTGTATATAAAGATGGATATTATCAATACATGTACACGCTGCAACAAGGAATGGGGTGGGGAAAGAGTTTTCTAAAACCTGATGTTCGAGCCATTGAGCTAGTGATGAACAGACCTTGGGCAGCGGATGGGCTTAATTTTAGTCAACGTATTTGGAAAGATAAAGAGCAACTAGTGAATGAATTGCAAAACTCTCTGTATCAACATTTTGGGCGTGGTGAGTCTACACATACAATCATTAAGAACATTAGTAAGAAATTTAATGTATCCGAATATCATGCAAGAAGATTGATTGAAACAGAAGTTGCTTTTTTCAGTGAAGAAGCAAAAGCACAAGCATTTGAAGAATATGGTGTGGGGAAATATAAACTAAATGCGGTAATGGATTCAAGGACAACACCTTTTTGTCGAGAAATTGACGGGAAGGTGTTTTTGCTTACTAAAAAACAAGTTGGTGTAAACTATCCACCTTTTCATCCGCATTGTCGTACAAGATCAGAGCCTATTTTTGAAGATGGATTTACATTGCAACAGTTAAGTATTGATAATATGCCAGTGAGACAAAAAGCACCACAACCAACTGTTCAAGAAGATACTTCAACTATTATTCGTACACCAACAAATGAAACTATCATTGTTAATCAAGACAAAAACGAACTTACAGTTATTGATATTACTCAAAAAGAGTCGTTGATAATTCATAACAATAAAAAAATCTATCCTGTACCGAAAACGATGGGGTATACTGAATGGTATAGTAGTTTTGTAGAAGAAAAAGCACCGCATTATTTTGTACGTAAATACAATCCAAAAGCTAGTTTTTATGCTGAACTCCCTAATGTTTCAGAGGAAGTACTTGAAAAGATAGCTGTGATAAATCGGGATATTGCGAAACAGGGATATAAACAAGAGCGAGAATTTACAGCTATTGCAGATTCAACAGAAGGAGAAGAGTTGATAAGAGTAGCAGGAGATGTAAAGAAGGTGGTATTTACTCAAGAACTACATGATATTCTGTTAGATGCTCCTGAAAACTCTATTATTCTAACACACAATCACCCAAGAGGAACTAGGATTAATTTGAAGGATATTAGAAATTTCTCCTTTTATCCATCTATTAGCCATATAATGGTAATAACTCATGATGGAGCGAATAGCTACGTTTACAATAACGGAAAATATATTGATGAGCTAATACTTAAACACATCACACGACAGATTGTTGATACATATCATATACCGTTGTTGAAAACTAAAAAGTATGCTAAAATGTCAGCAACAGCTAGGTTAGAGTATTGGGAATATGTAATGCTTACAGAATTGTGTAAGGAGTTGGGATGGGTTTATGGAGAAGATTACTCAGGAGCAAAAGAAGATCCGAGGTTCCCTTGACGGTAAATTTATCACTGACTTTACTGACCCAAAAGATTATATTGATTGGGTATTTTCGGAAGATAGGGATCCAGATAAGCAAACTAAAAATAACAAGAAAAAATAACTCATTATACACACTTGTGTAGGATGGGTTATTTTTATTTTAAAAAAGGAGTAATGAAGATGAAATGGAAATGGTTATTTGACCTTTTGAAAGCAAAGGGTGTAGATGAATCAGAAGTTAATGCAACTGTCACAAAGATTAGTACAGAGTTTGAAAGAGTGACTGGTGAAACTGAACAACTGAAAACAACTATTCAGGATCGTGATAAGCAACTAAGCGATTTGAAAAAGAATGTTGGGAACAATGAAGCTCTCAAAAAACAAATTGAACAGCTTCAAGCGGATAATACGAAGAATACAGAACAGTATCAAGCACACTTGAAAGACATTCAGATTACATCCGCAATCAAACTAGCGATTTCAAAAGAAGTGCATGATGTGGATGTGTTATCCAATTTGTTGGACAAAAGCAAAATTGAATTAAACGAGGACGGCACAATCAAAGCTGGACTGAATGACCAAATGAAAGCGTTGCGTGAGAGCAAGGCTTTTTTGTTTGTTCCAGAACAAGATCAGAACGTAATGTTCAAAGGTGTTACTCCTGGTGATGGGAAAGGAAGTCAAACTTTCAAAAACCCATTCTCTAAAGAGTTTTTTAATCTAACAGAACAAGGAAGATTGTTTAAGGAAAGTCCTGAACAAGCACAACAACTGCAACAGTTAGTACAACAATAAAAGGAGATGTGAAACATGGTATATACAAAAATTAGTGATGTAATTGTACCAGAGGTATTTAATGATTATGTGATTAATCGTACAACGGAATTATCAGCATTAGTTAAAAGTGGAATTATTTCTACAAATGCAGAACTTAATAAGCTTGCTAATGGTGGCGGTAAACTTATCAACATGCCGTTTTGGGATGATTTAGATGGTGAGGATGAGGTTTTATCAGATTCAAGAGACCTTGTTCCTGGTAAAATTTCTGCAAGAAAAGATGCTGCAACCTTATTCATGCGTGGGAAAGCTTGGAAAACCAATGAACTATCTCATGTGTTAGCTGGTTCTGATCCTATGGCAGCAATAGGTGACTTAGTGGCAAATTACTGGGGCAGACGTAGACAAGCTATGTTATTCTCAATTTTAAAGGGAGTGTTTGGTAGTTCTACAATGGCAACAAATTTATATGATATTTCTGGACTCACTGGAACGAAAGCAATATTATCAGCTCCTGCTGTTTTAGAGGCAAAGCAAATGCTGGGAGATAGTTCAGGTAAGTTAAAAGCTATTTCTATGCATAGTGCCGCATTTACGCATCTACAAAAGCAAAATTTGATCCAATCTATACCAAATTCAGAAGGTAAAGTTGACTTGCCAACATACTTAGGTTATCAAGTTATTGTAGATGATGGGCATCCAATTGATAGTGGTGTATATACATCTTATTTGTTTGGACAAGGTGCTATTGGTTATGGTGCAGGATTCCACCCAACACCAACAGAGGTATCACGAGAAGCTCTAGGCGGAAATGACATTTTAATTAATCGTCAAGCCTTTATTCTACATCCCCGTGGCGTGAAATTTACATCATCAAATGTTACAGATGAAACACCAAGCAATTTAGAATGTGAAGATGAGAACAACTGGGAACGTGTGTATGATTCTAAGAATGTTCGTATTGTTAAGTTTATGTATAAACTTGCGTGAGGTTCAAGATAGATGGACTATACCGCTACTTTACAAATGTTCTTACCTAATGCCAATCCTGAGATGTTAAATATTTTCATCGAAAAAGCAAAACAAGAAATAAAGAATTACTGTAACATTGATGAAATTCCTAGTGATTTAGACTATGAAGTTGTTTTCGTTGCTCGTGATGCTTTCAAAAGCAATCAATCAGCAGAAATATCAGCCACAACACCAAATCTTACTGAGATACAGCGTGGAGATGTACAGTATAAGTTCAATAGTAATGGCAACAAGGATGTGAGCGGAGTACTTTTACAGCCTTATCTATCTAAACTGAAACGCTTCAGAAAGTTGGTGTGGTAATGTTTGGAAACGTAGCATTTGAAAGGCAATGTTTAGAAATGACGTATGGTGGATTGTGTGCTATTACTGAATTTAAAACGGTAAAAAATGGAACAGTGAGTGAACAACAAGAAATAGTCATTGCTGAAAATCAGCCCTGTGCTATTTCTCAAACTAGTTTAAGAGCTACTACACAAACAGAGACAACAAACAACATTGATTATGACGTGAAATTGTTCATTGCTCCCGAAATCGAAATTACAGCAGGGTGTAAAATTCATGTTGTACAAAATGGAATGGACTGCAATTTTGAACAAGCAGGAGAACCTTTCATTTATCCGACTCATCAAGAAGTAAAATTAAAGAGAGTTGGTAAAGCGTGAGTATCGGTTCATTCGATTTTAAAGAATTGGAACAGTTTCAAAAGAAGATAGACCACACGATTAAAGATATGCCCACTTTTATAGAGAAAACTCTGTCTGATTTGGGAAACCGATTTGAAGATGGAGTTGTTGGCAGAACACCCGTTAATACTGGAACGTTAAAAGATGCATGGACAAAAAAAGCAATCAGCCGTGACTGGGATGAGTACACACTTGATATCTATAATAAGGTTGAGAATGAAAAGGGAAAAGCGTATGCATCTTATGTAGAGGATGGTCATCGGATTATGCGAAATGGTGTACAAATTGGTTATGCGGATCCTGTGAATTTCATGAAAGATACGGTTGATGAAATAAGCCCCAAAGTAAAACCATTTGTGGAATCTAGGATGCAAGCATTTTTAAATAAACATTTGGAGTGATTGTATGCTTGAGCAATTGAAAAATGGCGTTACTCAAAAGTTGTCAGAGATAACGGATATTGTTCTGTTCACAGAACCGATTAAACAAGGGATAAAAGACCCTTGTTTTTTTGTTCTTATTAACGATTCAGGACTTATCAAAGAAGTTGGTAGACGATATCGACAAGAGATTAATTTTATGATTGTGTATTATCCACATGAGGATGATTTAAAACCACGTGAGGATTGTGAGCAAGCAGTTAAAAAGTTGTATAAAAGTCTGGAGTATATCCAAACAGAGAGCGGACTTGTAAGAAGTAAAGAACTGAAACACGAATTCAAAAATAATGCTCTGTATTTTTATCTCTCGTTCAAAATCCATTTGTTCAAAGAACGGGAACAACGACAGAAGATGCAAAAAGTAAAAATAGAGGTGAGAGAAAATGGCTGATCTAAAAAAAGTTAGTGCAACAGAAACAGAAACAGAAGAAATACCTGAAGTGAAAAAAGCCGATGTTCAAGCAGAAGAACCTATATTCACAAAGCAACAATATCTTGAATCGACAATGTATAGCGGCATAGAGAAAGATATATTGTCTGCTTTGTTGAAAGATGGAAAAATGTATACAAAAACAGAAGTAAAGAAAATTCTTGATGATTTCAAGAACGCAAAGGCGGCGGAATAAATGGTTGGAGGAACATGGCTCACGCAAAATAAAGTTCGTCCTGGTGTGTACATCAACTTCAAGTCTAAACCAAGACCGCTAGGAACAATTGGGGATAGAGGTATTGTTTCTATCCCTTTATCATTGAGTTGGGGTGCTGAAAAAACAGTTATTGCTGTGGATGCTGAATCTGATTTGAGAGTTGCACTGGGTTATACAATTTTAGATCCTCAACTTCTTCTAGTAAAAGAAGCTTTAAAACGAGCAGAAACATTGCTTGTATACCGTTTGAACGGTGGAACGCAAGCAACAGCAACGATTGGGGATTTATCAGTAACAGCTAAACATAAAGGGATAAGAGGAAATGATATTTCGCTCATCATTCAATCTAACATTGATGATGAAGATAAATTTATTATTAGTACTCTTGTCGATGATGAAGAGGTTGACAAGCAAATGGTAGGGCTTGTTGAAGAATTGAAGAATAATGAGTGGGTTGATTTTAGTGGAGAAGGGACGTTCACGGTCACAGCAAAGATTCCGCTTGCTAGTGGTACAGATGGAACAGTTACCAACTCTGATTATGTTGATTATATGAGCGAAATCGAAAAACACGATTTCCAAACAATTGCCCTTCCTTCTACAGACGCTACGCTCAAGTCAGTTTTTGTGTCTTTTATCAAGCGTTTGCGTAATGAAGGTAAGAAGGTACAAGGTGTAATTGAAAACTATCCGCTCGCAGATCATGAAGGTATTGTTAGTGTGAAAAATGGTGTCATTCTTGCGGATGGTACAGAGATTGATGCAGTCAAAGCAACTGCATGGGTAGCAGGAGCAACAGCAGGAGCGGCAGTGAATCAGTCGCTTACCTATACAGCTTACGATGACGCAGTGGATTTGACTGAACGATATAGCAATGCACAAGTGGTTGAGGCGTTGCTGAAAGGGGAATTTCTATTCAGTATCTTGTACGACAAAGTCATTGTTGAACAAGACATTAACACGTTTACGAGCTTTGAGCCAGAAAAGGGAAAAGAGTACCATAAAAATCGGGTCATTCGTGTGCTTGATACAATTGGAAATGATTTCTTAAAAATCTTTTCTAAAAGTTACATCGGAAAAGTGGACAACAATGAAAATGGTCGTAGCTTTTTAAAAGCAGAGTATATAAGCTACATGAATAAATTACAATCCATTAATGCTATTCAGAATTTCAATGCTCAAAAGGACATAGATGTGTTTGAAGGGGATGAAACGGATAGTGTGTATGTAGAAGGTTATGTTCAAACAGTAGATTCAGTGGAAAAAATTTACTTCTTAATCAGAACAAGGTAGGTGAGAAATAGATGGGATTTTTAAAAGCAGGTGATGTAATTAGTGGGCAAGAGGGAACAGCATACGCCACTATCAATGGACAAAATCATCCGATGTTTTACATCAAAAAAATTGAAGCTACTGCTGAAAAGAAAAAGAAGGAAATAAAAACTCTTGGAAAACGTGGTACACAAAATAAAGCAGTCGGTTGGAACGGAAAAGGTTCTATGACTATTTATTATGTTACGAGTTTGTTCCGTCAGTTAATGTATGATTATATCAAAACTGGGAGAGACACTTATTTTGATATAGCAGTTACCAACGATGACCCCACATCAACAATCGGTGTACAAGAAGTCATATTGAAAAATGTCAATTTAGACAAGGTAGTCATGGCGAAATTAGATATTGATGGGGAAGAACTGGATGAAGATATGGATTTTACGTTTGATGATGTGGAGTTACCGAAATGGTTTGTGAAGCCAGAATTAGGATAAGAAAAGGAGAAAAAATATGAATGAATTAAGTTTGTTTTTTGCTGAAAATGTTGAACAGCCGGAAGTGGTAGATTTTGTTGTGTCTAATCGTTTTAAAGATAAAGAAGGAAACATTCTTAAGTGGAAAATACGACCAGTTACTGATGAAGAGAGCAAAGAAGCAGTGAAATCATGTACCAAAAAAGTCAAAACAAGAAGAGGAAATGAAAAAGAATTTGATGAAAATGAATATATGACAAAACTCGTTATTCGTTCTGTTGTATACCCTGATTTACATGATGCAGAATTACAAAAATCATATGGTGTGCTTGGAGCAGAAAGTCTTCTTGGTAGAATGCTTCTTGCTGGTGAATCCTCAAAATTAGCTAAAAAAGTACAAGAAATAAGTGATTTTGATGAAGAATTAGAAGATTTAAAAGAAGAAATAAAAAACTAATTAAAGAGGGCGATGGTATGACAACGTACGCATACTATGCCCTCTTTAAATTTCGTATCATGCCGTGGGAATTTGTTGAATTGAACAAAAGGGAATTGGCATCTCTCACGGCAATGATTGATGTACGGATAGAGGATGATAAAAAGCAAGCGGATAAATTAAAGTAGGTGAAAAAAGACATGAAGTTAGCGGACGTAAGGATAGAAGTAATTGATGCAGACCTAACAATTCTTTTGGTTAATGGGAAAGAAATGCCTTTTGTGACAGGGTATACAATAATTCAAAAAGCAGGGGAACTTCCAAAAATAACGATTGATGTTATAGCGGACGATGTTATTTTTGACGGAAAAGCGGAAGTAATACTCAACAAATTGACATCAGAAGATGTTTGGACAGACTTAAAATAAATACAAAAAAACCGCCCAATGCCTCGTAAGCGTAGCGGTTCTCCCAAAAAGTAATATGTTTGTATTCTAACATGGACATCCTCATTTATTCAAAGACTTTTCTTCGGGGATGTTTTTTGTTGAAGAAAGTACGATACTACATTCGTTGCATTTGTAGTATATCCTGTTATAATATGAATATAATAAAAGTGACCGCAAGTGCGGGAAACACCTACGGTCAAGTAATAAGATGCTCCCCCAAGGGGGAACGACACGCTAAAAGATTTATAAGCTAAAGAAAAGTAACCTATTCATCCAATGAGCGTGTACTCAAGGGTAGGTTACTTTTTGTCATTTCTATCTTTGCTATATAAAACCAAAAGGAACGTTAATACGACCATTAAGATTTCAAAGCTTGACATTGGCATCACCCCCTTGGAGCGTGCCGACCACCCTTGAGAAAACAAACTTATTGAATTGATTATAGCATAACACTCTCGATTGAGGGTGTTTTTTTTGTTGAAGATTATTTTTTTAGAAGGATTTTTTGTTTGAAATGTCGAATTGTGCAGGATGAATAAAACATTTGCATGAGGAGGGATTTTGTGAAGAAGTTTTTAAAATGGTTTTTTGTACTACTTACTTTTCTTTTTATTTTAGGTGGAATTCTTACATTTTTTTCTGTCGGTGAGGAAAATGATGTAGCTAAAAATGAACAACTAAAACAAACAAAATCGAATGGAGTGAAAGAAAGTAAAAAAGAACCTCTTTTTCAAGCGGAGAGTTATAGTAGAATAAGTGAAAAAGAATTGGTGAAAATAAGAGGGAAGCAGGAGAAGATAGATAAGTGGACATATACTTCTCCTTCTGAACAAAAATATAAATTTACTTCTTATTGGTATGACAACGGTAACACGGAGTTTATTTTTGCAGATAAAAAGCTGATTGCCATGAATACAGAAATGAAGAAAGCGTATAAACAGACTGACTATGCTAATTTCTCCGGACACACTCAATATAGTAACTTTTTAGCTCTATATGAAATTATCCCAAGTGATAGAATGGAAGTAGCAGCTAATTCACCAGATGCAGTTAGACTGGAAAGAGTTAGTGAAAAAATTGATGAGGTTTGGGCTGTGGGTACGACACTCAAAATTAGATATGATTCGAGATATTTTGAATAAAAACGGAATATTATAGAGAATTTCTTGTGACTTTATACTTTATCTGAACGCAGTGGGATGTGAATTTCACACCTTGACCGCTTGTATCAAACATAGCCATCATATTTTATCTGAACATAGAGGGAAAGAAGGCGACCATTTGGTGGTCTTTTTTGTTTGGAAAAAAATTTTTTATAAAACCTCTTGACAATATATATTGTTATGTTGTAAAGTTGTAATTGTTAGGAGGGAAGACATGGAAAAAACAATCAACTTCAAGGTTGATGAAGAACTCTATAAACAAATAAAAGTTAAAGTTGCTATGGAAAGCAAAACTTTAAAGAATTATGTTATAGAGCTTATAAAAAAAGACCTTGAAACAAAATAAAACATCCGCTGCATATATTCTTGGCAGAATAGCGGATGTTTTACAACACAAGAGACTTTTCTCTTATGAAATATCTTATCATAAATGATAGTCTCTTTCAACAAATTGAAGGAGGAAAAATCATGGAAAATCTTGACCAGAAATTATTGCAGACAATCAGTATTTTTTGCGAACACTTTAAATTAAACAGACCAAAAACAAATGATATTTTTGTATGGTGGTTTGAAGAAACAAAAAAGATGAGTTTAGATACATTAAATGTATGTCTGGAAGCGTTAGGCTCAGTTAATAGTGACCTTTGCAACCAAATGTGCATCGTTCTTGAAGTTCGTAGACAGGAGATTCTTGATAGAAAAAAGTATGTCCTGTATGCAAAGGAGGTTGTAGCAGTATGACAGAAGTAATGGTTCACACTGATAAAACACCAATCGAAGTAATGTTGCAAGTGGATGAAGATGGAAGAACATCTGCAAGGAAAGTGTATAAATTTTTAGGTTTAGCTGACGGGCAATTTTCCAGATGGGCAAAAACAAACATCATAGATAATAAGTTTGCTACAAATAGAGAAGATTATGTAGGGTTCGACATCAATGTCGAGGGCAATGAAACTAAAGATTACAAATTAACAACAGCCTTTGCGAAAAAACTTTGTATGACTTCTCAGTCCACTCGTGGAGAACAAGCAAGAGATTACTTCATCAGAGTAGAACAAACATTGAAGGAAGTAGCACTAAAAACTAAACAGCCATCTACCGACAAAAACAAACGTCTTGAGATAATGGAAATGAACGCAAGAACACGACAAGCGAATTTGTTATATAAAATGTCAGGTGTAGATACTCTTTCCACAGAATATAAAAATATCTTAGTTTCCAAAGCTACGGAAGTGTTGAGTGGAGAACCTTTGTTACCGTTACCTAAATCAGAGCAAAAAACATACTCAGCAACAGAGCTAGGGAAAATGTTTGGTGTTAGCTCTCAAAAAGTAGGAATCATAGCAAAAGTAAATAACCTAAAAATACCAGAGTATGGCGAGTGGTACAGGGATAAAAGCAGATACAGTAATAAAGAAGTTGATAGTTTTAGGTATTTTGATACAGTGATACCAAAAATTGAAGAATTGACAGGTATACGGGCAAAGATAGCAAGTTGATATAACAGTAAACCTCATCATTTGATGGGGTTTTTAATTTGGGGAATTTTTATAAAAATTCTTGATAATACGTGTAATACGTATTATAATTATATATGTAAGGAGGAGTGAGGATGAATTCTAAAGACCTAATAAAACTAGCTAAGTCAAATGATTGGGAAGAAAAAAGCCAAAAAGGTTCACATATTAAATTAATACATAAAGACTTTAAAAACTTTGTAATTATTCCCTATCATGGAACAAAAGATATTAAAGAAGGAACACTAAACTCCATACTTAAACAACTTGGGCTTAAATAGCCCTAGTTTACATATAGTAAAATTAAGGAGGTTTTTCATTTGTATAAAGAAATTTATCTATATCCAGCTGTTATAACGAAGTTTGCAGAGGATGATTACAATGTAAGGTTTCCAGATATAGAAGGAATCAATACATTTGGCGAAACATTTGAAGAAGCATATTTAATGGCAGAAGATGCTTTAAAGTTATATTTATTTGATGCACATGAAAATGGTGAGGAAATACCTGAATCTAAAAACTTTTTTATCACTTTAGAAGAAAATCAAACACAAGTTATTATAAAAACTCGCTTAAAAGAAATCATTAGAGAGCTTGATGATAAGGCAGTTAAGAAAACTCTTACTATTCCTTCATGGCTAAATAAAGAAGCAGAAAATGCTCATATCAATTTTTCGCAAGTATTACAAAGTGCTTTAAAAGAACATTTGAATTTATCCAACTCTTAATCGAGTTGGTTTTTTTATGTTCATTTTGGTTTGTGGATTGAGAAGAAGAGCGATAAGTCCTACAAACAGTTTGTAACAAAATTTTAATCTGAAAGGATGTGAGGAAATGCCAGCAATCAATACGATATTTAGAATGTCTGACCAGTTTTCAAGTCATCTAAGAACAATTCATAACACAATTGGCGTAACGATGCGTAGAGTAAATGAAATGAACGCACTTTTTAATCGTACATCAAAATTACGAGTAGACAATTCAGTAGCTATTCAAGCGATTAGAGAATTACGAGCTTTCATAGATCAACATATGCCAAAATCGGTTGTAAAAGTGACAATTAATGCTACAAATATGGCAACTGAAATTGGGAGGATACAGCAAGAGCTAAGAAAAAAATTCACAAGAATGGTAGTGAAGATTATCATTGATGAACCTGACGCTTTGAAAAAGTTTCGGAATTTGCAAACAGAAGGAACGAAAATTCTCAAAGGAATTAAAGCAAATGTAACATTGCGAATATCAAATGCAAATCTAGCACATATGAGAAAGCGTGTTTCTGCTTTGCGTTTAAAAGTCACGTTCAATCAAGAAGATTTAGTTGTGCAAGCAAAGCAAGCAAGAATGCTAGTCATGAATCAGTTTAGAAATATGACAGCAAATATTAATTTGGATGTGCGAGGAGCAACTAATCTCATTCGCTCATTTAGAATTGTACATCAGACAGTACAAAACTTAATCACAGCAATTAATCAATTATCTGCACACATACAAACAAGTGTAGGGAATACAAATCAGCTTCACTCTGCTTTGCAACGTATCACACAATTAGAACAACAAATCGTAAGTTTACAAGGTCAAGTGAATAATCGTATTCGGCAAGGTACAGGAGAAGTTGGTAGTCTTGTTCGTCAAATCAAGCAATTAGCTGTAACTTATCTGTCGTTCCAGGCATTACAACAAGGAGTAACATCTTTTGTTCAAAATGCGGATGCTTACGCACAAACTTCTGCACGATTACAATTGATTAACGATCACACTCAGACACAAGCCGAACTACAAGAGAAAGTATATCAAGCGGCACAACGAAGTCGTACTGGATACATGGACATGGCGAATTCAGTTGCTAAACTTAATTTATTAGCCAAGGATGCTTTTAGCGGAAATAATGAAGCAATTCGCTTCTCAGAATTAATGGGCAAAGCGTTCACTATTTCTGGTGCATCAACCCAAGAAAGACAAGCAGGAATGTACCAGTTGACGCAAGCAATGGCAGCAGGAAAGTTACAAGGTGATGAATTTAGAAGTATCATGGAAAATGCACCAATGCTTGCAAAAGCGATTGCAGATGTGACTGGAAAATCAATGGGTCAATTGAAAGACATGTCAGCAGAAGGAACTATTACGGCTAATATAATAAAATCTGCATTACTCAAGGCATCTAGTGATATTGAATCTAAATTCAAAAGTATGCCTATGACGTTTGCAGAAGCAATGGTTCAACTGAAAAATTGGTCAATGAGAGCATTTGAGCCGCTTTTTGTAAGATTTAGCCAATTCGTGAATTCTGGAGCATTCCAATCTTTTGCATCTGGAGCAGCTGCTGCTATTCAAGTTGTTATTTCTGCTTTAAGTGTAATGTTTGATATTTTCGAGTCTGTCTATAATTTTATTGTTAACAATTGGTCGTGGATACAACCTTTATTAATCGGAATCGGTGTAGCGATCATTGGCTTTCTTATTCCTGCCATCATAGATATGGCAGTTTCTTTAGGTTTAGCGTCAATAGCAGCTTGGGCAATAGTAAAACCGTGGTTAATTGCAAATTGGGCAATATTAGTAGTTGCTGGAGCAATCGCATTGGCTATTTACGTATTAAACAGTTTCGGAGTAAGTACAAGTCAAATAATCGGATTTATAGTTGGTTTGTTCGGAATATTATATGCCTTTATTTACAACGGAATAGCGTATATATGGAATGTTTTTGTGAGTTTTGCAGAGTTTTTTGTAAATCTTTTTATTGATCCCATTTATGCCGTTAAAAAATTATTTTATGATTTAACTATAAATTTTTTAACAGGTTTGCAAAACATGCTTTCAGGAGTAGAAGGTTTCGCAAGTAGATTCGCAAGTGTAATAGGGAAAGCAGTCAACTGGGCGATTGACAAAATTAACCCTTTGTGGGAGGCATTCAATAAAATAGGATTTGGATCAGGAAAAATAGGTCACGTTTCCACGGATGTTAAAGTAAATGCTGGCAGTAATGCGATTCAAGGATTAATCAATAATATTCCTAAACCAACCAGTAATAAAAACGTAGTAGATTTTTCAGGAATGAAGATGCAACAAAAAGATTATGTGCAAGCATTTGATAGCTTTTCAGGAGCGACAAAAGATTTTGTGAATGGGCTTAAAATGCCAACAATTGGTGCGAACCAACCACCTATACAAGTTCCTAGTGGAGTTGGGAAAAATGTTCCTGATGTAGGGAAAGTCGGTAAAGTCGGCAAGGTCGGAAAAATAGAAGATGAAGTCAATATTGCAGATGAAGACCTCAAAATGATACGAGAACTAGCGGATATCAAATCAATTCAGAATTTCGTTACCTTACAACCAACTGTTCATATGACTACAGGTGACATAAAAAATGGTGTGGATGTAGATGAAGTTATTTATAAAATAGAAAAGAGTATGACTGATTCTATCGCTACAAATGCGAAAGGAATATATAAGTAATGGAAACTCCTCAAGAAATCATGATGAGAGTAAAAAGGGCTATTGCCAAATGGAATTTCAAAAAACCCGTAGGTCATGCTATTTATTTGGACTATGAAAACGAGGGTTTTAAATTTCCAATTAACCCTGAGACTATTACAGTTTCAGGAGATTCAGAGAGTAAAACCTATCATATTAACGATTTAGGAGAAATCCAAGTTCCGCAATATGCCAAATTAAAAGAGCTATCATTTGAGAGCTTCTTTCCAGCCCAACGATATCATTTCGCTACAACAGGCGATTTTTTCCAAGAGCCTCAAGTGTATATTGATATCGTAGAGAAGATGAAGGAAGAACAAAGACCTGTTCCATTTGTTTATGTAAATGGAGCATTTGATATTAATATGTTAGTGACTGTTGAAAAATTTTCATACAGCGAAACGGCTGGTTGTGATGATGTGGATTTTAATATTTCTTTTAAACAATACAAACCTTATGGAGCGAGAAAAGCAATTGCTCTTATAAAAACACCGAGTGGTGCAGTCGTAAATAAAAATGTTCCTGCACGAAGTAAAAAACCAGTAAATAAAACATACACAATGAAAAAAGGTGACACATTATCAAAAATAGCAAGGTCGCAACTTGGAAATGAAACTCGCTGGAAAGAACTTCAAAAGCTAAACAATATCAAAACAAGTGATTTAAAAAAGTTAAAGATTGGAACTGTACTGAAACTGCCTGAAAAGTAGGTGCGACATGCTAGAAGTGTTAATTGATAATAAAAATGGAAATGCGTGGGCAATTTCAGTCTCTTCTCTTACTTGGAAAACTGGTAGAATTGGAAAGATAGGAACATTAGAATTAACAATTATACAAAGTTCAACAGACGAAAAAGGTTTTAAAATTAATGGCGGCGACCTTGTTCGTGTAAAGGATGGCAATTTTGGTATCTTCTATGGCTATGTTTTTAAAATAAGCGATGGTAAAGATGAGCAAATAAAAATTACAGCATACGATCAAACACGCTATCTTCAATCTGATGAAACCTATGTATTTGTGAACAAAACCGCAACAGAAATAATTAAGAGAATTGCGAATGACTTTACGTTGAAAATAGGTAAATTAGTTGATACAGGATATAAAATACCAACCATGTCTGAAGATGAAAAAAAAGCATTAGATACAGCTTGCAAAGCTCTGGATGCTACTTTAATAGCTACGGGTAAAAATTACATTTTGTATGATGATTTTGGTCAGTTAGTATTAAAGGATATTGAAGATATGAAAATAAGCGATACAGCTGAATTTTATATTGGTGATGGTAGTTTACTTTATGATTATTCTTTTGAAAGAACGATTGATAATGAAACCTATAACAAAATTAAATTGGTACGTGACAATAAAAAAACCAAAAAACGTGACGTGTTTATTGTGCAAGATTCGAAAAATATAACCAAGTGGGGATTGCTCCAGAATTACCGAAAGATGGATGAGAACATGAATGATGCCCAAATTAAAGACATCGCCAATAAAATGATACAGTTATACAACAGAGAGAAAAAAACAATGAAATTAGAATGTATCGGGAATTGGAAAGTTCGTGCTGGTTCATTTATTCGAATTATTATCCAGAAGTTTAATATTAATACTTATTTCATGGTCGAAGAATGTACACACAAGTTTGAAGGTAATGACCACACAATGTCATTGGATTTGAAGGTGATTTCATGAGCGATGTTATCTTAAATATAGTGAAAGAAGCCGCAAAAGGTGTGATAGGAAATATGAATTTGACAAAAACCCTACTTGGAACAATAAAAAGTGTTGAGCCGTTAGAAGTAGAAATCAGTCCGAAATTTGTACTACCAGAAGAATTGTTACTTATTTGTGATTCGCTCCTAGAAACAAATATCCTTGTAGAACAAACAGAATACATTATTCATAGAGGATTAGAAATTGGTGAAAAAGTAGCACTAATACGTTTTGAAGGTGGTCATCAGTATTTAATTATGGATAGAGTATCAGATATCAAACAACCTGTGCGTTTGGAAAGGATAAATAATCCGAAGCTAGATCCATTAGGTTTGTAAAACAATGATGGATGGTGATTAAATGCTACCACAAGGATCTATAGAAAACGATACAGAAATTGCTAGACATGCAGATTTACCTTCTAAAACATATCAACTAGATTTTAAAAAGGGTTGTTGTATCAGAACAATAGACAACTTAACTGCTATGGAACAAGCGATTTTTAAAATATTAGAGACAAATCGTTTTGAGAAGTTAATTTATGGTGATGATTACGGATTTGAAGCACTTATCGGTAAAGATGAAACATTTGTTAGAGCTGAGACGAAGAGAAGAGTGACGGAAGCATTACTTCAAGACGATAGAATTACAGCAGTGGAAAACATTCAAATGGTATTTGATATGGATGAGGTGTTGGTTTCATTTGATTGTGTAACTATTCATGGGACAGTAAATATGGCAAAGGCAGTGAAAAAATAATGTATGAGAATATGACGTTTGAAAATATACTCAATGATATGCTTTCAAGAGTGCCTAATGATATAGATAAACGTGAAGGATCTGTTATATATGATGCACTTGCACCGTCCGCTTGGAAACTTGCTGAAGCATATAGAGCTTTAGATATTAACAATGATTTGTGTTTTGCAGATACATCCAGCGGTGAATTTTTAGAAAGACGGACATCAGAATTTGGAGTAGACAGGAAACAAGCCACTTTTGCAGTTAGAAAGGGCTTGTTTTTTAATGGCGAAAATGAGTTGATGGATATTCCTCTTTTGAGTAGATTCGGTATTGAAGGTTTGGTGTATGTTGCTGTTAAAAAAATAGACACAGGCATATATGAAATGACTTGTGAAACAAAAGGCATGATTGGAAATCGTTATTTCGGTGATATGTTACCAATTAGTTTTGTGGAACGTTTAGCAAAAGCAACAGTAAGTGAAATATTGATCCCCGGTGAAGAAATCGAAGAAGATGATGTATTATATAAAAGATTTATTCGTGTTATCAATAGTCAACCTTATGGGGGAAATCGAGCTGATTATTACGAGAAAATCAGTAGTATCGAAGGTGTAGGGGCGGTGAAATTATTCCGTACCCCAAATGGTGGGGGTACAGTTGGTGTCATGATTTTAGATTCTGAATTCAACATTCCTAGTACGACACTAGTTGATAGGGTTCAAACAATCATGGATCCTACGATAAACCAGGGCGAGGGATTAGGTCTTGCTCCTATCGGTCATACAGTCGCTATTTCAGCGGCAAACTCTAAAGATATTCATTTAGAAACAACACTCACTTTCTCAAATGGTACAGTAGCAAGTCAGATACAAAGCACTATTGAAGAAACATTTTCACAGTATTTACTTTCTTTACGTGAGCAATGGGAAGATGAATGGAATTTAATAGTTCGTATTAACCAACTGGAATCTCGTATTTTGTTGATTCCAGGTATTGTTGATGTGGCAGATACAAAACTGAACGGAATCAATGGCAACATTTTTATGGATGCAAACGAGGTTCCTCTTGTTGGTGAGGTGATATTGCATGAATAAACTTATGAAATACTTACCTGATTACTATTCAGAGATTCAAGAGTTTCACGAAATTACAGAAACGCAAAATATAGAACTCGAAAAGATAGATGAGCAACTAAATTATTTATTTGCCAATCAATTTATTATGACAGCACAGGATGAAGCACTCATTAGACGTGAAAAATTATTCTCCATTATGGCAGATAAGACAGAAACTTTAGAGTTCAGACGGTTAAGAATCACCAATAGACAAACAACTAGACCACCATTCACTGAAATATGGTTACAAAGACAATTAGATTTTCTTTTAGGAAAGGAAAAGGCTGTTGTTTCAGTGGATGCTCAAAATTATATATTGTGCATAACAATGTCTATTTCAAATGCATCTCTTTTTAGGGAGATTCTTCAAACTATCGAAAAAGTTGTGCCTTTGAATTTAATATATGTACAAAACAGAGAAATTACTGATGCTCTCTATTTCGGAGGCGTTTTTTGTATGGGAAAAACGATGGTAATTGAACAGAGTATAGATGTACTAGAGCTTTCAAGTATTCATATAGATACATTTCCATCAGGCGTGATTTCTACTCACAAAGCAATCACAATTAATCAAAGTTAGGAGGTGAGTGTGTGTCGCAATTTGAATCTATGCAACTCACAAATCAGGGTTTAGAACTACTCGCAAGAGTTCAGGCAGGAACAACATTACATTTCACAAAAATCAAAATTGGTGATGGAGATTTGCCAATGGGACAAGACTTGAGAGAATTAGATGACTTGGTACATACCGTTAAAGAACTGGATATTACAAGTGTAGTGGTTGAAGGTAGAAACTGCCGATTGAAGTCAAGTCTAATGAACGGGGGAATCACAGAAGGTTATTATATTAACGAAATCGGTGTATTCGCAAATGATCCACAGTATGGCGAAATTCTCTATGCGGTTTCACGGGCAGTTGTTCCGGAGTTCTTACCCTCTGAACAAAAAATGGTCGTTAATAATCAATTTGAAATTGTGTTGATTATGAGTGAAACTGCTAATGTAACGGCTAGTATTGCTATGACAGGATATGTCACGGTGGAACAGATGGAGTACTATGTAGATCTTAGACTTAGGGAATACATGTATGGTCTAGCCACACAAGGTGATATTCAGCGACTTACAATAGAGATAGAAAAATTAAAAAGTATGATTCCTGATGGGAATTCACCTTCTAATCCTTCTGATGGTAGTAACTTTAATGTAGTTGATGCAGGTTCGTTCACAGAAGACAACTCTGGTTATGATGAGATTGATGGGGATGATTTTACAGAGGATAACAGTGGTTATGCTCTGTATGATGGTGGCAATTTCACAGAAGAACCTGATGGATTTGAAGAAAGTTCTGGAACATTGGATGGCGGTACATTTTAAATTTAAATAACAGGAATTACAACGTCTTGCTAGAAATAGCAGGGCGTTTTAATTATATAAAACATATTTTAGGAGGAATGGAAGATGGAAGGAATTCAAGTAAAACGTGGGAATGCGGCAAATTTAGGAAATGTTGTACCAAAGGTTGGAGAACCTGTGTGGGCAAAAGACACGAAGAAATTGTATGTTGGCGATGAAGAAGGGAATTTAGTACCAATCAATCCAGATTTACCTAACTTTGGTGATGCAGCAATGAAGGCTACTGGAACAGCTGTAGGGGATGTAGTTGTTGTAATGGGAAATGGGAAGATTGATCCTAGCTTGCTCCCACTAGAAGCATTGTCAGAACCATTTGTTGTGGCGAATGAAGTCGAAATGTTAGCTTTAACAGCCCAAACAGGAGATGTAGCGATTCGGGCAGATCTTGGGAAAAACTATATTTTAAAACAAGCTCCTGCATCTGTAGTAGAAAACTGGATTGAATTTTTAAATCCACCACCAGCAACGGTAATCGATGGTGGAACGTTCTAAGCAAAAAATACACGAAAAACGTCTTATCTATTTGATAGGGCGTTTCTTTGTTAGGAGGGAATTTGTTTGGCAACAACGAAGGCAAAAATCACAATTAGACAAGGTTTAAAAGTGGCTTTACCGACACTTTCAGCAAATGAGCTTGGCTTCTGCACGGATACGAAAGAGTTATTTATCGGTAGTTCGACTGGGAATGTGAAATTAAATGGAGTGAATATGTTACGAGGTAGCGCAAACTTTAATAGCACTACAGGCGTGACGATTTCACACAGTGTAGGAAATACGAACTTTACAGTGTCTATTCAACCTTCGCAAAATCCAAACGGTTATTTGGGTGAGGTTTGGGTGGAGAAATCAACAACGAATTTTAAAGTGTGTTGTAGTGGAACAGCAACGACAACATTTGATTATGTGTTAGTGTGGTAGGTGAATGGGATGGTTAATTACTATTACAATAAGTATAATGCAGTAGCAAACACAACAACATCTTATTCAGATGGTCCTTGGGAAGCTCCTGTTTATTCAGTTATAACCAAAGGATCTCCAATGTACCCATCTTATACTTTTGATTATCAGAATGGTTATCGTCCTTCTGGTACTAGTACAACAGTATCAGGAACTCCTACAGTTGGCTGGTATTTATGTAATTTTACAAGTCGAGTTTATCAATTGACGGGGCCATTCTCATATGACTCAGAAGAAAAAGTTTATCGTGGAAATACTATTGCAAAACGTTCAAATCCAACATCAACTACAACTTATTCTTGTGGCTCTCTCATCCAGTCCAACATTGTAGCTACAGATGGGACATATCCTACTTATGGACGGTATAGCGATGGATATTGGTATATAAAAGGATCAATTGTTAACGCAGCACCAACCCTTATCCTAGCAACATCAAGTAATCAAACAATCATAGAAAGTCAGTCGATTCTACTACCAAATAAAAATAATTTTGTGTTGAAAATCACACCGAATGATGTAGATGCTTCTGACACATTGCAGTACAGTGTGTTGTTGCGTGCTACAACTGTAGTTTCATACACAACTTGCACAAAAGGAACTGTGATTGACTATACCATTCCATTTACAAGTCTATTACTTGGCAACAATACCGTACAAGTAAAAGTAAAGGACAGCAATGGTGTGGAAACAATAAGAAATCTTGTTTTACGACTCAAAGCACCAAGTACATTGAGTCAAAAAGGTGTAAAAGATGCATTGACAGCAATGGGATATCCAAACACATCATTTGGTTGTTTAAAGGATTTAAAACCAGCTAGTTATCCATATAGCACAACATCACTTGCAGAAATCATTAATTCATTAAGCTAGGAGGAAATAGATAGTGAGATATTACAAATCAGCTATTCAAATGAAAGATGGGCAAAAAAAGTATGGCAATCTACCACCAGATTTTGTGTTGGGTTACGAGAGCGAAGGGGAAGCCTACTTTGAATTAGATGAACAAGTACAGATTCCTGTTAATGTAGATATTACGGAAATTACTTTAGAAGAATTCACGAAAGTTGTTCAACTTATCACAGACCAGGATAGTCAAAAACGACAACAGGATGAAACAAACTTTATACAACATCTGAAGCAAAAAGATGAAGAAATAAAGCAACTTAAGGAACGAATCGCAGATCTGTATGAACTACAATTATTTGGGGGTGCGAGCTGATGGACGAAAGAAAATTAAGAGGGTACAAGTTTCTGTTGGAAATGGACAGAATTACGGTAGAGGATATGCCTGAACCGTACAGAAGTGAGATGGAAAAGCATATAGTAGAAGGCAATACAAACACCTAAAGGGTGCTTTTTTTATGTCTAAAAGAGGGCTTCGGCTCTCTTTTAATTTTAATATTGTAAGGAGTTGATTCCATTTTGGAAGAAACAGTAGTGAAAACATTATTGTCAGAAGGACCTTTTGCGATTCTTTTCATTTGGTTGTTAATCACATCCAGAAAGGATTCAAAAGAAAGGGAAGATAAGTTGATGGTTCATGTAGAGAAAATGGAAGAGCAATTTGAGAAACATACCACAACTTTAGGACAGATTGAACGCAGAATGTCTCATATTGAGGTGAGCGTTCAACAGAAGTTGAAAGGGGTGTAAACAACAGATGAAGCAATTTGAGAATATTTTTTTACTTTTACTCTTAGCGGTGCTGGCAGCATCACTTTTTATTTTTCGTACCAATAGTGACATTGTGTATTTGATTCTTGGGGCAATTATTGGAGCGTTCTCTAAAGATGCGATTAAATTAGAAAATAAGAATGGAGAGAAGAAAAATGACAATTTCACTGAATGAATTATTGGTAAAATCAGCAAGAAGACTGGAAGAAGTGCATTCAACATTGGAAGCAAAGGCAAAACAACTAATTGGTCAAGCGTATAAAGAAGGAATCTGTATCATTATCACACAAGGATTACGCACGATTGCGGAACAAGATGCTTTATATGCACAAGGCAGAACGAAAGCTGGAAAAGTTGTAACAAATGCGAGAGGTGGTAGCTCTTTCCATAATTTTGGACTAGCATTTGATTTTTGTGTAGTAGATACTAATGGACAATTGAACTGGAATGTGGACAAACGTTGGCATCGTGTTGGTGCGATTGGTGAAAGTTTGGGACTTGAGTGGGGTGGAAGATTTAAGACAATCGTAGATATTCCACATTTCCAGTTGACTTTCGGATTGTCACTTTCAGATTTACGATCAGGAAAACGACCAGGAGGAGAGGTGAAATCTTCTGTATCATCAGTTATGCACCCTACCATTCGTTTAGGTGATAAGAGTGATGCTGTCAAAGAACTGCAAAAACTGTTGAACAAACTAGGATACAAACTTACTTGTGATAGCGACTTCGGACAAGCTACGGAATCTGCCGTGAAGGATTTTCAACTGAAGAATGGACTTGTTGTTGACGGAATTGTTGGACGACAAACATGGAGCCAATTAGTGTAGTCCAAAAGCTACTGTAAGTTAATTGTCTAAACTTTCCATGAGATGATATGGAGTGAGAGTGTTTTTCTTCTTTATAAAATTGTGATAAAATATAACGATGCAAACTTATGATGAGAGGAAGTACGCACTTTGACTTTAACAAATAAAGAACAATTAAAATATACAGTTGAAAAAAAGCTACCAAAAACCGTAGCTATGTTCACATTAGGTTGTAAAGTAAATCATTATGAAACAGAAGCTATTTGGCAATTATTTAAAGAGTCTGGATACGCACGAACAGAATACGAAAAAACCGCAGATGTATATGTCATTAATACATGTACAGTTACAAATACTGGGGACAAAAAAAGTCGCCAAGTCATTCGGCGAGCCATTCGACAAAATCCCGATGCCGTTATTTGTGTGACAGGTTGTTACGCTCAGACATCACCAGCTGAAATCATGGCAATTCCCGGTGTCGATATCGTTATTGGCACACAAGACCGCCAAAAAATGATTCCTTACATTGATCAATTTAAAGAAGAACGACAACCGATTAACGGAGTTGGCAATATTATGAAGGCACGAACATACGAAGAAATGAACGTGCCAGCTTTTACAGATCGTACCCGTGCTTCATTAAAAATTCAAGAGGGCTGTAATAATTTTTGTACGTTTTGTATTATTCCATGGGCAAGAGGACTTATGCGTTCAAGAAACCCAGAAGAAGTTATTCTCCAATCACAACAATTAGTGGATGCAGGATATAAAGAGATTGTTCTAACAGGGATTCATACTGGCGGTTATGGAGAAGACCTGAAAGATTATAACTTTGCTTCTCTTTTAAATGAAATAGATAGACAAGTTAATGTCAATCGTTTACGTATTTCATCTATTGAAGCAAGCCAACTGACCGATGAAGTTATTGATGCATTGCACAAGTCAGACAAAATCGCTAGACATTTACACATTCCCATTCAATCAGGTTCTAATACGGTACTCAAAAGAATGCGGAGAAAATATACAATGGAACATTTTGCTGAAAGATTAGTAAAATTGCGTGAAGCATTGCCACGTTTAGCGGTAACTTCCGATGTCATTGTTGGGTTTCCTGGAGAAACAGAAGAAGAATTTATGGAAACATACAATTTTATTCGGGATAACAGATTCTCTGAACTTCACGTTTTTCCATATTCTAAACGAACAGGCACGCCAGCCGCACGTATGGAAGACCAAGTGGATGAAGAAGTAAAAAATGAACGTGTCCAGAAATTAATTACCCTTTCCAACCAATTAGCAAAAGAATATGCTTCTGAATTTGAAGGAGAAGTGTTAGAAGTTATTCCAGAAGAAACAAATCATGAACTTGGTTGTGTCGGATTTACCGATAACTATTTAAAAATTGCTTTTCAAGCGGATGGAGATTTGATTGGGAAGTTAGTGCAGGTGAAGATAACAAAAGCTGGCTATCCGTATAGTGAAGGGCAATTTGTTCAGGTTGTGGAATAAATGAAAATGGCTTACTAAAAAAACTCTGAGTCGGAGGAGATGACTCAGAGTTTTTTTATATTTATAAAGAAGTAGAAGTTACTGCTTTTTTCACAGAATCAGATTTTGTATTTTGTTGAACTCCAGATTCAAATCTTTTTTCAAATCTAGCTCCATGTCCCATGCCACCATGCATCCTCATTTTCACATCATTCATTTTTCCATCAATCATATCTGTAATGCGTGTTGTAGCATCTTTTAACATGTCGTCCGCTTGTGCTTGGGTCATGTGTCCGTCTTTTACTGCTTGAGTTAAATGAGTTGTGATTTCTGTTTTCATAGCGGCAATTAATTT